>CAJWGW010000001.1 GCA_913041175.1 uncultured bacterium
AATTGATACCAGGTATATTGCCTTATAATGAGCAATTTAATGAGCTTAAAAATCTATCTAAAAAGCCATTTTTAAGTATTGAATCTAAAACTCTTGAGAATATAGGCCCAGTACTTGAAGATGTTGTGTCAGTATTTACTAATCCTGAAGTATCCCAACCGTTAAGTACTACAGGGCTTATTACAGTTGAACAGCAAGTTTTTGATATACTTTATCCCGACTATTTTACAGACGGTCTTGCTTTTACACAAAGTGTCTTTGTTGAACAAGGATTTCTTAGTGGAGATTATAAAAAGATTGAAAATTTTGATTCAGAAGAGAAAATCTTTGTTTTCGTTAACACAAATATAAACGTATTTGAAGAAATAGGTTTTATTACAAAATCTGAAGCTGATAAATTTAGAGTAGGTGCTAATAAAATCTGGAAAAATATTTTGGAAGGAGAAAAATTGGAATTAAAAAAACAATTAATAGGGTCTGAGTTTTATAAAAGAATTCTTACGAATAGAATATATTACATCAGTAAGTCAGTTAATAAAAAAATTGCAAAAATCTTAAAAGAATTAAAAGACAAGGCCTTTGTTAAAACATATGCAGCTGACTGTTATCGTGGCGGAGCTGCAACACCCGGTGGATCAAATGTATGGGCACCATGTTGTAATTGTGGATTAAAGTGTAGTAGCAATGGATGTGTATATATACAAGACTGTGGTAGTGGCGGTAGTAGCTGTAATGTACAGCTTGGATGTAAAAACTTATACGGTAAGGGAAGGGCTGTGATATGGGACCCCAGCGGTATTTGCGGAGTCGGATAAGAAGAAATAAATTTTCAATTATCAATTTCAAAAAACTTTATAAATTTTTTCCACTGCTCTAAAGACACCTCTTCAGCACGAACTTTTTCGCTTATATCTACTTGATTAAAAACTTTTTTTAATTTTTCTTTGTTTCCAAAAGGTTTTAAATTACTGATTAAAAACTTTCTTTTATGAATAAAGCCAGTTTTTACAATTTTAAAAAACTTTTTCTCATTTATTTTATCAAAAAAATCTTTTGAAATATTTTCTATAGAGAGAACTGCGGAATCCACTTTTGGAGTAGGGCTGAAACTACCTGCTTTTATTGTTTGTATATATTTTGGCTCACCGTACGCCTTGACGCTTATTGAAAGAATGCTTTCTTTCTTACTTCTTGCAATTCTTTCTGCAACTTCCTTTTGTACAAGTAAAACCATTCTAGATGGTTTGATATCAGATGAAAGTATTTTGCGAAGAAATTCTCCTGTTATGTAATATGGAATATTTGCAACAATCTTATAATCATTGTTTCTTAATTCGTACTTTTCAAAATCAAAAGTTAAAATATCTCCATGTACAAGAATTAATTTCCCATTTTTAATCTCATCTTTAAATTTTTCTTGCAGATACGAGATTAGCTCGTCATCTTTCTCAATAGAAATGACTTTTTTCGCTTTTTCAAGTAAACTTTTTGTTAAAATTCCTTTTCCTGTCCCAATTTCAAGAACAATGTCTTTTGAATCAAGTTTTGCAGTTTCAATAATTTTATCTACAACTGATTGTGCTGTAAGAAAATTTTGTCCAAGACTTTTTTTAGGTTTTTTTATCATTTTAATTAAAATCAATTATTTCTTCTCCTAAATTTTCAAGTTCAGCTTCTTCAAGAAGTTCTTCATTAATATCCATGATAAATTCTGATGGCATATTTACACTTTGTGAACCAAAGATTGTTCTTACTGATGCATAAGAGAGAAATACTTTTTTCTTTGCACGAGTGAGTGCAACATAAAACAATCTTCGCTCTTCTTCATCATCTTTTTTCTCATCAGAAAGTCCACTATGTGGAAATAGTCCATCTTCAAGTCCTGCTATGAATACATATTCAAATTCCAAACCTTTTGATGCGTGCACTGTCATAAGTCGCACCGCGTTTTTCTCTTCTTTGAGTTCATCTTGCTCTGATGCAAGTGCGGCGTCCTCTAAAAGTTTTCCAACACCTTCATTTGGTTCAAGTACATCATACCTTGATGCAAGCGTTACAAGCTCTTTTATGTTTTCAAGTCGCTCCTGTTCTTCTTCAGCTCCATTTTTAAGAGTATCTTCAATTCCTGTGTTTTTAAGTATGAATTTAATTGTCTCGCTTGGTTTTAAACTCAAGGCAATATCTGAAATCTGCTTTAGTAGAGCTCTGAAATCCGCAACTTTCGCTCTTGCGGAAGTACTTAATTCACCCTCTCTTCCCTCTACAATCTTCATAAATGTTACCTTTCCTATACCCCTTGCAGGTACATTTATGATTCTTTTCGTAGCGGTTATACTTTCAGGATTAAGGGCTACCTGAAGATATGCAAGAATGTCTTTCACTTCTTTTCTCTCAAAAAAACGGACGCCAAGTACTTGATAAGGCACATCAAACGAGAGAAAAACTTCCTCTAAAATCCTTGACTGAAAGTTTGCACGATAAAGCACTGCTATCTCTTTGGGCTCTACGCCAGATTCAATAAGTTCTTTTGACTTAAGTGTGATGAACTGCGCTTCATGATTCTCATTGAGCGCGCAGAAGAGAGAAAGTTTTTCTCCGTCTTCATTTTTGGTAAATAGATTTTTCTCTTTTCGCTTTTTATTTTTCTTTATTACAGAATTTGATGCCTCAAGAATATTTTTTGTGGAACGATAATTCTCTTCAAGAAGAAGTGTTTTTGTATTTTTGTATTTATTTTCAAAATCTAAAAGATTTTCTATATCTGCACCACGCCAACTGTAAATGTTTTGGTCTACATCACCAACAACACAAATATTATTATCATTACCTGTAAGTAAGTTCACAAGTTTGCATTGAACTTTGTTCGTATCTTGATATTCGTCTATATGAATGTACTTCCAAATGTTTTTATATCTCTCTAAAACATTTTCATTTGTCTCTAAAAGAATTACCGTTTTTAAAAGCAAGTCATCAAAGTCGTACGTATTTTCTCTTTTTAAAATTCTCTCATACTCTCTCCATACTTGTGCGACAATTCTTGGGAAAAATGAGTTACCTGCACTTTCTTCATATTTATTTAGTGTAATTGTATTTCCTTTCTGTTTTGAGATTACACTTAATATTTTCCTCGGCTCAAACTGCTTCGGGTCAAGGTCTGCCTTTTTAAGCGCATCTTTGATTGCAGATAGAGAGTCATTTCTATCAAAGATTTTAAAATGCCGTGTAATACCCGCTAGTTGCGCATTTTCTTTCAAAATATGGACGCCAAGTGCGTGAAATGTGGCAACATATGGACGACGTTGCTCTGAAACTGGTAGGTTTATCTCTTTGTCTTTACTAATTAAGTCCCTGACACGCTCTTTCATTTCTTTTGCGGCTTTGTTTGTGAAAGTAACCGCAAGTATGTTCTGTGGTGCAACCCCTGTTTTTATAAGATTAAGTATCCTGTGTGTGATTGTTTTGGTTTTTCCAGCGCCTGCTCCTGCAATAATCAAAAGAGGGCCGTTTTTGTGTAAAACCGCTTGTTTCTGCTCTGAATTAAGTCCTTTTAAGTGCATTTATGTAATATAACATACATTTGGTGTGGTTTACCCCGCCATAAATTGCTTTTTTAGCAATTTATGGCGGGGTGGATAACCTCGTTGACTTTCAATTTCAGGCGAGTATAGTGAGAGAATACTGATTGGTAGCAATTTTCTTTGTGGCTCAACAAAGCCATATATTCCGTAAAGTACAGCTTGGTCGCAATAAAACAACATATATCACACCTATAAACCAAGACCTTGACCCTAGCCATAAAACCGCTAAAAATCAGGCTAAAATAACAAATTCTTGTACTCTTTTTACAGTAAAAGTGCTATTTATTATGGCCTTACTAATTGCTGTATCTACTCCAAACTCCGCTAATGCTGGAGTATTTTCTTTTATATCAGACCTGTTTAAATCATTGAAAGTTGAATTCTCACAAACTGCGAGTGTTTATAATTCTCAAACAATACCTGTCTTGCGTGCAGCACTAAACATTGACCCAAATCCTTCAAAAGGTGGTGGAGACATAATTATAGTTGATGACGAAGCACTTCTTTCTGAGATCGGTCCATCAGGAACAATTGCTGAGATTGAAGAACGGCCTGCATCATCTGACCAAATAAGTGTTTATGTTGTGCGTGAAAGAGATTCACTTTCACAAATTGCAAAAATGTTTAGTGTTTCAACGAATACTATTATTTGGGCAAATGATATTAAAAGAGGGTCATTCATAACTCCTGGACAAACACTTATCATCTTACCTATTACCGGAGTGCGACACACTGTGGTCAAAGGTGAGACAGTAAAAAGTATTACCAAAAAATATGATGGCAACTACGAAGAGATACTTCAGTATAATGACCTTACTTTGGAATCCACAATTGCCGTGGGAGATATTATTGTCGTTCCAGATGGAGAAATCGCGGCGCCAAAGTATACTGGTACAAGTATAATTGTAAAAGGAGTAGGAGGTCCTACATATAGCGGATATTATATTCTACCTCTGACTGCAGGCCGTCGCTCACAAGGTCTTCATGGATATAATGCGGTTGATTACGCAGCGCCTGCGGGAACTCCTATTGTTGCATCTGCGGCAGGAGATGTAATTATAAGCAGAAGTTCTGGATGGAATGGTGGCTATGGAAAATATATTGTAATAAAGCATAACAATGGCACTCAGACCCTCTATGCACATAACTCAAGCAACATAGTGTACTCTGGTCAGTATGTAGTGCAGGGGCAGGTTATCGGTTATGTCGGCTCAACAGGACGCTCAACAGGACCTCATATGCATTTTGAAATCCGCGGAGCCAAAAATCCTTTCTAAATAAAAATTATTAAACCCCCGATGAACAAAATGTTCATCGGGGGTTTTTATTAAAAAGGGCTAAATTAAGGCCAAATTACCTGAAGATACTCTTCTCTTGTTACTATATCTTCACCATCGTAGTATGTTCTCACTCCGTGTTTCTTTGTAGAATGAAATCCTTCATCATAAGAAATTTCTATGATTTTCCCAAGTACACTTTCGTTTACCCACCTGGAAAACTTGTACATATATAACTCTGTGTATCCTAAAAGAACCCCTACACCACCTAATGTCATTGTCGTTGCAGCTAAAGCTTCCATACTTCTCTCCTCCCTTTAAAAGTTTGAAATCCTATACAACACTATCATATTCAGAAAATATGTCACTTTATTGATTACCCTGCTTCGGTCTGTATTGAAGTGCTTCTAAGATGTGATTTTCTTCCACATTTTCGTTCTCATCTAGATCCGCAATGGTACGCGCGAGTTTTATAACTCTGTGGTACGCGCGCGGGGACAAATCTATGGAACGCGCGGCGGAGTTTAGTGACCCGCGCGCGACGCCACCAAGCTCTACAAGCTTGGTTAAGTCTCTGCTGTTCATCTCACTATTTGTTTTTACTCTTCCTTTTGTATCTATAAAACGTTTTTCTTGAATACTACGCGCTTTTAAAATATTTTCTTTTATTTTTTCACTTTCTTTACTTTCAGTAGGTTTCTCTGAAAGTTTTTCATGTGAAATATTTGAAACCTCAATCCACATATCAATACGGTCAATTATCGGCCCTGAGATTTTCCTTTGATAACGGGCAAGCGCCGTCGGCAAACATACGCACCTGCGCTGAGAACCAAAATTACCACACGGACAAGGATTCATCGCCGCAACTAATATAAAACTCGCTGGAAATATTGCCGAACCCTTAGCGCGTGAGATACTTATCACTCTGTCTTCAAGTGGCTGACGAAGCGCTTCCACTACCCTCCGCTCAAACTCCGGAAACTCATCTAAGAAAAGCACTCCGCGGTGCGCAAGTGTTATCTCACCTGGTTTTGGAATAGTTCCACCACCTACAATCGCGACATGCGAAGAAGTGTGATGGGGAGTCCTAAAGGGAGGATTCGTCATAAGTGTTTCGTTCAAAATTCCTGCAATAGAATGGATTGATGTCGTCTCAAGCGCATCATCAAATGAAAGCGGTGGAAGTATGTGACAAAATGCTTTTGCGAGCATCGTCTTTCCAGTGCCGGGTGGACCAAACATTGCAATGTTGTGCCCGCCTGCAGCGGCAATCTCAAGTCCTCTTTTTGCTCTCTCTTGCCCTTTAATATCCCCAAAATCAATAGAGTAACCCGCTTTTTTATTTTCAACTTCTGTCTTCTTTTCTGGCTCAATCAGTTTGTTCTCACCTTTCTTTTTGTCTAAATGGTCAATGACTTCCCGTAAACTCTTCACACCATATATTTTGATGCCATCTATAAGCGCACCTTCTTCTGCATTTTCGCAAGGTAAAAAAACTTCTTCAAATCCTCGTTTTTTGGCTTCAAGAACAATTGGTAATGTACCATTTATCTTTCGCAGATATCCGTCAAGAGAAAGTTCTCCAAGGAAAAGTTTTTTCTCTGGGTCAAATCTTATTTCATCGCACGATAACAGATATGCAAGCGCAATCCCTAAGTCAAACACAGGACCTTCTTTCTTGAGGTCCGCAGGAGCGAGTGATATTATAATTTTTTGGTTTTTGGACTTAGGTGATTTGAATCCAGAGTTTTTTATCGCTGCTGACACACGATCGCGTGATTCTTCAACTGCTTTATCTGGAAGTCCTACGACTGCAAAAGAGTGCAGTCCTTTTGAAAGGTCAACTTCAATATCAATAATACAAGCAGACAAGAGTGTTGTCTGTGCACTGTAAACTTTTGCAAAATTTTTCGTAGTCACTGACTATAAGTATAGACTAATTTTCTTTTTTATACCAAAGCCAATTAACTCTTGAGTATAAATGGATTTCAAAATTTTGAGCGAAACGAAGTCAAAAATTATGAGGTGTATCTAGAGATACGTCAAGAAGTTTTTGATGAGTTGCAGCCGAAATTTTGGAAAACATACTCATTAGTTACTTGGTTTTGGTTTGACGTCAGCACATGTACGCGCTGCCGGATTTGCTTCAAGTCGTGCGAGAGGAATCTGTTCTCCTGTGTCTTCACAGGTTCCGTATTTTCCTTCATCAATTTTCTTTAACGCACGTTTTATATTGTTGTAACGAATTTCGAGTTCTTTAACGAGTGCTGTGTTTTTCTCAAATGCTTCAATCCTGTCTGCAACTTCGTTTTTATCCGTTTCAAGCGTGTCCATTTTAGCGGGAATCGGTTCCCAATCATTAGGGTTTGACGGGTTAATCCTTGCAATTTTTTGAAGCTCTTCAGTCAAGATATTAAGCTCGCTTTCAAGTTTTTCTTTAAAATGTTGTGTGTCTATTTTTTCCATAACCTTATATTAGCAGAAAATTAGGAACATCTCAACGTAGAGTTCTTGATGAGGTCATGCGTGTAAACACTTCGCTGAAAGTATTTTCGTTTGTAGTTATGACAATCGTGTTTTTATCTATGAATGAATACATAAGGACTATTTCTCCAGAATTATCTTTCAAAATTCTCGCATCTTTATTTTTTATAACAAAATCACTAAATGTTGGAACTATAATAGATGGAGTATTTGTCTCAGAATCATTACCAGAAACTACATCAAACTCCGCAGGACCAAAGAGCGGAGCAAGGTCTTCTTTTATATCTCTCTCCCAAGAGAGCATCCCTGCAAAAGTATTTTCATAAAAACTATTTTTTAAAATCAAAAACGGCCGGTTTCCATCAAAATGATAAACACCAAACATAAAAAGTGGCTCGAGGGAGCGTAAAAATGATGTCGGTAACTGCGCATTTATAGCATTTAAGAAATCGCTCGCGCCAACAAGTTCTCTTGTCTCTATCCCCTCTTCGTCAACAAAAGACTGTGTGATAAATACATTCTTGGTCCTACCTATTGAAAGACGCGAGTGGTCTTTGAGGGTTGTAAGTCCGTTTAAAATCTGTCTTCTTGATAAATCTGTGATTTCAAACTCCTCTTCTTCGTCTGAGAATATTACTGATGGTATTGATGAATCTGGTTTAACAGTTTCAGTACCACTTTTTCCATAAAAATAAAATACTGAACCGGCTCCAAGTACAAAGAGAGTTGCGCTTAAAATAATAATACCAATTTTTTTGAGACGCTGTTTCTTTGATACTTCATCTTCAATACTATCAAGAGGTTCTCCATTTTTAACACGACGTTCATTTTCAGCTGTTGCAATACTGACAAGCGACTCTTTTTTCTTTCCCACTACTTGAGCAAGGTCGTCTTTGTATGTGCGTATTGTCCTAAGAGGTACTTCTTCTTTCTCATTTTGACTCTCTTCTTTATTCGGCGAAGCAGGTGCGTCCTTAGGGGGCCAATCTTTAAGCTGTGTTGTATGCCCCAAGTCAACTTTCGGTTTGCCTTGAACTTTGTTTTTAGGTTCAGGTGTGGGTGTGGGTGTGATTTCTGGGGTAGGAGTTGATTTTGGAATAGGCTCTGGTTCTGGAGTAGACACTGGAGCTGGAGTAAGTGGTGGAGGAGTATCACCTTGCATCAGTCTATCTTTTGCTGAAACGTTTTGCTGTGGTTTAGGAACTATATTATCTTGTGGTTTTTGTAAATTTTCTTCTGCCATTAAATTAATAATAACAAATTTTAGATATTTTATCGTCCCCTATACCCTATCAAGTATCTTCTTGGGTTGTCACACATATCAATAAAATCATCCGCTACTTCGCGCAATTTACTTGAAGAAGAACGTCCAAACGAAATAACTTCCACCTGACATCCTTCTTTCATTTTTAGATATTCAACTAAAGGAATGAAGTCCCCGTCTCCCGTTGCAAGGATAACAGTATCAAGTTTAGGTGCCATCGTAACAGCGTCAATCGCTATCCCGACATCCCAGTCGGCTTTCTTTGCGCCACCAAAAAATACCTGCAATTCTTTGCTTTTTATTTCAATACCAAGTTTTCCAAGAGCTTCAAAGAAATTGTTTTCTTCCCCTGACTCCGTAGTAACAACATATGCGCTTGCGCGGATTAGGTTGCGCCCTGCGAGAGCGTCTTTGATAACGTTCCCAAAACTTACTTTTGATTTATATAAATTTTTAGCGCTGTGGTAGAGATTTTGTGTATCTATAAAAATTCCAACACGCTGATTCTTATGTTTTATAACAGACATAAATATATTTTGTTAATTATTAAAATATGAACGAATAATCGTTCAAAACTATGCTTACATATTAAATATTTAAAGAGCGTAAATCTTTCTACTTCTTGAGACCAAGCTTTTTGATAAGAGCATTATACTGCTTCTTATTCTTTTTTTCTAAGTATTTTAAATGTTTGCGACGATCTGCAACCATACTTAAAAGTCCTCGACGTGGATGCTTATCTTTGGTGTTTTTCTTGAGATGTTTTGTAAGCTCAGTGATTCTTTTTGTTAATATTGAAACCTGTACCTCAGGAGAACCAGTGTCTTTATCGTGAACCCGTGTCTCTTTTATTGATTTCGCCTTCTTTTTCGCTGTAAGCATAGTGTCAATATCATACCAAAAATCTAACCTTTTTGCAAGTATTCTCTATTTTCTGCTACAATATATTATATGTCGCAAAATATCGAGAAGTTAAAAAGAGAGTTCTTAGAATACCTTGAAATCGAGAAAGGGAGGAGTTTAAAAACTGTTGAGAATTACGACAGATACCTCTCTCGCTTCATTGACTCCACTGGTGTAAAAAAACCTTCCGGCATCACCGACGAAGTAGTCCGCAAGTTTCGTCTGTGGCTCAACCGCCAAGAAAGCGGTGTAGCAACAGATGGTGTACAAAACACTCTCAAAAAGAAAACTCAAAATTATTATTTGATAGCGCTCCGCGCATTCTTGAAGTTCTTACGTAAGCGTGAGATTGACTCCCTCTCTCCCGAGCGTATAGAACTTGCAAAAGTTGGAGAACGTGGGCTTGACCTTATCTCCTCTGGCGACCTTGAACGACTACTCTTGGCGCCAGATGGGACTGATGTGAAAAGCTTACGCGACAAAGCAATCCTTGAGCTACTTTTCTCCACTGGTCTTCGTGTATCAGAGCTTTGTTCACTCAACAACGACCTTGATATCTCAAGAGACGAGTTTTCTGTCCGTGGAAAAGGAGAGAAAATCCGAGTCGTGTTCCTCTCCCAAGGTGCGCGGGAAGCATTGAGGAATTATTTAGACAAAAGACAAGATATGGACGAGGCGATGTTCGTGCAGTTCGGCAAAAACGCATCTCGAGCAGACTCTCTTCGTCTTACCTCTCGTTCTATTGAGAGAATTGTAAAATTCTACGCAATCAAAGCTGGAATTTCTAAAAAAGTTACCCCACACGTTGTTCGTCACAGTTTTGCGACAGACCTACTCCAAAACGGCGCGGACTTGCGCTCTGTACAAGCACTTCTCGGGCACGCAAACATCGCCACAACGCAAATCTACACACACGTCACAGACAAACACCTCCGCGAAATTCATAAAACATTTCATAATAAAAAAAGAAAATGAAAATACTCTCTTGGAATGTAAACGGCCTGCGGGCCGTCCATAAAAAAGATTCTTGGGACGATTTTCTTATGCAAAATCCTGATATTTTCTGCCTTCAGGAGACAAAAGCCCACCCCGAGCAACTTCCCGAAGAACTACGTGAAATAGAAGGTTATTTTTCATTCTTCGCTTCATCAGAAATCAAAAAAGGATACAGTGGAGTAGCTATATACACCAAGATTGAGCCAGAAAAAGTAAAGTACGGTATGGGGATCAAGAAATTTGACGAAGAAGGACGACTTTTGGCTTTATATTTCAAAAACTTTGTACTACTAAGTGTGTACTTCCCTAACGGTGGACAAGGACCGGAACGACTGCAGTACAAACTTGATTTTTATGATGCATTTTTAAACTATATTGAAAAGATAAAAAAAGAAGGACATAAAGTTATTTTCTGCGGAGACATAAACACCGCACATGAAGAAATAGACCTCGCGCGCCCAAAAGAAAATGAAGAAAGCACCGGCTTTCTTCCAGAGGAGCGCGCGTGGATAGACGAAGTAGTGCGTCACGGTTACATAGACACATTTAGACATCTAAATCCTAACAAAAAAGATTCATATAGTTACTGGGATATGAAAACAAGAGCGCGCGACCGCAACGTAGGTTGGCGGTTGGACTACTTTTTCATAAGCTCAAATCTACAAACGAGCCTCCAAAAAGCGTTTATTTTAACTGATATATTTGGTTCTGACCATGCACCAGTAGGTATTGAATTATCTTAAAGGACACCTCTTTAGTTATCCACATGAGTGTCCTTTACATGTCCTTTAGAGGAGTTATACTAGGAAGTGGACCCTCAGTTCCTTCAACAATTTGGTAGCTTGTTGGATTTTATGATGTGGCTGTTTGTATTTTTATTTGCAACTTTTTTTAACTATTTTTGTAAAAGAGATATTTAATACACCCGCAATGTATATAGGAATCAATGGGCTCATTTTTTACGGCTCTTCTCGTCCCCCTCGGTCCCCCTAAAATCGTCATTGCGATCTTTTTCTCCACTCTAACAATCGCCATGGCGATTTTTTTATTCTATTTTACGTAATGTTTCCCTCTTACTTTTTCAATTTCTTTGCCTTCCGTCTCATTTTTCTTTAATTTCCCCTTTTCTCCGAGTTTTTTAAGTTCATTTTCGCTCAATTTTATAAATTCTTTAGCTTTTTCTTCCAAATACTTCGCCGTATTTAATTTAGGGTCATCTAAAACCTCTTCCAAAAGAGCATGCAATATAAAACCTATTTTAGGCCCAGGTGTTTCACGAGTAACATCCATAATCTTTTTACCATCAATCTTGAGCATCGTTACAGATATAGGAGACCTCAAAGCCTCCTCAACCATTGATTTGTATTTGCGTAAGCGATATGGGTGTGCTTTTGGCCTTCCTGTTCCAATCCTATCACTAACACGTAGATTCATAAGGTCCCAAATGTTCTCTTCCCCCACATTCCTCACCATCCTACGTACTGCAGAGAGTGTTATCAAGTCAGTATCAGAGAAAAACAAGTGCCAACGAACTAGTTTTGTTATTTTATCTATTTGTTTGTTTGGAAACTTCAAGTTGGTCAAGATTTTACGAGTCATTCTACCCCCAACTACATCATGCCCGTGAAACGTCCAGTCTTTCTTTTCGGGAGACCACTTGGCTGTCGCTGGTTTGCCAATATCGTGAAGCAAAGCCGCTAGTCGTATCTCAAGAGACCACTTATTTTTAGCTGAATGCTGGATTGAACGTAAAAGATGCTCCCAAACCGTATAAGAATGGGCTTGATTCTGTTTCACGTCGAACCCTTCTTCAAGTTCTGGTATAATAAACTGTAAAACCCCCAATTCATGGGCTAATTCAAGGCCTTCCATAGGTCTATCTGACATAATAATCCTTATAAACTCGTCTCTAATTCGCTCTTTTGCTATTTTCTCAAGCATTTTAGCGTCGTTTTTAATAGCTTTTTTGGTTTTTTCCTCTATTTTGAAGTCTAATTCCGCTGAAATCCTTATAGCACGTAGTACTCTCAAGGCATCTTCACTAAATCTCACATCTGGGTCCCCAACTGCACGTATAATCCCCTTTTCTATATCTTCTTGTCCTTTATAAGTATCAACAATATGTCCTTTAGAGATACTATAAGCAATAGCATTAATTGAAAAATCCCTCCTGTGTAAATCATGCTCCAAGGAATCGCTAAACTCCACAGAATCCGGCCTTCTAGCGTCTGAATATTCTGATTCAAGCCTGAAAGGCGTAACTTCAACAACTTTAAGTGTTTCGTCCTGTGTATCCTCATTTACAACACCTACTGTTCCATAATCATTATTATAAAATGTGTTCTCAAACAGCTTTTCTATCTCCTCTGGTTTTGCATTTGTCGTTACATCCCAGTCCTTAGGTACTTTATTTATTATTAGATCTCTTACACAACCGCCGACAATATACGCCTCAAAACCAGCGTTTTCTAGCGCTTCTGTTACTTGTGAAACCTCTTTTGGGATGTTGAACTTAGACTCTTTCATTGTTTATATTTATTCTACTGTATGTTTTGTATTTATGCCAATAAAACTGTATAATATGTTTTGTAAATGCGCCCGTGGTGAAATGGATATCATGACTGACTTCGGATCAGTTGTTCTGGGTTCGAATCCTGGCGGGCGCGTAGCGGAGCGCCCGCTAGGATTCGAGTAAGTGGGCGTGTATGCGGGTATAGTTTAGTGGTAGAACACGTCCTTGCCAAGGATGAAACGAGAGTTCGATTCTCTCTATCCGCACAAAATACAAAAACACTAGGTTTCTTCTGGTGTTTTTGTGTTTATGTGTGAAATATTGACGAGAATTGAAAGGCGGAAGCCCGCGTCTGGGAGACGATTAAGGGCTGAGCTGGGGTCGAGAACACTTATGAGCGTAGTGAATTAGTGATTCGTGACCGATTCTCTCTATCCGCACACTTCGACCTTGTTCAGTACAAGCATGTTGTTAATAACTTTTACGAATTTATTTTTAATTTCCATTTAAAACTATAGAAACTAAGGATATTTTCATATAAAACTGGGGATAAACCTGTGAATATGTGCATAAAAGACATTTTTTATAACCAATTAATCAAAGTGTCCTTTTCAAAAATATGGCTTACACTGGTGAATTTAGCCCAAATAGCCCAGCGATTGGGTGGAATACTTACTAAGTATTAAGATTTCACGTGAAACATCTACTTAATTGTTTCACAAGTAACATTTATGACCAAATCTAAA
Source organism: uncultured bacterium (assembly GCA_913041175.1). GTDB lineage: Bacteria > Patescibacteriota > Minisyncoccia > Phycocordibacterales > UBA2163 > UBA2163. Next base: position 13,761 of record CAJWGW010000001.1, read on the forward strand.
ACAGCTAAGCAAAAAGTGGGAGAAATTGGTGAAAATGTAGCTTGTAGGTTTCTTGTGAAACAGGGATTTGAGATAATTGAGAGAAATTATTGGAAAAAATGGGGTGAAATTGATGTTATAGCCAAAAAAGAGGGTATCTTGCACTTCATAGAAGTTAAAACTGTTTCTTGTGAAAACTTAGATAGTGTTACTCGTGAAATAGATGCATATAAACCAGAGGACAATGTGCATCCTTGGAAATTAAAGCGTTTATCTAGAACTATTCAGACATATTTACTTGAAAAAGAGAACGATGATACAGATTGGCAGTTTGATGTACTTGCGATTTATCTTGATATGGCAAATAGAAAAGCAAAGGTAAGTTTTTTAGAAGATATAGTTATATAAAATTCGGGGAGCCGAGAATCGAACTCGGGCCGCTCGGTCCCAAACCGAGTACACTACCACTATGCTACACCCCGATTGACTTACTATACAATAAAAACCCCCGAAACCAAAGGTTTTGGGGGTATACCAACTACATAGCTTAGCCACAAGCCTTTAAATTAATTAGTTTTTACTTTTACTGCATCTGAATTAGGACTAGGAAGTCAGAAATGCTGCTTTTTTTACATCTTCTGTTTTCCCGACCGAATCTTCTTTTACTAATGTAATATTCTCAATCACCGTACTGAATAAAGCTTTTAAATCTTTGTTTGTACTAATATCTAATGCGGTAATCCTCTCCACATTCCTGATACTTTCCAAATCCTTCAGGTTTTGAACAACAGATTTTTTGCCATATTCCGGATGGGCAATACCTATAAACATACCGTCTTCGATTGCTGTTATTAGAAGCTTAGGTATCTCTGACATTTGCCGGAGGAGATCTCTACCATCTATAGCACTTCTACCTTCTATAGCAGGCCATGCTCCGTCCTTTACAAATAGAGCATCAAACACGGTCGCGTTTGAGATGCTCTCCAGGCCGTCTTTTGTATTACTCTCGTGAGTAATATCAAACCTACCGGCATTGGAAGTGTCTAATACTTGCTTTTCATTGTCGGAAAACCCGACAGTTAAAATCTTTTTTTTATCTGTTTGTGAAGTCATTCAAAACCCCTTTCATTGTAAAAAAGTTAAATGTGGCTGTGGCTAGCCGTATGTAGCTAAAAAGAACAACAAGGCCATATCATAACAAACCTGAAATATCCTGTCAAGCTTTTAAGCGCTATTCTTTATATTTAGTTGCAATAAAAGGCAATATAATATAGAATGTGTCAATGACTAAATTTATAGAAAGTATCAATTTTGGTGCCGAATACTTCGGTAATTCCGTGCTTGATTACTTAAAGGCTGTGGTGGTCTTTATTGCTCTTTTTGCCACTTTCAAGCTCGTCCAATACATCATTTTAAGACGGCTTGGGAAGCTCGCAGAAAAGACCAAGACCGACATTGACGACACATTTATCTCAATCGTAAGAAGTTTGAAACCAGCGTTTTACTGGTTTGTTGCTTTTTACTTTGCAATAAAGTTTTTGGACTTTAGTGCACTCACAGTGAAACTCATAAATGGTATTCTTGTCGTGTGGGTAGTGTATCAAGTTATAGTAGCGATTCAGATTCTGATTAATTATATACTTAGCAAAAGATTTGCTAAAGAAGATGATGCAAGCGCAAAGGCAGCTATCGGCTATGTGAACATGATTGCGAAGTTCTTACTTTGGATAATTGGTCTTCTTTTAATATTCTCAAATTTAGGTATTGATGTTACTTCACTCATAGCAGGTCTTGGTATTGGTGGTATTGCAGTTGCTTTTGCACTACAAAACATTCTCTCTGATTTGTTTAGTTCGTTTGCAATCTATTTTGACAAACCGTTTTCAGTAGGGGACTTTATAATCGCCGGTGAGCATATGGGAACAGTTGAGAAAATCGGCATCAAGACAACTCGTATAAGAGCACTTCAAGGAGAAGAAATCATAATCTCAAACAACGAGCTCACCGGCGCACGCATCCAGAACTTCAAGAAGATGAAAAAAAGGAGAATCGTTTCTTCTTTTGGAATCCTTTACGAAACTCCAGTTGAGAAAGTTAAAAAAGTAAAAGAAATTGTAAAAAATATTTTCAAAACACTTGAAAACGCAGAATTAAGTAGAATTCATTTCAAAGAGCTTGGCGACTTCTCACTCAACTTTGAAATTGTCTATAGTATAACAACAGGGGACTACAACGCATACATGGACACTCGCGAGAAGTTCAATCTCTCACTTATGGAAGCATTTGAAAAAGAAAAGATTGAATTTGCTTACCCTACTCAGAAACTTTTCGTAGCGAAGTAAGTTAAAAAACATTGTCGGAATGTAGTAAGTTCTGCTCAAAGGGCTTCGTAGGCCGAGCGGGCATGGTTTGAGCGTAGCGAGAGAGCGAGGGCGAGACTGAGCGCGCGCCTACGCTGGAGGTGCGACGCGTGCCTTTGAGAAGAAGCTTGCGGAGTGGAGTTTATGTGTGTTTTCTGAAAAGTTGTATACCGAGTGCCCTTTATTTCTCCAACTCATCTACCAGAAGTTGTGTCAGCTCTGGTGCGATGTTTTCGTTAAAAGCATTTGCTTCTGCGGTAATGTTACCAGAGAAAAGCGTCTGCAAATCAAACCCTATGTCTTTCATAAAACTTCTGTTTATATGTGAGATTGTAATAGCCCTAAGGTCGCGGTCTTCTGTGCTTTCTGCCACAGAGCTCGTAACGATAACCCCAAGCATCTTAAAGTCATCGCTTACCACAGCACCACCAGATGACCCTTGTTGAGCGACAACGCTCCCGCCGATTGAAAACGAATCAAGCGTACCACTTCCAAAAGTAAACAGTTTCACAACATTTGTGACAGCAGAGCTTACATATAAATCTTTTTGTATTGATATACCACCCAGAAACCCTGCTGGGTATGCCGCAAGCAAAATCTCATCATTCACTTCAATATTGCCACTATTGTACTCTGGAGGAATAAAAGAAAATGTCTCCGGAAGAGTCTTTTCAGGATTTACATGTTCAGTAATAAGAAGAAGTGCATAATCATTCTCACCTGTGCCTTTTGGAGATGACTTCGTTATCCCGTCTGCGTTTTCTTCAATCCACGATGGGGAGATAAAAATAGGAGTCGCTTTATATTTTGGTTTTGCGGGGCTTTCAGTGCGGATTGTGCATCCAACAAAGTCCTCTACAAGATAATCTTTCAATAAAAAGTACTGCGCTACATGTGCATTTGTAAGAATAACTCCTCGTTCGTCTATTATGATCCCACTTCCAGTAATCGGCTTGAAAGATCCTCCACTTTTTGTTGTACAAAAAATATTTACAAGTGCCCCTCTTGTGATTGTGTTAATTTCAGAAAGTGAAATTTTCGGTTCTTCTTCAATAACAACTGGTGGTTCAACAATAACCTCATCTTCAGTTTCTACAACCATTTCTCCCGCTTGTGCAGGTGGATCTACTGGCGCAGGTGGAAGTTTTTCTTCTCCGTCAGCTGGCGGATCAGATTCTGGTGAAGTTTCTTGTGAATCAAATATATTTTCTTCATCAAAAACAGTTATGTTAGATTCATCAAACACATGTATTGGTTCTTCCTCAAGTTCCACAACTTCCTGTCCTGGAATTGTTGATATTGCGAGAAAAGCAATGACGCCTATAAGTACTAGTAGAATAAATGCTCTCATGTTGGCATTATAGCACCTGATTGACAAAAATTGCCCTTCGTGTATACTATAGGTAATAGAAGCTTGGGTTTAACCCGAGTTTTTGTTTGATTATAAGCAAGCTTAAATTAGCTCTTTGGGGCAAATCCAAGCTTTAAATAAAATAAAACATCATGGAAGAAAACATGAATGCAAATGTTGAAGGAGAAACTCCTGCAGAAGGAGCTCCTGAAGCTACTCCTGAAGCAGCCCCAGAGGCAGCTCCAGAAGCTCCAGCAGAAACTATTGACGAAGCATCTGCATAGTTAGTAACAAACCCCATCGCTTTGCGATGGGGTTTGTTTTTTGTTCTGTGCGGGTAGGGGTAATCGAAACCCGTGAAAAGGTGTATAAACACCTTTTCACCTGCTTGCCTGCTCGATATGCTTTGTGCGGGATGGGAGAATCGAACTCCCAACCTCAGTTTGGAAAACTGATATTATACCATTTAACTAATCCCGCATATACAAGCAGTGCGAAGGCAGTCATTCTACCACTAAACTATACCCGCATTAGTTTGCATAGTAACAGATTTTCTTTTTTAAAACCACAAAACCACAAAACCCACGCGCCTAGGCGCGTGGGTTTTGTGTCATTTCTCCCCCGGAGAAATTGACTCCCCATAGAGAAAAATATTATTTAACTGCGTCCTTAAGAGCCTTTGCCGCTCGGAACTTAGGAATTCTCATTGCCTGAATCTGAATGCTCTCACCTGTGCGAGGGTTTCTGCCCTGCCTAGCTGCGCGCATTTTTGTTGAAAAAATTCCAAGTCCTGCGATTGACACTTCATCTCCACCCTTAAGTCCACCAATTATTGAGTCAACAACAAGGTCAACCGCTCTTTCTGCTTGGGCTTTTGTACCGCCAAGCATTTCATGAACTTTATCTGCAATAGATGCTTTATTCATAATTTGTTTATGTCGTTAGTTTACTAAACCTCGACCTTAATTGCTTATCCGATTATTATATAGTAAGCCATTATTTACGCAATACCCCTGTGTATAAGTCAGTATGGGTATAAGTATGAGTATTATCGCGCATACTCTACAGCTCGTGCCTCTCTTATAACATTAACTTTAATCTCCCCGGGGTATTTAAGTTCGTTTTCTATCTGAAGCGCTATGTTCCTTGCCATATTTTTAGCTTCAATGTCGGTTATCTTCTCTGGTGTGACGAACACACGCACCTCTCTGCCTGCAGCGATTGCGTATGACTTCTCAACCCCATCGTGCGCGTTTGCTATTGCCTCAAGTTCTTCAAGTCGCTTTAAGTAGTTCTCCGCAGAGTCCCTTCTGGCGCCGGGCCTTGACCCTGAGATACTGTCTGCAACCTGTACAATGATTGATTCAATTGTTTCATAAGGATACTCTTCGTGGTGCGACTGCATCGCCTTTACAATATCCTCACTCACTCCAAACTTCTGTAGGATTCTTCTTCCTATCTCCACATGTGTACCCTGCACCTCGTGGTCAACAGCTTTACCAATGTCGTGCAAGAGCGCCCCTGCTTTTGCGACTGCGACATCCGCGCCAAGTTCCTGTGCAAGTATCCCTGCAATGTGCGACATCTCTATAGAATGTTGCAAAACATTCTGCCCGTAACTTGTTCTGAAGAACAATCTCCCTAAAATAGAAACTACTCGTGGGTCAAGGTTAAACACACCGCATTCATAGACGGACTGCTCCCCTTTTTCTTTTATAATCTTATTTACTTCTTTTTTCGCCTTCTCTACAACTTCTTCTATCTTCGCTGGCTGTATCCTCCCGTCAATTATCAAAGTCTCAAGCGCGACGCGCGCTACTTGTCTCCTGACTGGGTCAAAGGACGATAGGGTAATAGCCCCTGGCGTATCGTCAATGATTACATCAACACCTGTTGCTTTCTCAAAAGCTTTAATGTTTCTTCCTTCTTTACCGATTATCTTCCCCTTTATCTCGTCAGACGGCAGATTAATATTAGTTGACATCACATCAGAGGGAACTGCGTTACCAAGGCGCTGTATTGCCGCTCCAAGCATCTCTTGCGCCTGTCGTTCTATTTTCTCTTGTCCTCCAACCTCAAGTTTTCGCATCCTTGAGATAACATCCTCTTCGTACTGCTTCTCTGCGAGCTTCATAAGCTCTTCTTTTGCCTCAACACTCGTGAACTTTGACACCTTTTCAAGCTCAGTTTGCCTTTTTACACCAAGTTCGTCCACCTTTTCTTTGAAAGCTTTTACTTCTTCTATTTTTTTCTTGATTTCTTCTGCTTCTTTATCAACATCAAGTTGTCTTTTGTCCAAAAACTCTTCTTTTTTGATAAACCTGTCTTCGTTCTTTTTTATTTGGTTTTCTTTTTCTTTAAGTTCTACTCCAATCTCTTTCACTATCTCTTTTGCTTTGGTTTCTGCGTTTGAGGTGATGTGTTTGGCTTCTTCTTTTGCTTCAAGCATCTTTTGCTTGATCTCAAGTTCCATTGAACCTCGTTTCCCGAGAGAAACAATCCAACGCAAGAAATACCCAAACGCAATCCCAACCACAACCGCGATTGCAAGTAGTACAAATACTATTGTTAATGACATATAAGCGGAAATTCCCGCTTCTCAACGTTTAAAGTGCTCGAGTTTTCAAAAACTGCGAGATATTAATGTAATGTGATTTTTCTAACAAAATTTCTGATAGAATTGATTGCCTTAAATCCCCCATAAAAGCTGAAAAACGAAATTTCAAAATTAAATTTAAATAAATGTGTATTTTTATACTACCACAAAGCGCAAAAAAAGGCAAATTGGCAGATACGACGCCAATTTGCCTTTATGTTCTACTTAAATTTACTAAGATGGAACGAGTTCTTTCTCCACTGCTTTCTTTTTTTGTGTCTTAACAAAAAGGTCTGCTGTTGCATCATCACGCGTATTGGTTAATTCAGCGATTTCAGAATTAATTTTTTGAAGTTTGTTATAGTCTTCCATCCACTTCTTTAGTGCTTCAATTTGTCCGGACTCTTTTGCCACATAGATTAGATTTTCTAAAAAAACTTCTTGTTTTTCGTCAGTTGCTGGGAGAATCTTTTCTGCTTCGTCTATTACATATTCCGGAAGATCTTTTTCTTGATCTGATGTAATTAAAAAAAATATAAAAGAAGAAATTACTATTCCTATTACCGCTCTTACAAATTCGTATAGTGCATATGTGTTGTTTTCAACAAAAAAGTAATTAAATCCAGATATTAGGCCACAACCAAAACATACACCTGTCACCATCAAAGATATTATTACTATAAATAGTAACAATGGTTTTCTATTCCAAAATAACCTCGCAAAAAACATCTTCGCTGGATATACATAAGTCATACTTCACCACCTTTCTTTAAATTTCAACGTTCTAAAATTCTATAATGCTATAATGCTATAATGCTATAGAATAGCATATCAGATAAATCCCAAAAGTCAAGTGAGAGATTTACGCCTTTGTTTTGTATACCTCGTCAATGAGTCCATACTTCTTCGCCTCATCTGCTCCCATAAAGTAGTCCCTGTCCACATCTTTCTCAACTTTCTTTAGGTCTTGTCCTGTGTTTTTGGCAAGTATTTTGTTTAGCTTGTCGCGAAGACCCAAGATGTGCCTTGCGGTAATCTCAATGTCAGTTGCTTGCCCTTGTGCGCCACCCCACGGCTGGTGAATCATCACTTCTGCGTTTGGAAGCGCAAATCTTTTGCCTTTCTTGCCGGCAGAGAGTAATATCGCACCCCCTGAAGCTGCAACCCCGATACAAACCGTAGAAACATCCGCCTTGATGTGGTTAATGGTATCAAGCATAGCAAGTGTCGCTGTCACAGAGCCCCCAGGAGAGTTGATGTAAAGTGAGATATCCTTCTTTGGGTCTTCTGACTCAAGGAAAAGTAGTTGGGCGATAACGATGTTTGCAGTATTGTCATCAATAGGCCCACCAAGGAAGATTATCCTCTCTTTAAGTAGGCGGGAGTAGATATCAAAAGCCCTCTCCCCAAACTGTGATTTTTCTATAACTGTTGGTATAAGCATAGTTTTTATTAATTAATCTTTAATTGAGCTCATAGTACCACATATTATCTTATTTTGCAAGGAGTTTGGCTTTTTGCAATAGATCAAGCACTTCTGTTTTAAACTTATCGTATTCAAGCGTACCGGCGCCTTTTTTCGCAAAAAAGGCGCCTACGTATCCAGGCTTCACCCCAGAGGACTTCGCAATAGAGCGTCCTCGGCGCTTAAAGAGGTTTCTTTTTACTGCCTTTTTGATGACCTTCCCCGAGACGACGAAGTAGAAGCTACTTTTCCCAATACTGGGCATATGAAGCATTTTGAAAGAGACGTGAGGGGAGTGGTAGGACTTTCCCTTCTTCAAAACCTCACTAAAAAGCTCTTTTACAGTTTTATTTTCCACTTTTTATACAGTAGTAAGTTTGGTTCTTCCTTTAATTCTCCTTCTTTTTACAGTTTTTCTCCCACCAGCAGATTTCTTCCGCACTAAAAATCCATGCGTCTTCGCTCTTTTTCTTCTTTTGGGTTGATATGTTTTTGACATGGTTTTGTATTTTGTGGTCTCGTCTTATCCCCACCTTACTAACATCTTATTAACATATATATTCTTTTTGCGCAAGTTTGCAATTTTTCTTATCCGTATATAATGTATCTAATTAACCAATCAACAAGATGAGTAAAACCATAAATGAAAATGTAATAGACGAAATAAATGTAAAAGAATTATGGGAGAATACACTTGTCGACATCGAACTTTCCATCTCCAAAGCAAACTTCAGCACATGGTTTAAAGACACTCACATTATAAAAGTAGAAAACGGTATCGCTTATCTAAGTGTGCAGAACGAATTTGTAAAAGATTGGCTCTCAAACAAGTACCACAAGTTAATTTTAAAGATCTTAAGAGACTTTATTGGAAGTATTCGTGGTGTCGAGTACACAATCAAGAAAGATATAGGGAAAGAAGTAGTCGCCGAAGAAGAACACAAGATAGGTGTGAACATAAACAAAGAACTTCCTCTTACTGATTTCTATATCAACAAAGACGACAACCTAAACCCGCGTTACACTTTTGAAAACTTCGTAGTCGGGCCGTTCAACGAGCTTGCGCACGCCGCAGCACAAGCAGTAGTGGGGAAGCCCGGTATAGTGTACAACCCACTTTTCATTTATGGTGGCACTGGTCACGGCAAGACCCACCTTATCCAATCAGTAGGCAACCAACTCAAGAAAAGAAACCCTGACACAAAAGTTTTCTACACAACATCGGAGAAGTTTGCTATAGATTATATAAACGCAGTCAGAAGTAACAAAGTAAACACACTCTTCAAAGAAAAGTATAGAAAGTACGACGTACTTATCATCGACGACATACAATTCCTCTCTAATATGGAAAAGACTCGTGAAGAGCTCTTTCACCTTTTCAATGCTCTCTACGACAACAACAAACAAATCATCTTTTCTTCAGACACACATCCAAATATGATACCGAACCTAGAAGACCGCTTAAAATCAAGGTTTTCTGCTGGTATGATTATTGATGTTCCGACTCCAGACCACGAATCAAGGATGGCTATTATCAAGTCCAAATCACTCCAGAATAAATTCATTATAGACGACGAGGTTGTTGATTATCTTGCACTCACTATTAAAGGAAATATTCGTGAACTTGAGGGTATTTTAAACTCAATAATTTGCCAATCACAACTAAAAGATAAGGCTCTTACACTAAATGATGTTAAAGCACTTATAAAGAATAATATAAAACCAAAGAAATCAATTTCAGTAAAAGATGTTATAAAACAAGTCGCAGACTTTTATCAAATAGATGAAAGTGTGATTTATAAAAAAACAAGAGTTACAGAAGTTGTTAAACCTCGACAACTTATTATGTATATCCTCCGAGAAGACTTCCATGTGTCCTATCCAACGATAGGGCAGAAGCTTGGAGGTCGAGACCATACGACTGTTATACATTCATGTGAGAAAATCAAGAAAGATTTGAAAGTTGATAGTGGACTTGTAAAGGAAGTTGATCAAATACGGGCGATGTTAAGTTAGTGGGGATAAGTTTTGATAAAAAGTAATAAAATATTAAAATTTAATATTTTATTAACAGTATTAGACTTTAATACATAACTTATTAACAATTTAATTAGAGATAAAACTTAATTTATATGTATTAAAATATATATAAATTAAGTTATTAAGTTACTAACATAGTTAATAGTAGTAATAATAAATTTTATATATAAAACTAATTAAACTTATTATATGAAAGTAGAATGTACAAAAGAAAATCTTACAGAGAGTATCTCCATCGCCGAGAAGATCAGTGGGCGCAATTTAACTCTTCCAGTTTTAAATAATTTACTTCTAATTGCGGAGAATAATAAATTCCTCATACGCTCCACAAACTTAGATCTTGGTGTAGAGATCGAAGTCCCCGCAAAAATCGTCTCAGAGGGGACTGTCGCAATCTCAGGAGCAGTTTTACATGGACTTGTCTCTACGATTTATAGTAATGATAAAATTATTCTCGAAACCATCTCTCAAAACTTAACTGTTTCTACAAAATCAAATAAAGCTCTTATAAAATCAGTTCCTCATGATGATTTTCCAACACTCCCTAAAGTTAAAGATGGAAAATCAATAAATATTAAATCCCAAGAGTTCATAAATGGCTTAAAATCAGTGTGGTACAGCGCTTCTGTGTCAGCTATCAAACAAGAGCTTTCAAGTGTTTATATCTACAACGACAGTGGAAAGCTCGTCTTTGTCTCCACAGACTCCTTCAGATTAGCAGAAAAGACCATCGCAGTTGACGAAAAAGTGAAAGACTTTAAGCCAATCCTTATCCCACTTTCAAATATTTCAGAGATTATCAGGGTACTTGAGTATGTTGGTGGAGAGGTTGAAGTAAATATAGGTGGAAGTCAAATTTCCTTCGTTTCAGATAAGCTTTACCTCACCTCTCGTCTCATAAATGGAGTTTTCCCCGACTATAAACAGATTATCCCCAAGAAGCAAACTACAGAGGTTGTCGTCCTAAAACAAGACATAGTTAACACTCTCAAAAACACAAACGTCTTCTCCGATAAGTTCAATCAAGTGAGTATTTCTATCGACCCAAGCGCCAAATTGTTCACTATAAGTGCTCGGGATGAACATGTAGGGGAGGTGACAAGTAGTGTAGACTCGGCTATCAAAGGCGAAGCGCTTGATATCAACTTCAACCACAAATATATCTCAGATTCGTTCCAATCAATTTACTCGGATAGTGTGGGTCTGGAGTTTGCGGGTCTGAGTAAGCCGATGATTGTGAGGGGGGTGGGGGATGCATCATTTTTTTATCTAGTGATGCCTATGAATAAATAAAAACCGCCAAAGAAATTCTTTGACGGTAAAAATAAGTTGGCACGAGTTGGGTTGACGTAGCCATTCTTAGATGGCGCCTCTCGGAAAGGAGGTTACACATTTCAAAAAAAGAGGTTTCCTCAACTCGTGCAATTTACTACCCATCAGTTTAATTATAAGGAAGAATCCAATTATTGGAAACTGAATAACTATTTCATGTTTTCCACTGTGAGCAAAATGGTTTTTAGGTGTGTTTGACAAATGGTATAGGCATGATATACTTTCCAACAGAAGTACGATAAAAACCATAGTTAATTTTATCTCATTTAATCTTATTTTGAAGAGGAGAAAGAATAAATGTCCAGGGGTATACATAATCTTATAAAAAAAGACCTTGAGTGTACAAAATGTGGAAAAGTGCAAAGTATTCAAAGGCTTAAAAACAGAAACAGAGGAAAAGGCCATACTAAGCATTTATGGTGTATAAAATGTAAAGAAAAAACGGCACACATAGAGCTGTAAAAAAACATTACTTTTGTATTAGAAAGAAAGGTGTTTGTGGGGGAACAGGCCATGGATAAAAAAAAGAAGGTGATTAAACTTGCCAAAGTTTTTAAACGCTGTATAAGTTGTGGAGAGAGAATACGTGACGACAATTGGTGTTGTACTTGTAACGAATTTGTAAAAGAACGAGATGTATATCCAGAATAATAATAAATCCCGAAGTGCTTGCGCTTCGGGAGTTTTTTATCCCATTAGAAATAGAGGTGCTGCACGACCTCGCGATTTCTAACAGGATTTATTTTTAAAACCATAGTATCCTTTAGCTATGTTCAACATCAGCAATTTCTTAGAGAAGTTTAAGAACATTACTCCACCAGACAAATTCGTCAAAGATGTGCTTATTGGTGTCGTCAAAGAGGTGGCAAATATTGATATTGAAAAAGAAAATTTAGATGTCAGAAACGAAACTATCTTTATTACCATTGACCCGATTATAAAAAACGAAATTTTCTTAAGAAAAAGCGATATTATGCAAAATCTCACAGAGAAACTCAAAAAATATAAAAAGACGATAAAAGAGATTCGTTAAATACTCACGTTAAACACTGTTTCTGCTTCACCTTTATTTTTCACAGCATCATAACCGATAATTTTTAATCTGTTTTGTACTTCAAGCACATCCAAGTCATTCGGAGTAAATGACAAAGAGAACGGCGCCCTTTTAGATGAACCGATGAATATATCATTTACGAATATATCAACTTCAGTCAAGGGGTACTTTCCACTTGTGTCTATATTGACTGTGATTTTGCTATTCCTACTGTACTGTGTGGCTGAAGACGGGCTTTTAATTGTTATTTTAGGCGCAAACTCTGGCTTATGAACATCGTCAATTTCCCTCGGAATATCAGCAATACTTGTTGAGGCAAAACCGTTTTCTTCTCTCCACTTATCTACAGAGTATTCCCAAAATCTAAACTGTGGATTATTCTCCGGCTTCTCCGGAACCTGCCCGTTCGGGTTTTCTTTGTCCACCCAGTAGAGTATTGAGTGTATATCCGTAAGCACTTTGTTTTCTTTTGTCTCCTCTGGTGTAAATTCTGTTGCAAGTTTTCCTGAAATCGTATCAACAGAATACTCAACCCCTCCCTGCCACACACCTTTCAAAATTGGTTTTAGTTTTGATTCATCTATTTCAGCAGGTTTTTTAAATTTCTCCTCGTCAATTGCCACAAGAGCTTCTTGCATAAACGCATTCCACATCGGAGCGACTATAAAACCGGCAACTCTCTTCTCCATTGAAGTATTGTCGTTGTTTCCCGCCCATGTACCGACTGAGATGTTCGGTGTGTAACCTATAATCCACGCATCACGATAATCATTTGTAGTACCGGTCTTTACAGCTACGTCTCTTCCACCAAAGTATAAGTAAGAGCCTCTTCCAAAAGCTGGCACGCGTGCTTCCTCATCACTTAAGATGTCTGATATCGTAAGGGCGATGTTCTCCGGAAGCACACGCTCGTTTCTTTGGCTAAACTCTTCAATAACATTTCCATTACCATCTTCAATCTTCAAAATCCCGACTGGCTCGTTTCTAACACCTTTATTTGAAAAGACTCCATATGCGCTTGTCATATCAAGAAGTGACACTTCACCACCTCCAAGCACAAGAGTAAGTCCGTAGCGGTTTACATCAGTCAAACTTTTAATACCCATATCTTTTGCTGTGCGAAGTGAATCGCGAAGTCCTGCAAGGTAAAGCACTTTGACTGCCGGCACGTTCACAGATTGCGCAAGTGCGTTTCTAAATGTAATAGGTCCACTAAACACCCCATCATAATTAACCGGCGAATAACAATCTTCCTTTCCTTCTACATCTTCAGTGTCCAGATCATCCGGCTCGCATGTTGTTTGGAATTGAGTTTTCAAGTTAAACACAGTTGTTTCTGGTGTATACCCTTTATTAAACGCAGTTGCATAAACAAATGGCTTAAATGCTGAGCCTGGTTGGCGATTCGGATTAATAGCGACATTGAAGTTTCCGTCTATATCCTCGTCAAAGTAGTCGCGCGAGCCGACCATCACAAGTATTTGTCCGGTCTTTGGATCAACCGCAACGAGCCCTGCGTTTTTTGCATTAAACTTCTCTTCATTTTCGTGGGCAAACTTGAATATTATCTCTTCTGCTTTTTTCTGAAGCTCAAAATCAAGAGTCGTAATGATTTTATATCCTTTCTCCTCTACTGCGCGCTTGCCATATTTGCTCTCCATATATTCTCGTATAAAAAATACAAAATGAGGAGCGTTTATTCCTGTGTCGCGCTGTGGTTTGAACTCAACAATCTCTTGTGAAGCTAAAAGATGTTCCTCATCTGTTATAAATCCGTTCTGGAGCATTCTATCTAATACAAGGTTCTTCCTTATCTCAAGTTTATCCGTATTATTTCCGTACGGGGAATAAAAAGTTGGAGCCTGCGGAAGTGCTGCCAAGTATGCGGACTCGGCAAGTGTGAGGTCAGACGCGCTTTTTGCAAAAAACATTCCACTTGCTTCTTCTATACCGTAAATATTTCCACCATAAGGCGATTCATTTAAATACAGTTCCAAAATTTCTTCTTTGGAGAGTACTTTCTCAACCTTAAGCGCTAAAATCCACTCTTTAAGTTTTCTTGAAATCTTTTTCTCTGATGTGAGTATAGAGTTTTTTACAACTTGCTGGGTTATAGTTGACCCTCCTTGTCCGTAGTATCCACTTCGAAGTCCTAAGTTCACAAGTACTGCTCGCAAAATAGCTCTTGGCTCGATACCGTTGTGATTGTAGAACTCTGCGTCTTCTATTGCAACCGCCGCGTTTTTAATATGCCGCGATACACCAGAGAGTGGCATTACAGTTCTCTGAATGTTTTCATGAATGTCGTAGAGAAGTATTTCTCCAGTTCGGTCGTAGATTTTTGTGGACTGGCGGACTTTGCGTTTTTCAAAGGAGTCAAGCTCGGGGATTGAGAGCGAGGAGCCCCATAGAATAAACCCCCCTGCCAAAAATAGCCCAGCTATCACAACAAGCTTTATAACTGTACCCAATTTAATTCTTTTTATTCTCGACATAATTTATTCCATAATAGCACAACATTTGTGTTAAAATACACTATATGTTTTGGAATTCAAAAAACGATACTAAAACCTCAAACCCAGAGAGTATAAATGATTTTCTTGACAAAGGTGTTGAGAATATTTATCCGAGCCGAGAGTTTGTAGAAAGTAAACTAAAAAGTGGTGAGAAACTCACAATGTATCTTGGGATTGATCCAACAGGCCCCACGCTCCACTTAGGACACGCTATTGTCCTAAAAAAACTCCGTGAGTTCCAAGAACTTGGGCACAAAGTAATTTTGTTAATTGGGGATTTTACGGCAATGGTGGGAGACCCGACAGACAAAACAGCAATGCGCAAAAAACTCTCAAGGCAGGAAGCGCTTGAGAACGCAAAACTATATAAAAAGCAGGCGTCTATATTTTTAAATTTTAGCGGAGAGAATTACGCTGAAATAAAACATAATTCCGAATGGTTATCTAAAATGACATTTGAAGAAGTTCTTGATCTTGCATCAAATATGACAGTAGAGCAGATGTTGAAGCGTGACATGTTTGAAGAACGAAAAAAACAAGACAAACCGATTTATATACACGAGTTTCTCTACCCTCTTATGCAAGGATATGACTCGGTCATGATGGAAGTAGATGGCGAAATAGGCGGGAACGACCAGACATTTAATATGCTTGCTGGCAGAACTCTAATGAAACAGATGCTCGGTAAGGAAAAATTTGTAATAACAACAAAACTCCTTGAAGACAATCTGGGTGCCAAGATGGGTAAAACAGAAGGTAATATGATAAAACTTACTGACAGCGCAAACGAGATGTTTGGGAAAGTGATGAGTTGGACTGACAAGATGACAACCCCCGGATTTGAGCTCGCGACAAATGTACCAAGTAATGAAACCGCTCAAATTAAAACAGAGCTTGAAAGTGGTGCAAATCCGAAAGATATTAAGGCGAGATTAGCAGGGGAGATAGTGTCTATTTATCATGGAAAGAATTCAGCGCAAAAAGCAAAAGAGAATTTTGAAAATACATTTGCTAGTGGTGGAGTATCTGAAGATGCTCAGGAAGTAACTGTCGCAAAAGGCACACCGCTTTACGATGTTGTTTCAGGACTTGTTGAATCAAAAACAGAATTAAGAAGATTAGTTGAAAGTGGGGCGGTGTCTGAAATGGATGGTAATAAAATAACTGACATAAATTTCAAAATAGGGAAAGACACTACACTCAAAATAGGCAAACGCAGATTTCTAAAAATAAAAGTTAAGTAAGATTTCTCTCTGATGCAAAGCAGGTGAGCCCAATAGCGATAGCGTCATACTCGTCGTCGTTATTTATTTCCTTTTCTATTTGTATTAAGTTTTTTACCATCGCGATGATTTGGTCTTTGTTGCCGTGTCCGTCTCCACAGACGGCTGATTTTATCTGAAGTGGTGTGTATTCATATACAGTAAGTTTATTTTTAAGTGCGATGTAGATGAGTGCTCCGCGTACCTCAGAAACATTCATTGCGGTTTTCTGATTAGTATTGAAAAAAAGTTTTTCAATAGCAAAAGCTTTTGGTTTATGTTTTTTTATAATTTTCTCAACTTCTTTTCCAATTAGCTCAAGCCTTTCTGTAAAGGGAAGTTTAGGTGATGTTTTAAAGCAGTCAGAGTAAATAAGTTTCTCCTCATCACTGGTTTTTTCTATAACAGCAATCCCAACTCGCTCATACCCCGGATCTATAGATAAAATTCTCATATTTATACATTTGTATATACTCCCTGCACATCATCATGCTCTTCTAACTCTTCAATTAACTCTTCAAGTTTTTCAAGGTCCTCAGTAGATATTTTATGAGGTGTTTTTGCTTGCCACTCTCCATCTACTTTTTCAAATGCCCAAGTGACAGAGTGAGGAGTTGCAAGATGGAGACCTCTTCTTGTAAGTATGTGTTTTATTTCTGGTGCTGTGCGTTTGTTGTTATCTGTTAGCCCTTCTATTATTATCGCAGACCCTCCAGGGCCATACGTTTCATAAAGTAAATGTTCCATATCAGCACTTGTGTCAGTCTTTCCTTTAGCTATTGCACGCTCTATGTTGTTCGAGGGCATATTCTCCGCCTTTGCCTTTTCAATTGCCGTGCGAAGGCCAGGAGAGTCAACATTACCCCCTGCTTTTTTTGACTCAACTTGAATAAGCTTCACAAACTTTGAAAACACTTTGCTTTTCTTAGCATCAGTGAGTGCTTTCTTGTGTTTTATTTTTGACCATTTATTATGACCTGACATAGTTTATAACAATTTCTCCTGCATATTCTCCGGTACCTCATATCCCAAATGTTTGTATGCGTGCTCTGTAGCAATACGTCCGCGTGGAGTTCTCTGAAGTAACCCGAGCTGTATAAGGTATGGCTCGTTAACTTCTTCAATAGTTGCCGTCTCTTCCGATGTTGCGGCGGAAAGAGTGGAAAGCCCGACAGGCTCTCCGCCAAATTTGATTATTATTGTCTCAAGAATCTTTTTATCAGATGCGTTTAGTCCCAATTCATCAATCTCAAGTAGTTCTAACGCCTTGTTTACCTGCTCTTTTGAGAGAGTTTTTCTGTTTACTTGTGCAAAATCGCGACATCGCTTCAATAAATAATTTGCAACTCTAGGTGTGAAACGACTACGCTTTGAAATCTCAGTAATTGCCACATCACCCACCTCAACCCCCAGAATTTTAGAGGAGCGTTTCAGTATTTCCTCTATCTCGTTTTGGTTATAGAAGTTAAGGCGAAATGTTCCACCAGAGAATCTTGAACGAAGAGGCGATGAGAGAAGTGCAATACGTGTTGTTGCGGCAATGAGTGTAAATGCCGGAAGTTCAAGTTGGATAGTGCGCGCAGAAGGACCCTTCCCTATTATTATATCTATCACTCCAGATTCCATTGCAGGATAAAGCACTTCCTCAATCGTTTTGTTGAGACGATGAACTTCATCAATAAACAATATATCTCCTTCACCAAGGTTTGTAAGGATTGCGGCGAGGTCTCCAACCTTCTCAATAGCAGGACCGGAGGTTACACGCACTTGAGCGGTAAGTTCTTTTGAAATCAGGTGCGCAAGAGTGGTTTTTCCAAGCCCTGGCGGACCATAAAACAATATATGCTCCGGTGGGTGATTACGCTCTTTAGCCGCAGTTAAGAGAATCCTTAAGTTTTCTTTCACATTTACTTGCCCAACATACTCATCCCAGCTTTTTGGACGCAAAGTATTATCAAGAGAAGCTTTAAGGCCATTTTCAGGTGCTTTTACCTCAGTTTCTTTTTTGGTTTTTGGGCTTGACATAAGCTATTTTTTATGCTACATTATATACATTCAAGAGCATGAATCTCTAAGCAACCCGATGCCCTTATTAAGGACGTTTTGGTACCACTTCGGTGGGTTCGCTCGAGCTATCCTCAAATGAGGCGCTCAACTTTTAGTATCACTATTAAAAGCATTGCTTAGAGATTCATATTCTGGAATTTAAAAAGAACTTTACAACTCTACAACTCTCCGCAGTTCATCAAACGAAGTCATACCTTTCAATACCTTCAATATTCCGTCTTGCTTTATTGTAAGCAATCCTTGACTTATTGATGCATCACTTATCTCTCTTTCACTTGCACTTTTCTTTACTAACGCTTCTATACTTTCATCCATTATTATTGCTTCAAATATTCCAATCCTCCCTTTATACCCTGTGCCGTTGCATTCACTACAGCCTTTCGCTTCCCACATTTTGAGAGCATCTCCCTGAATATTTTTCTTATCAACAATTGAGCTCAAAATATCATCAATTATTTTTTTCTTATCTGCATCGGGACTTATCTCACTCTTACATGCCTCACAGAGCTTTCTTACAAGTCTTTGGGCGAGGGTAATGTTTATTGCAGAGCTTATGACTTTAGGGTTCACTCCCAAATCAACAAGACGGGGGAATGAACCTGCTGCATTGTTTGTATGAAGTGTTGAGAAAACCAAGTGTCCGGTGAGCGCTGCGTTTATCGCGGTTGACGCTACGTCCTCGTCTCTTATTTCCCCGACCATTATAATGTCGGGGTCCTGTCGAAGCGCGGAGCGCAATCCATTTCCAAAAGTATATTTTTTCTCATCAACTTGTGTTTGAACAATCCCTGTAAGGTGGTATTCAATAGGGTCTTCAATAGTTATTATTTTTTTCTCAGGTGTTTGTATTTTTCTTAAAAACCCATAAAGTGTCGTTGTCTTTCCAGAGCCGGTAGGACCAGTAGTCAATATCATCCCATTTGGCTTTTTTATTTCTTTTTCAAGAACATTGAAAAGTTTTTTCTCAATACCAAGTTCCTCCATCCCAAGTGCTATTGTCTTAGGATTAAGAATCCTAAGTACAATTGACTCCCCATAAGCACCGGGGAGCATTGATGTTCTTATCTCAACATCATTCTCATCAATACGCACAGAAAACCTTCCGTCTTGCGCTTTATCTTTAATATTTATTTTAAGTCCTGAAGTGAGCTTTATCCTTGAGAGCAAAAGATCATAAGTTGCAGTGTCAAACTCTGTGATGTCAATAAGCACCCCATCAAGACGATAACGCAAACGTACTGATTTTTCTCCTGGCTCAATATGTACATCCGATGCTTCAGAGGAGAGCCCACCTGCAAGCATTACTTCAAGTATTCGGGAGATTTTGTGAGATTTCGTCATTCCAAGTGTTTCCGTAATAAGTTTTTTTATATCATCTATGGTTTTTAATCCACTTAAGATATTTCTTATTTCATCTCCAGATATATCAAGAACACCTGATTTTGTTTCTGTTGCAAATGATATATCAGCGTAACGCTTAATAGCACGATCCAAACTTACCGATGATGCCATGAAAACTGTCGTCTTATAACCTCTTTCTTCAAGATCTTTCAATGTTTCTTTTACCTTTTCGTTATTTGGAGAGCGTACAGCGATAGAGATTTTTTTGCCGATTTTGTTGAATACGGCAATTTCTGCAACCTCTGCTACTTCTTTGCTTATAAGCTGAAGAGCGTCTGTGTTTATAGGCACACGAGAAAGGTCAATGTACTGCAGGCCATACTTGTTTGAGAGAATACTTGCCAATTCCTCTTCCTCTTTCTTGTGAAGCTCCTCTATCTTCTTATTTACCTTTGTTTCGTCAAACGTTACCATTTCTTTCATAGTAGCGTCTTTTTCAGTGGGCGACAATGTTGCTTTATGCATAAATCGTGTGGTTATCCTTATAAACAAAACAATAGGTCTAGATATTTTTATAGCTAGACCGTATGGCACACTAATTATTTTATTCTAAAGAAAGTATTTTATTTTCAACTAAATCTTCATCTTCTTTGAGAAACTCTTCCAACTCCTTCTCAATATCAGTTTGAATCTTCTCAATACTCTTCTCTTTTCTATTACTGCCACTGGCGATTTTACCAAAACCATCTACTATTTTTATTGTCATTTTAAGTGGAGAGATTACAACCCCACCAAAAAAACCCAATAAACCATATTTTTTTGCCCCCTTTGCTGGAGTTGTAACTATTTCTGTCCAACCGAACAACACATCCACAACACCTTCAATTCTATTTTCAATAGAACTCTTTTTTTGTTTCTGAATATTAATATTTATTTTATCTGAAGCTTGAGTTGTGTATGAAAATACTGTAAAAATGAAAATAATAAATATGTAATACAAAGCTCGTTTCATTGTTCTCACCCCCTTCCTTCTAGATTTTAAAAAGATCTCTTTATCTTAATTTAAATAATATCATTTTTTTTTAAAATATAAAATAAGCCCAATCCATAAAGATTAGGCTTATGAGTGCTCAAACTGTTTGTTTTAAAATAATTTTTACTATAAATCTTCTCCCGGCCAGCTGTCCACAATGTTCTTCTCTTTGAAAAATGTTACGAAATCAATAGCACCTATACCTGTACGTACGGCCGCTTTTGCCGCTCCAACACCAACATTAATCGGAAACAACACTTTGCCGGCCCATCCGGGTTTTGCTGCTTGTTGCATCGGGTAAATTGCCGTTTCCGTCCAGCCAGCGACTACGCCAACCGACGATTTTGCTAAATTATCTTTAGGGTCCGCAGAAGCTATCTGCTGCATACTTGTAAGACCAACAATAAATACTGATAATATTGCTACAAATAGGATTTTTTTGAACATAACATTTGCCTCCTTTTTTATAACAAATTCCGAAAATCTAAAAAGAGCACTCCATAATTAGAATATGTTGATTCAGTCAAGAAGTCAATAATACGGTATATATTGACAAAATTGATAGATATGATATAATGAACATAGACTTGAAACCTTATTTACACTTTATCTTTCTTTAAAGGAGGACGTGATGAAAGTTAAATTTTTAGTTTTAGTTTTGTCAATGCTTTTAGTAGTTGTGTTCGGGATGAGTGGGTGTGTATATAATCCATCAAGTACGAGCACAGTAAGTTATTCATGGCCCGTAAGACCTTTTATTTATCCATACACAGAAGTTACTGTAAGTAACAATATGGAAGATGCTTACGTGGACATCAACTCCAGTGTAAGCAAAAGGTCAAATTTAGGCCCAGGGGATTATCACACTTTTGTTTTTCCTGGGAGCTCAACTCGTAGAGTTGAGTATTCTGTAATTATTACAATCAAAAGAAAAGGAAAAGCGCCAAAGTCATACACGGAGAGAGTTCGAGTATCTAGGCGCGACAATGATGTAATTTCTTTTGAAGTAAGAGATTATGGAAGAATAAGGAAAAGAGGATAAAAAAGAGAATGATGTACAAAAGGGGAGAGTCCAAAAAGACCTCCCCTTTTTTTATGTTAAAATTGTATTTATGACAGCAAAAAGTTTAAAGGAAACTGAAAAAATTGCAAAAGAATTTATTAAAAATCTTATACCTAACAAAGATACTGCTTTAGTCATTACTCTTTATGGGGAGCTTGGTTCAGGGAAAACAACATTTGTGAAATATATTGCCAAAACATTCGGACTTGAGAAAACCATTACAAGTCCGACTTTTGTTATTGAAAAGATATATAAAATAGAGGATAAAAATTTTGATTACCTTATTCATATAGATGCATATCGCTTAAAGGAAGGAGAAGAGTTAAAGCAATTAGGTTGGAAAGAAATCTTAGAGAATCCAAAGAATCTAATTTTCATAGAATGGCCGGAAAATGTGAAAGATATATTACCTGAAAACAAACAGGAAATACACTTTAAATTCATAGACGAAAATACAAGAGAGATTAAGGTTAAATAAGGATAAGTAAAGTACTTGACAAATATATCTGAATATGCTATACTATTCATAGTTAATTAAGTTCTTTTTATTTTAATTCTTTATTTTATTCTTTTTCACATTTAATCTCTTGAAAGGAGATCAAAAATGAAAAATATTTTGTTGGTTGTTATGTTGGTTGCAGTTACTTCTTTCTCTGCCTCTGCTAATTCATTTGCAGAGGAGAATTCAGAAACAACGCTTGTTTCCTATATAGTGTCAGGAAATGAGTACGTTTTGAATTATGAAATAGTAGAACGTAATGACAAAACATTACTTCGTGCAGAAGTTAAACAATTCATCGATTTGAATAATGGTGACAAGGCGTCTGGGGAAATGGTTGCTGTAATAGCATTAAACTCAGAAATGATGAAATTAGTGTTGAGACCAGAAATCAAAAAATCTGGTGATGTTGTAGAAGCAAATTGGTCTGCAATGATGAGAAACGGCGCTCGAATAGATGGAGATTATGCTGTTATAGATCTGGATGAAGTAAGAATCACCGGTCTTCAGTTTACTCCGGATGATTTAATAAAAATGAGGAAGTAATAAAGATTTCTAACTGGTCCAAGTATGTAGATGTTATATGCTTGGACCTTTTTTACATCAAAATATGATTTAAAATAAAGCTAAGTAAAGTACTTGACAAATATATCTGAATATGCTATTATATCAACAGATTACTGCATTTTATTTTTTTAGATTTTTAGCCGAAAGGGGTTAAAAATGAAAATCAGACCAGTTTTATTGATTTTGTTGTTTGTAGTAGTAACCTCTTTCTCTGCTAATTCATTTGCAGAGGGAGAAAGTAGGAAGGAGCAAATAGCTGAGCAAATAACGAAAGAGCCGTGGGAAGAACTTTCCAGAGAACAGCTAATGAAGAAGATAATCTTGTTATTAACGGCGTACGAGTTATTACAAGGTGAAGTAATTGTAGTGAATTTAAAGTTGTTAATGTCAGAAATTAACAACCAAGAATTTACCGGTACAATAACTCCCCAGCAAGCTGATGAATTTAGGGCGACGACAAAAGAGGCTCTCGTGGCAGCTGAAGTACAAGAGGCGGCAACAAAGAAATCCTTCGAAAGAATGATGAAGTTAAAAATCTAAACTCATTCAAAGTTGTAGGATTTACAAAGACCCGAACGTATCTATTTATACGGGAGGGTCTTTTTTTATGCAGAATTTTTTACTGAAATTTGTGGTAAAATTGGTATATGGTTAAGAAAAAGAAAAAAAGATTAGTGCTTTTGGATGCCCATGCAATTCTCCATAGGGCATACCACGCACTACCTGATTTTACGTCAGACAAAGGCGAACCAACTGGCGCACTTTATGGCTTGTCTTCAATGCTTATGAAAATTATTGCCGACCTGAAGCCTGACTACTTGGCTGCATGTTATGATTTACAGGAACCTACATATAGACATGAAGTTTACGAAGACTATAAAGCAGGACGCCCCAAAACAGATGATGAACTCATAGCACAAATGGACCGCTCAAGAGATATTTTTGAATCATTTGGTATTCCTATTTACGAGAAGGTGGGCTTTGAAGCAGATGATGTACTGGGAACTATAGTAGAGCAGGTTAAAGACAAGAAAGATATTGATACTATAATCGCCTCTGGCGACATGGATACGCTTCAGTTGGTGAATAATAAAAAGGTGTGCGTCTATACGCTCAAAAAAGGAATTAAAGAAACAATTGTCTATGACGAAGAGGGTGTTGAAGAGAGATTTGGCTTTAAACCCGAGTTTTTAATTGACTATAAAGGTCTTCGCGGAGATCCTTCTGACAATATTCCTGGAGTTGCCGGAATTGGAGAAAAGACCGCAACGGAGTTGATACAGAAATTCGGCACCATTGAAGATATTTATAAAATACTCAAGAAAGATAAGAAAAAGTTTGAAAAAGCTGGTATAAAACCTCGCATTGTAGGTATTTTAGAGGAAAATGAAGAAGAGGCTCAGTTCTCAAAAATGCTTGCAACAATCCGCCTTGATGTACCTATAAAATTTGAAATACCGAAGGAAAAATGGGAAGAAGCACTTGAGATTGAAAATATATTAGCTCTTTTTCAAGAGCTTGGTTTCAGAACTCTTTCACAGAGAGTTCGTGATACTTTTGGTGGCTCAGATAATGATACAACAGAGGAAAAAGAAGTTGAAAGTTCTGAGGAACCACTAGAGGTAGATGAAAAGGAACTAAAAAAAATCGCAGTTGCTGTCTGGCTTTTGAAATCAGATATCACAAATCCAGAACTTGAGGAAATTCTCGAGTTTGCAAATACAGACTCATATGATGAAGCAAAAGAAACAATACTTGCTGAAATAAAAAAACAAAAACTTGAAAAAGTTTATGAAGAAATAGAGCTACCACTTATTCCTGTAGTTGAGAAGATGAAAGAAGTTGGTATAAAAATTGACGCTAAGTATCTTAAAAATCTCTCAAACGATTATCATAAAAAACTCTCAGCGCTTGAAAAGAAAATCTACAAACACGCAAACGGTGAGTTTAATGTAAATTCACCAAAGCAGTTAGGAGAAGTACTTTTTGACAAACTAGGGCTCGCTCCAAAGAATCAAAAAAAGACAGGCACTGGTGCGCGCTCCACTCGTGAGTCAGAACTTGAAAAAATGAAAGACATGCACCCGATTATTAAGGAAATTTTTTCACATCGTGAATTACAAAAACTTCTATCAACTTATATAGACAATATTCCGCAACTTTTAGATAAAAAAAATCGTTTGCATGCTACATTTCTACAAGCTGGAACCACAACAGGAAGAATGGCATCACAAAATCCTAATTTACAAAACATTCCGATACGAACAGAACTCGGAAGAAAAATAAGAAATGCATTTGTCGCAAGTAGTGGATATAAATTAGTAGCACTTGATTATTCTCAGATCGAACTTCGAGTTGCGGCGTTTCTATCGGGAGATGAAAAACTGATTGAAAATTTCAAAGAAGGAGGAGACATTCACGCGAAGATGGCATCGGAAGTTTTTGATGTACCGATTGATATGGTGGATGCCGAGATGAGACGAGAAGCAAAAGTAATTAACTTTGGTATTCAATACGGAATGGGGGTTAACTCCTTGAAAGAGAATCTCGGCACTACACGAGCCGAAGCGCAGAAATATTATAATGAATATTTCAAAATTTTCTCCGGACTTGCACATTATTTACATGAAATCAAAGCTGATGCGGCAAGAGAGGGCTTTACAAAGACCTATTTTGGTCGAAAAAGGCATTTTGAGGGGATTAATTCAAGAATTCCATATATCAGGGCAATGGCAGAGAGGATGGCGATAAATGCCCCTATTCAGGGCACGCAGTCAGATATTATAAAGATTGCAATGTCGCAAGTTGATGATTATCTTATTAAAGAAAATATAATAGAAGATGCACACCTTTTACTTCAAGTTCATGATGAACTTGTATATGAGATAAAGAATGATAAAGTGGAAGAGATTTCAAAAGAAATTAAAAATATTATGGAATCCGTAATTGAACCTAAAGACATTTACGACATTGAACTTAAAGTTGATGTCTCTACTGGAGATAATTGGGGAGAGATGAAAAAATTATGATTTACCTACTTTATGGAACAGATACAATAAAGTCGCGGAAGAAGCTCCACACGCTTTTGGACAGTTTGTTTTTAAAAAAACCAGATGCGTCCTTCGTGCGTGCCTCTGCAGAGAATTTTGATGAAAGTAGAATAGATGAGTTTGTAGGAGGGCAGGGACTTTTTGAAAATAAATACATAATTGTTTTTGATAATTTATTTGAAGATAAAGAAACTAAAAATGCGATTTTGAAAAAATTAAAAGAGATTTCAAAATCGCAGAATATTTTCATCTTCCTTGAAGAGAAATTAAACAAAACAGAGCTTAATAGATTTGAAAAATATGCAGAGAAAATCCAAAAGATTGACATTGAAGGTCAAACGCAAAAGAAAAAGTTTGATATATTCTCACTCACAGATGCATTTGGTAGGAGAGACAAAAAAGGACTTTGGGTTTTGTATCAAAAGGCAAAACTGAATAATGTTTCTGATGAAGAAGTGCATGGGATATTATTTTGGCAAGTTAAAAGCATGATACTCTCGCTTAATGCCAAAGATGCGAAGGAGTCAGGACTCAATCCATTTGTGTTTAGAAAATCACTCGGGTTTCTCAAAAATTATTCGGAGAGTGAGTTAAAGAAAATTTCATCCACACTCGTATCTCTCTATCACGACACACGTCGCGGAATTCACGAAATGGACACCGCGCTTGAGAGGTTTATTTTAGGGATATAAATTTGAATAAAAGCTCAATATATTGTATAGTTTTGTTTGTATACCGCCC
This sequence comes from uncultured bacterium, assembly GCA_913041175.1. Classification (GTDB taxonomy): domain Bacteria; phylum Patescibacteriota; class Minisyncoccia; order Phycocordibacterales; family UBA2163; genus UBA2163. The sequence goes on from CAJWGW010000001.1 coordinate 40,077, forward strand.
ATAGCTCAGTTTGGTAGAGCACCTGCCTTTTAAGCAGAGGGTCGTAGGTTCGAGTCCTACTGGGCGGACTTTTATAGCGGTAAATCAAACGCAAAGGCGCCTGCGCCGGAGAAAAGAAGAGATAAAGATGCAACAAGTATAAGAATGTAAAACATTTTACTGTATTTTGCCACCTTATTCAGATCTTTGTACAGCCACTTTACAAACAGTGCGTCAATTGCAATCAAGATTCCTGCGATTGCGGCAATCTGCGTCAGAAATCCTGCTATAAGAAAAAAACCAGTGATAATTTCAAGTATTCCGCCGAACCATACAATGGATATTGCCAATTTAGGCCATCTGTTTGAAACTTGATTTGTAGCTGTAACTCTATCTTTGAATAAATAAGAATATCCTATCCAAAGAAACATTAGGCCGACTGTGATGCGGATTAAAAATGGCGAGAGAAGCCCTAAAAACAATAGATTTGGAAAGGTATTTAACATTAGTAATATTGTAGCATTTGTATATAATATTTTCTATGGCTAAAGCTTGTTTAATACTTCATAACATTAGAAGCGTTCATAATATCGGCGCTATTTTTAGAACTGCAGATGCTGCAGGTATTTCAAAAATTTATCTAACTGGCTATACACCTACGCCCGTGGACCGTTTTGGGAGAGCAAGGAAGGATTTAGCAAAGACTGCGCTTGGCGCGGAAAAATCTGTAGAGTGGGAACATATTAAATCAATAGATTCTCTTATAAAAAAAATCAAAAAAGATGAATTTAAAATAATCGCAGTTGAACAGAGAGAAAATGCAGTTGACTACAAGAAACTTAAAATAAAATTTCCTACAGCATTTATTTTCGGAAATGAAGTAAAAGGACTCTCAAAATTAATTTTAAAAAAGTGTGATCAAATTGTGCAAATTAAAATGCTTGGCAGAAAAGAATCACTCAATGTTTCTGTTGCCGCAGGAATTTTCCTTTTCAGAGTTCTTAATAGGTAAATGTATCTACGACTTTTCCTTCATTATCTAAGAGTCGTATAACCTCGCGTTTTTCTCTCCAAAGTTCCTCACTTCTCCCAAGAAACACACGCCACTCACTACCTATAAAATCCAAATCATTTCTATGATTTTTCACACATCCTGTGTAATTGATAGTATTTGAAATGAACTCACTACATTGGTTCGATGTTCCAATAGGAAAAGAGTCAAGAGTCATCTCGCACTTTCTAATATCGTCTACAAAATCTTCACATACATCATCTGTTATAGGGATATTTGCAAATCTATCAAATTCATCATTGGACCTTGGGCAATCTTTTACAAGAGTTGGTTTAAAATTTTGGAATTGCTCAAAGTAGCCCGTGCATTTGTTTATTTTAAAAGATGCTCCAATGGGGGAGAGTCCTGTGGAGATGATCATTTTTTCCTTAGGTGCAAGAGAGACTGCGGGTTCAGAGTTTATAACACCAGAGATGAAAAGAGGTGTTGCTCCACCAATAGCAATTTTCTTTTTTGAAATCATACTTTCAAGTTGCCATCCAGCAATTGAAATATTTTCGTTATTTCTTCGTGAAGCAGAGATGATAACGTATTCTTCATCCACAGAATCTTTTTTTGGACCAGTTGTTTTCTTTTCAATCACTATTTTGTCTTCGTATTTTGAAAATTCTCCACTTACTCGCTCTTCTTCAAGCTCACTGGATACTTTATCAAGTCCACTTTGGATTTTACTTACTTCAGTTTTAATTCCAATACCAAACTCTCCGTATTTTTCACCTGAGTCAAGAGGTGCTGGAGGTTTCAAAAATGCTCCACGATCCATTCTTGCACGTTCAGGTCCACCTGTAACAAGCCACGCTATTCCAAGCCCAAACACTATAAGTATTAATAATATTAAATCTCCTTTTGCTCCCATTATTTTATTTGTTAGTAAGTAATTTAAGTTCCTCTTTTACCACATCTCTATCATCCCATAACGTTTTCTTATTATTTGCTTCCATAATATACGGGTCAGTTCCTTTTCCTGTTATCAATACTATATCGTTTTCTTTTGCTAATGTTAATGCTTTTCGTATAGCATCTCTTCTTTCAATTATTATCTTTGGACTTTGTTTAGTTATTCCTTGTGCCACATCTTCTATAATCTGCATAGGGTTTTCATCATAAGGGTCTTCATTTGTAAGGATTATATGTTTGCAGTAAGTATCGGCGACTTTACCCATATCTGGTCTTTTCCATTTATCCCTTCCTCCACCAGTGTTTCCGAGTACGCAGATTTTATCTGATTTGCCAAATGCTTTATAAAGCTCCTCCAAAGATTCTTTTGTGTGTGCATAGTCAACTATTACAGTAAAGTTTTGACCTCCCTCAATCCTTTCAACTCTTCCAGCTACTCCTCCAAATTCTTCAAGAGCATTTTTTATAATATCAAAATTTATATTCCTGTGTTTTGCAAAAGTTATCCCAGCGAGTATGTTGTATATATTAAATTCTCCAACTAACTTTGTTTTAATTTTTTTTCCGTCAATAGTCAGAATAGTATCTTTCTCTGTGGCAGTGTATGGTTTTGCATCAGCTAGAGAAAAGGCGAGTTTCTTATCAACCTTTATATCTAAAAATTTCGGTGCATATTTATCATCAATATTTACTATCATTGTTCTGTTTTTTTTAAGTGAGCTCTCAAGTGTCTTGGCAATTTTTAATTTTGCGTTTAGATAGTTTTCAAACGAACCGTGCGCTTCAATATGCTCTGGCGCAATGTTGGTGAATATAAGTGTATCAAGTGAAATGAATTTGTGTCTAAATTGTTTGGCACCTTCCGACGTCATTTCTAAAATTGCATATTTACAATTTGCTTTTATGGCACTACGCAAGAATCTTTGTATGAAAAACCGCCCGGGCATTGTCATCTTGAAAAGATTTCTAGTATATTTGTCACCAACTTTGAAATGAATTGTGTTTAAAAGTGCGGTTTTCTCTCCTGTTTCTTCTAAGATTTTATTTATAATCTCTGTGACAGTAGTTTTACCTTTAGTGCCGGTAACCGCAACAACAAAAATTTTCCGTGAGGGGAATCCGTAATATACTGCTCCAGCAAATGCCAATAGATAGTGATACACAGGCTGTGCCATGTGGAAAATTTTTGTTGGTATTATTTTTCTTCCTATTTCTAGTATCTTTTCCATTATTCTTGTTTGCCAAGTATTTTGAGTGCTTCTTTTATACGCTCTCCAGAGTTCGTGGCAGTTTTACTTATTTTCTTCATAGCTTCACGTGCTTCTCTTGTTGAGTAGCCGAGTGCTTGAAGTGCTTCAAGTGTTTCGATCTCATCTCGCATTAGTGCGCTATCGGATTTACTGTCAATTGCGCCGAGTTTATCTTTCAGTTCAAGGATAATCTTCCCAGCGCTTTTGCGTCCGATGCCAGAGACTTTTGTAAGGTAAGAACTGTCGCCTGAGGACACAGCGGTTTTGAGAGTACTTACATCTGCAACAGAGAGGATGGCAAGTCCTGACTTGGGGCCAATACCTGATATTGAAATAAGCATCTCAAAAAACTCAAGCTCGTCAGCGTTTAAGAATCCATAAAGGTCTAACGATGTCTCACGTACAGCCAAGTGCGTCTTTAAGCTAATCACTTTATTTCCGGATTTCCGAATCTCTTCTATTGTCTCTGGCATTACGTTTACTCTATACCCGACTCCACCAACCATAAGCACGACAGAATTGCCGGATATTTCAGCTACTTCTCCTTTGAGTTGAGCTATCATATTGGCATTATACATTATTGTACCTACGTATTCGAGGTCTTGTGTTTTACGATTATTCGTGCTATTTTATCGAGAATTGAATATATAAATTATGGCGATAACAAAATCAGCAAAAAAGGCAATAAGAAACTCAGCGCGGAAGCGTGTTTTTAATCTGCGCAGAATGGCTGACACAAAAAACGCAGTAAAAGAAATCAAAAAATTAACTTTAGATAAAAAGAAAAATGAAGCAGTCGCACTTCTCCCAAAAGCATATAAAGCGATAGACAAAATGGCAAAACGCGGAATCATAAAGAAAAACACCGCAGCTCGCAAAAAATCCCGCCTAACAAAGTTCGTAACTAAATAATTTGCTCTCAGTAGGAATCGAACCTACACCACATCCTCCGCAAGGATGAATTCTATCCATTAAACTATAAGAGCTTGTTTAAAGGAGAATAACACTAAAAGCCAAAGAATTCCACGATTTTCTGCGCAAGTGATTCACTATCTTCCTCTTCGGCCAAATACTCTAAAAGGTAATCGCGTATATCATTTGGAGATGCATTTTCTATTGGGATAATGATATGTGGAGCAAGAAGTTTTTTTGATTTTATTAAAAGTTTTGGAGATGTTTGTTCACTTTCGTCTTCCACCCAGAAGGATTCAAGGGACGAGTATGGGTGCAGAGTATTGTCAATAATTATACCACGTTCACTTATTTTGAAGTTTACAAGATTTGGTTTTTTTACTGCATGTACACTAAGAGTAAATGCTCCAACTAAAATTATAATTGCAAACAATATATTGTTGAAAATAATCGCCGTCACAGCACCTGCGATTGCAATAATACCAAGCGCCCAAAACCAATCAGAGCTCTTGTGAATATGCTCATGTTCAAATGCCCTCCATTCTAATTGAGATTGCTGCATGTTGCTATGGCGTTAGCGTGTTTCCACATCCTTGTGAGTAGTTTTCTATAGTATTTGTTTCAAGACAGAAAGATACTATATAAGTATCACCGTTTGAACTTGATTGATATGTATATACAGTTGTAGGATGAGTTGGATCTGTAGGAGTTTCAGATATTGCTCCCTCAGCTTCAAGCGCTGTCGATACTGCATCATCACTTGTAATTGTTATAGCTGTTGTTTCAATCGGGAAACTACCTGTGTCAACTGTATAGAGAGCAAGAGCTTTGGATATCTCACGCACGTCAGACATTCTTTGTGAGTCACGAGCTTTTTGTCTCGCATCTCCTGTTAGGGCAAGTACTGCTGAAAACAGCATTGCTATAATTGCAAGTGAGACAAGTAACTCTACAATTGTAAAACCTCTTATTTTTTGTATTTTCATATATATATTTTATCACAGGGTATTTTGAGCACAACTTTATTTTGTGGAATTCTTGTGCGTATGATATAAAGTATAAATATGGGCAAAATTGAGAGAAAAAAAGACATACTTCTTACTATTCCATTTTTCATAATTCTTATTTTCGGGGCTTTAATGGGGTATTTTTCTTTCGTTGAAGCGTTTGAAAAAGCAAGAGCTATTGGTATAGATGAGATATCAAGGCGAGCGGATGATCTTCCATCGCCGATTACAAGAGATTATAAAGAGCGGGTCAAAGTAGAACTTGAGGTTGTCTCAAGTATAGCGGAATTTGACGAAGGAAAAACATTTGAATATTGGACATTTAACAGGCAAATTCCAGGACCATTTGTTCGTGTAAGACAGGGGGATACAGTTGAAGTTCAATTGACGCATATTCACAAAGATTCACCTATGAAAGGCCACTCACATGATCTTTCCCGCATCCGATCAAATCCACAAGATGTTCACATAAAAGCTGGTCATGGGGAACACTCAGTTGATTTTCATGCAGTGCTTGGTTTTATGGGTGGTGCAGATTTAATAAAGGTTGCACCAGGGGAGACGAAGTCATTTGAGTTTAAAACAACACGCCCTGGTATTTATATTTATCACTGCGGAAGTTCTCATGTCCCAACACATCTTGCGCGTGGAATGTACGGTATGATTTTAGTTGAACCAGAAGGGGGACTGTCGAAAGTAGACAAAGAATATTATGTAATGCAGGGAGAACTTTATACAGAAGGTGATTTAGGAGATATGGGATTTCAAAAATTAAGTAAGAAAAAATTATTAAAAGAACAGCCAGAATATTATATCTTTAACGGAAGAGTTGGAGCACTTACTGGAGACAATGCACTTACTTCAAATATTGGAGAAACTGTAAGAATATTTTTTGGCAATAGCGGGCAAAATATTTCAAGTTTTCATATAATAGGAGGAATTTTTGACAAGGTATATTCACAGGGCGATATTACATCACCTCCTCTTAAAAATGTGCAAACCACACTTGTTCCTGCAGGAGGCGCTGTTGTAGTTGAAACAAAGACGGAGGTTCCGGGGATACTACGCTTAGTTGACCATGCTCTTACAAGAGCAATTGATAGAGGTGCAATAGGCGAGCTTATAGTTTCGGGAGAAGACAGGCCGGATCTTATAAAAGCTTTAGAATCAAGGGATAATATGAATATGAATATGAATATGGATATGGATATGCCACAATAGGATAACTTTATTGCCCCGATTGATAACAGTATGAGATAATCTATATAATACTTGGGTCGAAAATAATTGTTAAGTAATATTCAAAGTTTTGTATTTATGAATAGTATTTCAAAATTAAAATCAATTGTTATCGCTGTTATTATTATCGACTTGATTTTAGTATTTCCGGTAATGCTTTCTTATGAGAAAGTTGGTACATTTTTTAATGTAAGCTCAAACGGAATACCTGAAGTGTTCGTAACTCTTTTAGTAGAGATTACACTTCTTGTTATAACAGCATTAGTGGCATATTTGGTAGCACGCATATTTAAAGGAACCGCATTTCAGTCAGCGTTTTACTTTATAGCATGGGGAGTATTGCTATATGGTATAGGTGACACACACATTCTTATCTGGATGTACACAGGAGTAGAATCATTTCCTTCATTCTTAGGACCAGCAGGGTCATCAATTGCACACGCACTTGGTGTAGGATTTGGGTTTATCCTTGTAATCCTAGGATTGTATAAACTTGCGAAAGCTCGCAATAAAATAAGTGGGAGAGCAGTGTAATTTACTTCTAGTTTTAAATGTTCAAAATACACACAACGATATGTTGTGTGTATTTTGTTTCGGAAAAGTGTCTTTTTATGATAGATTTAATATATCAACATGAGAAAAAATAATATTTATTTAATAATAGTAGGAGTATTTGCATTTGGAATTATAAATGGGGCAGTGTTTTATTTTTATCCCGGTAATTTTTCAACGATTGCTTACATAAGTTTTCTAGTAATACCGCTTGTTGTTGCAATTATAATTATATTTACAAAATTCTCCTTTCTATTTACCTCGCGGATTTCAGAACAAGAAGATGAAAAAAAACTACTTCGCGAACGCCAAAGGGAAATAGTTGAGAATATGGTGGAAGGGCTTGTTGTTCATGATAAATTAGGGAAAATCCTTACAGTCAACAGCACAGCAGAGAAATTCTTGAAGGTACCTAGCTCTGAGATTCTATATAGAAATTTCACTGAAATATCAAAGAAATCCTCTTTACTTAAGGCTATATTTGAGGAATTTGATTCTAATGATGAGATGGAACATTCGTTTAAAGACAAATATGGAAAAGAGTATGTGTTTAAAATAATAAGTGTAAAGTTGAGTGAAGAAAGAGGTGAAATACTGAAAATAATACGAAATATTTCAAGAGAGAAATATTTGGACAGAATGAAATCGGAATATTTGACGATAATGTCACATAAATTTTTGACGCCTCTGAATGAAATAAAATGGACAGCCCCAAGTCTTTTGGAAGGTGGTATTAAAGATGACGATAAGAATAGATTTATCAAAAACATAATAAACAGCACTGATAAACTGATAGAGCTTACGTCGCTTCTTCTACGTATTACTGAAATGGAGGAAGGAAGTTTTGGATATAAATTAGGGCCTGTTAATATACAAACGATTGTTGAGAGTGCAGTTAAGGACAGGAAAGATGATGCTAAAGAAAAGAAAATATCAATGGTGTTTCATAAACCAGATACTTCAGTCCCAAATATTACAGCAGACAAAGACAGAATAAAAGTTGTTGTTGATAATTTTATAGATAATGCAATAAAATATACTCTGGCTGGAGGTGAAATAAACATTCAATTAGAAAAAGATGACAAAGATATAAAATTCAGTGTTAAAGACAATGGTATTGGAATTTCAAAGAAAGTGCAGTCAGATATATTTTCAAAATTTACCAGAGACAAGAGAGCTAAAGAAATGTACACAGAAGGTTCCGGACTAGGCCTTTTCATAGCAAAAAATATAATTGAAGAACATAGAGGTAAAATTGGATTTACAAGTGCAGATACAGGTGGTTCAACATTTTTCTTCACGCTTCCCAAAACTCAAAAGTAGGAAGTAAAAATTGTTTAATTTTTTATGACAAAAAAGTTAAAACTTTTTCAATAATATTTTCAGGTGTACTTTGCGCTTTCACTATATAATCTTTTGCACCGAGTGATTTTGCTTTATCAACACTTTCTTTATCGTAAAGATTTGAAACAACAATTATTGGCGGAGCATTTGTATCATCTTTTATTTTTTCCAAAAGTTCAAACCCATGAAGTTCAGGTAATACAAGATCAAGTAATACAAGATCAAAAGCTCCAGTTTTTATTTTTTTAAGAGCATTCTCTCCGTTGGTTGATATGTCGATATCAAAACCTTTTTTCTTACATTCTTTTGCAAGCATCTCCAGAAGAAAATTGTCGTCTTCTACTATTAATATTTTAGCCATGCTTTTATTGTAGTTTATTTTTGTGAGGGTGGCAATTACCTATTTTTTAGATCTGAATTTTTTTAAGAAATCATCAGAACTTCCCATTTTGTATGCTATCGTGCCCCATATATCCAAAATTAAAAACGAAGCGGCAACTACAATAAACAATATTATATTATGTAAATAAAAAATACAACCGTGAGATCTAAATTAGCATCTCACGGCTGTTTTTTGATTGTCCACTATTTTACTTTAGTGGATTTTTTGAGTTTCTTGGTGTTTGTTACAATCTCCAACTCCAACTCATTGGGCTTTGCCAAAAACTCTTCATGTTGACCAATTGATACACCCTTGATCGTCTCCGCCATGTCAGATTCCTTGAGCATCGCCTCTTTGTCCACTTCTTCCTTTATTCTAATGAAACGCTTTAACTTGAGTGATTTCAATTCTTCCAAAATCGATTTCACATTACGAAGTGAAACAGATTTTGGTGTCATACGCCACCCAAAACTACCGGTAGGCACTTTCACTGTTTTAATTTTGCCATCGTTTGTTAGCTCCTTGCGATGAGCTTCAGCAAAAGCGAAAAGTCCACTGATAAGATCTGAGACTTTCTCCTGGGGCAGTTTTACTTTAGCCATTGCTGATGTTTTCAGCTTATCAACATCATTGTTTAGATCTAATGCGATCGCATCAACTTTACGCTGTTCTTCCCCGATTTTAGCTAAAAACTTAGCTGCCTCTTGCAAATTATGCGGAACAGGTATTACATCTTTCTTAACTCTAACCATTGTTAATCTCCTTTCAGAATAAAAAATTAAAGAACAATCTATAAAAAGGGAACTGTTTTCCCTTTCAGAAACTTGAATAAATTCAAATCTCTGAAAGAGAGGCTACAAGAAAGTAGGTTTTAAACACTCTCTTTCCTGTAACCTAAAATTGCAATCATTTCTTCATTTGTTGCAAAAGATCCGGGACCACTGCAACCTACAACCCTGATATGGTGTCTGCCGGTAGGTAAGATTCTATATTCTAATGACTTATTAAGAACTTTCCATCCATTAGTGGTGTATTCAGAGTTATTCTTTGTTCTATTGCCACTATTACCATTTGCAACCCTATTAACTAAATAATACCTTTCACCATGATAAACAAAACAATAGGTGCTGAGATTGCTTTTTTTCGCTGAATTCTTTAATGATTTTCTCAGCTCTGTCCTAATACTTCCATTTTTCTGTTCAAT
>CAJWGW010000002.1 GCA_913041175.1 uncultured bacterium
TACTACGGATTTTCTATTTTGTCTATTTTAAAATAATTTAGACCTTTAGGTCTTCCATCGCCTCGTCAACACTTCTTGAAGCAGGACCTTTGCCTCCTTCTGGTTCGTTAATCTTTAGATTAACGCGAGCGTTGTTTTTCATTCCAACGACTCTAAGAAGTGTACGAATAGCCTTGGCTGTGTTTCCCTGTCGGCCAATGATTTTCCCCATATCTTCTGCACTGATATCAAGAGTAAGAAGTACTCCCATCTCATCTACAGCTCTAACGACTTTTACGTCTTTTGGGTTATCAACCAACTCCTTTACTACAAATTCAAGGAATGCCTGATCTTTCTCTGTTGCCATAATTCTAATCGTGTATTTACTGTTCTTATAATCCACGCAGTTCTCGACTTTCTGCTACGGCTATTATATACGATTACACCTAAAATGTCAAATATAAAAAAGCAGATTGCATTAGGACAATCTGCTTCTTCTTGCATATTTACCCTTTCCCCAGATAATTTTTTCACCAATTTGTATAAAATCATCAGAGTGTTTTTCTACAAATTTTTGGAATTCTAGACATTTTTTCTTATCAAGGATAGCATCCTTTCTCATACCTTTTGATCTACCTCTACGTACTTCATGTCCTGTTACTTCTATAACTTTATGTTTCTCAAGAAAAGGAATAATGTAGGAGTTATCCTGCTTTGTCCATAGTTTTAAATAATCGCGTAAACCTTCCAAAATGATTGTACTTTTGTCTGTATCTTCAAAAAACTTTATGAAATTTTCTGCTATAGTAAGCAACTTGCCCTTGCTTGTTCTAACTGGAATCTTCCTCAGATTCAGTTTGATATCACTCATTGAACACCTCCTTTATTTAAAATAAAGAACTAAAACCTTTATTAAATTAAAGCATTAACCTATTCCGTTGTCACGCCGTCAAAATGCTCGTCGTCTGCCTCTGCTTCCTCTTTTGTTTTGTGTATTACGCCGTCTTTGTGGTTCGGCGGTGAGTAAATAGTATAGAGTTTTAGGTCTACATCCCCTGTGTTTATAAAATTATGCTGTGTACCTGCAGGCACCACTACAGCAGAGCCGTCCTCTACAGAACTCTCCACACCATCAAGTACAGCTTTCCCTTCACCTTGTTCAAAACGTAGGAACTGGTCAAGACCGTGGACTTCCATCCCTATCTCCTCTCCTGGCTTTATACTCATCAGCACGAGTTGGCTGTTTTTAGATGTATATAGTACACGACGAAAATCAGTATTTTCTTTTGTCACTTTTTCTATGTTTGTATTGTATCCTTTCATAATATTTTAAATTCAGTTGGTACTAGCCCAATTAAATCCCAATTTTAAGTGATTTATAAATTTCCTAACCTAATAGTTAAATCGGTTTAGCTGTTTAGAAAAACAGTTCTTTTAGTACCCAGATGGACAAAGCAAGCCAAATCAATATCTGAAGCCAAGACTTTCCTATAAGGTGTTTGTCTTTCCCGAACTGCTCCATAAGCGTTGCCAGCTTTTTAGGATATGCCATAAAGCCGGTCATAATTAAAAGCGCGACAAAGGCTGTAACCGCATAAATTTCTACAATGGTTAATGACTCTAATAAATACCTAAGAACCAATGCTGCCAAAACCAAAGATACAACCATTCCAGCAGTACCTGATTTCAACACAGGAAGTGATATCTTGCGCATCCAAATTGAAGGATCCTTCAGGACGACTAATATTTTAATGATAGTAACTATTGCGACTACCAACGCAATTATTTCTATGGGTGTCATATGTTTATATTTTAACAACAAAGATGCTGGAGTGTAAGAGTTTAATTGTGGATATTGTGGATGTGGTTAAAAAATTAACTATAGTACAATATAAAAACAACAAAAGGCAGATAAAACTTTACCTTTTGTTGTAAAATTTATCCGCCTTTTTTTATCTTTCGCAGTTTTTAGAGCTTTTCTTACAGTTTCAATTATTTCAGATAAATCCTCGTCTTCTTCAGCGGTTTCAAAAAGAGCTCCAATAAGGTCTTCCATCTCAACTCTTGCGTAAAGAGTCTTTCCTCCATTATTATCGTCATTAATACGGATGCAATAATCACCTACATTGTGGCCCATAATTACAGTTATTCCCAAATTCAAATGTTCTCTTGAATCAAATAATTCTACCACTTTTAACATGACATCCTCCTTCAAAATAAAACTACCATATAAAATAAAAGTGTCCATCCCCACTCTCCGTGCTCACCGAGTGGAGAGTAGAGGGGAGACTTTTGTCGGTGTGTGATGTTTGAAGTGAGACCACACACCTTCCAATGTTTCATTTTTTTCTCCTTAAAAAGATGAAATGAAATATAGAAACGGAAGTTTGAGGAAAAATATAGATGAACATATCATCTATAGTGTAGCAACAAACGAAGCTTTTCTCCCAAACAATAATGTTTTTCCTCTTCTTCTAATTCTTCCGCTGCCCTCTTTCGCTCTTCATTCATTAGCAACCGAATCTGAAGGACTTTGTAAAGCTCTCGGAAACTGTATCCTATCATTTTCATTTTCTCTCTCCCGTACAAAATTAAGTTAAATGAAACAAAATTTATTAATGAACTTTCACCATAAGAATAACATACATTAGATAATATGTCAATAGCTGTGGACATAGCACTAAAGAATTGGAACCGCTTGGAAACCTATATATTTGAGAGTTGTGTACTGTTAAACAGTGGGAAAACAGTTAAAAATACAGTTTAGTTGTTTGAAATAAGTTTGTTTTCATAACAAACATAGTAGGAGTTGAATGAATGATATTAGAATCTATCTATTTTTACTTTTGTGCTGTGAGACTAGGGCTTCTGCCTCCTTCAGGAGATTCCCCATTTCCTCTGCGATATCGACTCCAAGTTTATCAAAACTTGGAATTGCTTTGTCTAAAACTTTTAGCAGATTTTCCGCATTTTCTTTTTCTTCAAGGTTTTCAGTTGTTTCTGCTGTCAGTTGGGTTTCATTTTTAAGCATTCGTAATTCCGTCCATTTCATTATAGTAGCCGTATGTATTTCTTGAAGTTCAGCTACCTTACCTTGAATCTTCATCAATTCAAATTTAAGTAAGATGTCATCGACCATCTCAATACCCATCTGTTCAAATGTGGTGCCAGAAGAGTCTTCTGTAGCTTTTCCTTCTTGACTTTCTTGTTGTTCTGTCTGTGTATTGCTCTCGGACGCCTCTGCTTTACTGACACCCATCTTGCCAGCTGACCAAAGACATGCCATTAATGTAGCTCCAATAAAAGCTTTTCTTAAAAATGTTTTCGTACGAGATTCTTTCTTTTCTTCAAGCGCTTCTTTTTCTTTTCTAAAAAAACTGCCCAGACTTTGTATATCGTTAAGTTTTTCTTCAATTTCTTCAAGTTTAAGTTCTTCTTTAATTTCTTCAAGAGACGCTCTGTAGTTTTCGAGCGAGTCAGTAGAAGCTGTACCTGATTCTTTTTTTTCACCCTCTTCTTTTTCACCCTCTTCTTTATTTATATTTTCAAGTTCAAATCCTTCCATAATTTTAATTTAATTTATTTAACTTTTCTTCCTCTTCTTTTAATATTTTGTTTAGCTCTTCTTTATCACCACTTTCAAAAGCTTTGAATTTACGCTTTAGAAAATCAGTAAATTGTTCTAATTCATCTGGCTTTTCTTCTAAATATTCTATAAATGACTCTATTACAATAGACGGGAGTTTCATTGAAAGCTTTTCATTCCAAAAGCTTTTGTCTTCGTCTGATAGTGATGAGTCTTTTATGATATTTTGTAATTTTGTTAAATTATCCATACCAAAATGATATCACCACCACTCAATTATCACAATATATGTGTGTGTGTATAACTGTCTCTTTTATATATTCTTATGTTTTCAATCATTAGGAAGTCTGCCTTCCTTCTTTCGTTGCTCGTATGTTTCAGATTTGGTGCAGCGATTGATTATATTACCCATATGCCAGTAAGTGAGACCATTGTAGTCCCAATATATCTGCTTTGTGTCATAAAAACTACCCTCATATCCATGCGTGTCTATATGCTCCGCCAGCGCCAAAAACAAATCGTTATCTACTCTTTCTTGCACAATGTACTCATGTGGCCATGTTTCTGCATACGTTTTTGCAAAAATCCACTCAGAATCCTCAATAAATTTTATTTGTTCTTTTTGTAACTCCATTCGTAGATTCTTCTATTTATTATGTGGACCCGACAGGACTCGAACCCGCCACCTCCTCAGTGCAAATGAGGCGCTCTACCAGATGAGCTACGGGCCCATACTAAAATTATGTAATGATTATTCTACCTTATTTTCCATGAATCGCAAGTTCGATTAGATGATCCAAAAACTCCGGAAGCGAAGAGCCAGCGGCAGAAAGTGACTTCGGAACGAGAGATTTTTCCGTTAGCCCCGGAAGCGTGTTGACTTCAAGAAAATAGATTCCGCGAGGACTTACTATGAAGTCTGAGCGGGAGTAATGCCTTAAACCAAGCTCTTTATGGACCTCTCTTGCAATACGTTGTATTTCTTCCTTTATAACTCTATCAAGATGCGCTGGACAAACTTCCTGCGTCTCTCCACTATATTTTGCATTATAATCAAAAAAAACGCTCTTTTTTGGCGGGATTATCTCAACTGGCATGAGAGCATATAGTTTCTCACCTCTGAATCCTTCTATAACTCCACATGTGACTTCCCTGCCATTTATACATTCTTCAATTAAAATCCTTGGTGAATACTCCAATGCTTTATAAACACCTTCCATCAAGCTGCCGAAATCCTTTGCGATAGTCACTCCTATAGATGATCCGCCGATTGCTGGTTTAACCACAGAAGGTTGTATAAAATTTCTAAAAATATTGAGAATATCTTTTTTTAAGTCTTTTGAATAATCCAATACTATATGCTCCGGGGTATTTATACGACATGACTCAATCCCCTGCTTTGTAAGAAGCTTGTTCATGCTCACTGTGGATGCAAATGCTGTGGAGCCGGTATAAGGAACTCCAAAAGAATCCAAAATCTTCTGCACAGTGCCGTCCTCGCCGTACTGCCCGTGCATTGCATTAAATATCACATCAACTTGCTTCGCTATTTTTTCAGGAGTTGTGGGCATTCCACGAAGATGCCACTGTCCGTCTTTGGAGATAAAAATATCACGCGCATCATATTTACTTTCAGAAAGATTCTTTAGCACACTTGCACCTGTTTTGAGTGATATATCATATTCACTGCTCGGGCCTCCGCGCATGACTCCTACTTTAATTTTTGATGACATATTATAGAAAGTATAGCACGATTATTTTTTCCAAAAAGATTTTTTGCGATGAAATGAAAGAGCAAATCTGTGTGCTTCGGAGTTTGCCAACAGAATTTCTTTTTCATAGTTTGTCTTTATACTCTCATCAGCAAGAATTCCTTTTGGCTTATTCTTCAACTTTTTCTCAATATTGAATTTCATAAAAAAAGCATAGCATATTAGAGCGAAAGTTGGTCATTTATAAAACCTTTCGCAGTCGAGAGCAAGCATGGTTTTTGCGTAGCAAAATTGCTTCGACGAGAAGAGCAAAAAATCCCCGCTGGGGGATTTTAAGGCGTGTTTCTATAAATGACCAACTTGAGCGATTCTCTATTGTGCGTCAACTGCTAATAGCTCTACATCAAAGAGTAATGTTGAACCTGCAGGAATTGCTCCGATTGCTCTATCTCCATATGCCATATTTGCTGGAATCACAAGACTTCTTTTACCACCAACTTTCATGCCCGCAAATCCTTGCTCCCATCCTTGTATAACCTGCCCTGCGCCTAAGATAAACCGGAAAGGCTCTCCGCGATCAATTGAGCTGTCAAACTTCGCACCGTTCGTTAGAGTACCTGTATAATGAACAGTTATTATTTTTCCAGCTACTGCTTCTTCTCCTGTTCCTATTACTGTATCTGTTATTGTCATACCAGTTGTATTTACTGATGAAGGAGTTTCTTCTTCTACTATTGATAAATCGCTAAGTGATGCCGTATCACCCGCGCCACCACCCCTACCATTTGATATAAAACCAATTACACTCGCTGCCGCGAAAAAGAATAGTATGACAGCAAGTGATACAAACACAGCTGTCTTCTCATTATTGCCTAATTTCTTCATAGTAAATTATATAAAGTTAAGTTTAATATCTTTACATAATACCCTATTTTCAAAAAATAAAAAGGGGGGTGTGGAAAACCTGTCTGTCCTGCTTGCGCAGGTAGGACAGACAGGCTTGATATCTAATACATATATTGATATACTGGCTTTCACATATGAACACGATAATTGAATTACTTCCGTACGTCCAGATTGTTCTATCTATCATTCTCATAGGGGCAGTCATACTTCAGCAGACAGGGTCAAGCCTCGGTGGTGCTTTTGGCGGAGATAACTTCAGCGCTGGATTTCACAAAAGACGAGGTTTTGAAAAACTACTATTTAATGCGACAATCGTAATCGCTATACTTTTTGGAGTTACAGCATTTATAGCACTCATTATTTAATGAAAGAAAAATATCGTCAGATACTTAAAAAGAGCTTCTCAATACCAAGAGAAGAGTCAATACAGAAAAATATAAAGACATTCTCGCCATCGGAGAAAATGCTGTTTTTCTTTTTGGTGGGAATCTTTGTCTTAAGCGCTCTCTTTATACTCTCAAATATTAATAAATTATTTCTTGTTGAAGTACCAGCACATGGCGGAAGCTTCGTGGAGGGAATAATCGGGTCGCCAAGATTCATTAACCCACTGCTTTCAAACTCAGACACTGACAGAGACCTAACAGCTCTTGTGTATTCAGGGCTTTTGAAAGCAACTCCGGAAGGCGAGCTTATTGAAGATTTAGCAGAAAGCTACACTATCTCAGAGGACGGTTTTATATATGATTTCACTCTAAAGAGTAATATATCCTTCCACGACGGAACGCCAGTAACTGCAGATGATGTGGTATTTACAGTTGGGAAGGCGCAAGATCCAAGGTTAAAAAGCACCAAACGCGCAAGCTGGGACGGTATTACTGTAGAGAAAGTAAGTGAAAGACAAATCCGCTTTATATTGAAACAACCGTACGGACCTTTTCTTGAAAACGCAACTTTAGGTATACTTCCAAAACATATTTGGGTAAAAGCAGGTACAGAACAATTTTCTTTCAGTAAGTTCAATAACGAACCAATCGGAAGTGGACCATATAAAATAAAAAAAATAAAATACAATTCCGGAGGAACACCAGAGTCTTATGAATTCGAGTCATTCGGTAAATATGCACTCGGAGAACCACCTATTTCAAATATTAAAATTATTTTTTATTCAAGTGAGAGCAATCTAATTGAAGGATATAAAAAAGGAGAAGTTGAAGGCATAAACAGCATCTCCCCTGATAAGCTCGGGGAGCTTGAAAAAATGGGTGTACGAATTGAAAGATCTCCTCTCCCAAGAATCTTTGCGGTATTCTTTAACCAAAACGAAGCGCAAGTCTTTGCAAATAAGGAAGTAAGGCGCGCACTTGATATGGCACTTGATAAGAAAAAAATTGTGCAAGAAGTTCTTGGCGGTTACGGCACGAATATTGACGGCCCAATACCACCAAGTGTGCTGAAGCAAAGCAAAGAAAAAATTCGCGGACAAAAAACGATTAATCCTGCTGATAGAAAAGATTTCGCAATAGAGATACTTGAAGACAACGGATGGGAATTTAATGAGGAATTGAAAGTATGGGAGAAAAAAACCAAAAAGGAAGAGAGTTATTTGCGCTTCTCGCTTTCAACATCAGACACTCCGGAATTGAAAGCTGCAGCGGAAATTATAGTAGAAGAGTGGAGAAATTTGGGAGCTGATGTTACCCTTAAAGTCTTTGAAGCGGGCGACCTTAATCAAAATATAATTCGTCCACGAAAATACGATGCACTGCTGTTTGGCGAGATAATAAGCCGTGAATTAGACCTTTTTGCATTTTGGCACTCCTCCCAAAGAAACGATCCGGGACTTAATATTGCTTTGTATGCAAATATCACAGCGGATAAACTGCTTGAAGAAGCTCGCACAGCGACCAATAGAAATGTTATGATTGATAATTATAGGAAGTTTGAAGATGAGGTTGATGCAGATGTACCTGCAGTGTTTGTATACTCACCAGATTTCATTTACATAACTCCCAAAAACATAAAATCACTTGAACTTGGAGCAGTAACAACTCCGAGTGAAAGATTTCTTAATATACATGAGTGGTACATAGAAACAGACAAAGTATGGAATTTTTTCGAAAACTAAAATTTAATAAACATGATACATAGAAATAATCCTGATAGAAGACAGGCTCCTAAAAGATATCCGTCATCAGACGCAAGCAGACCTGCCCGCACAAGCGGACGACACCCTTCACATGGAAGACCAAACGCACGCCCACATACGCCTGTCCGCGCAGGCGGGCCTGCGCGGACAGGCAGGCGAACAGGCGCAAAGATGCGTATGCCAAGAAAAAACATGCCACGACTGACTCCCAAAAAGAAAGAGGATGTAATCCCTGCTTTAGGAGACAACATCCGCATAATCCCGCTTGGTGGAGTAGAGGAAGTTGGTAAGAATATGATAGTTGTTGAATATAAAGACGACATCGTTATTTTTGATATGGGATTTCAGTTCGTAACAGAAGAAGAAACTCCAGGAATTGATTATATTCTTCCTAATACTAAATATCTCGAACAATGGAAAGAAAAAATTCGCGGAGTTGTAATAACACATGGCCACTTAGATCATATCGGGGGAATACCGTATATAATGAATAGAATTGGAAATCCCAAAATCTACACACGCTCTCTTACAAAAATGATGATTGGGAAGAGACAGAGTGAGTTCCCTCACCTTCCAGAGCTTGATATAAGAGAAGTTGAGCCGGGAGATAATATCAAACTCGGAAATTTACCTATCAAATTTTATCCAATATCGCACTCAATCCCTGATGCTATGGCGGTTTCCTTGGAAACACCTTATGGAAATATTGTTATTACAGGAGATCTAAAGCTTGACCATATTGACAATGAACCCACTTCAGAAGAGAAAAAAGTATGGGGAGAAATTGGTAAGCACAGTAACCTTCTTCTCGTTTCTGATTCTACAAATGTTGAAAATCCAGGGTTCTCAATTACAGAAAAAAAGATACAGGAAAACTTAGAGGAAATAATAAAAAATGTTCCAGGGCGTCTCATTATAGGAACCTTCGCATCACAATTTGAGAGAATGATAAAAATAGTACAAATTGCAGAAAAGTACGGAAAGAAAGTTATTACAGAAGGACGAAGTATAAAAACAAATATAGAAATAGCCCAACTTGCAGAACTATTGAAACCAAAGAAAGGTACTATAATCCCCGCGCAAGACATCAGTAAGTATCCGCCAAACAAAATAGTGGTGCTTGCAACAGGAGCGCAAGGAGAAGAATTTGCGGCACTTATGCGCATTTCAACTAAACAGCACAAACATGTTGTTCTTAACGAAAGAGATACAATAGTACTCTCCTCTTCTATAGTCCCAGGCAACGAAGTGGCTGTTCGAAAATTAAAAGATAATCTTTACCGGTTTGGAGTTAAGATAATCCATTACAAAGTTTCCGATGTGCACTCCACAGGTCACGGTAATGCAGGAGAACTTACATGGGTCAATAAAACTGTTGGTGCAAAATTCTTCATTCCTGGATACGGATCATACTCTATGACTGCATTTCATGCACAAGTTATAAAAGATGCAAATATAATGAAAGCAGAGAATATAGTTATACCGAAAGGAAATGGTGCAGTAATAGAAATAGGAAATAAAGGAAAGACAATTAAAACACTGAAAGAGAAAGCGCCGTCTGGAATTACAATGGTTGATGGTCTTGCAATAGGAGACATCCAAGAAGTTGTAATACGCGACAGAAAGATGCTTGCTCAAGATGGAATGTTTGTTATCGTCGCAACTATAAACTTAAAAACGGGAAAACTGCGAAAGTCTCCTGATATAATCTCACGTGGATTTATTTATTTGAGAGAATCACAAGACCTTCTTCAGGAAACACGAGTGCTTATCAAAAAAACCGTTGAAGATACTGCATCTGCTGCACGACCTATAAATTTTGACAATATTAAAGCGCAGTTAACTGATTCAGTAAGTATGTTTCTGTTCCAGAAAACAAACAAAAGACCCCTTGTTATACCCGTATTATTGAGTATTTAAAAATGAACACCACACAGCTACAAAAAGTACAGAAAAAAAATATCTTTGGTGCAATATACACAGTGGGTTTTCTATCTGCTCTTCATGTATTTATGATTGTTTATATTAATTCAAGTTTTCTGAATCAATATATATCGGAAGAATTTGTTGGTTTACTTTACATCATAGGCTCAATAATGACTATAAGCGTATTGACTATCGTTCCTTACATCTTGAGAAATTTTGGAAATTATCTGACACTTGTTGTATTTACTTTATTTGAGATTTTAATTCTTCTTGGAATGACGTTCATTAAAGAACCAGCGATAATTATCCCACTTTTTGTTGCCCACTGGGTTATTTTCCAGATTATGTTTATCAACATTGATATATTCCTTGAAACCTATCAGAAAAAAGAATCCAGCACAGGAAATACGAGAGGGATTTTTCTTACAATAATAAATTCTTCTCTTATGTTGGCTATTGTTATTGTCGGTTTCGTTTTAACCGACAGTGACTTCTGGAAAATATATCTCATCTCGGCTGGAATACTTCTTCCTTTCCTTTTCGTTATATTTACTAAATTTAGAAAATTTAAAGATCCGGTATATGAAAACTTTAGAATCTGGAGAACATTTAAAAAATTCCGAACAGATAAGAATATCTCAAATATATTTATGGCGCAGTTTATCTTGAAATTCTTTTTCTCATGGATGGTTGTATATATGCCGATTTATCTTCACGATTATGTTGGTTTTGAATGGCAACAAATAGCTGTTATATTTTTTATAATGCTTTTGCCTTTTATTCTTTTTGAAATTCCCGCAGGAAAACTAGCGGATAAATGGATTGGTGAGAAAGAGCTTCTCTCGCTTGGTTTTATAATTATGGCGTTTTCAACTATGGTAATACCTTTTATCGCTATTGCATCTTTCGCGCTTTGGACCGGAATACTTTTTGTAACAAGAATAGGGGCAAGCTTGGTGGAAATCACAACGGAAAGTTATTTCTTTAAACATGTAAAGGGTGATGATGCAAATATTATAAGTTTCTTCAGGATGACTCGTCCTGTCGCCTACATCGCTGGTCCTCTTGTTGCTATTATTACACTTCAGTTTTTTTCGTTTCAATATATATTCTTAGTACTTGGAATAATAATGTTTCTTGGACTTAGATACTCTTTGGCGCTTAAGGATACGCTTTAGTATAGGTATAAGTATGGATATATATAAACTGTGGATTATTTGCTATTGTAGAAATTTTATTGTGCTAAAATTATATTAAGGGATGAGATTTAGACGAACATTCGTCGGTCGTATTTATTTAACAGTAATTTAATCATCTCGTTTAAAAAAATATGAAAATGGTTTTAAACATTGTCGGTATTATTGTTGCTTTGGCTGGAGTCATCGGATTCTTCAATAATCCTATAATTGGAATTCTTGAGACAAGTACGATCCAGAATATCGTTTACATAATTTTGGGTCTCTTGATACTTATGTCTGTAATGAAAGGTCAGGCGATGCTAACAAAGATTATCGGTATAGTCTTTGCAATCTTAGGAATCCTTGGATTTGTACTTTCAGGCAATACAGTTCTCGGTATTGTTGAGTCAACGACGAATGTGAATTCATTCAACCTAATAGTCGGTATCATAGTGCTCCTTATTGCATTTATGAACAAAGGTGGTTCAGGCCATTCAGCACCTCAAGGTGGTGGGATGGACAATCAACAAGCGCCTCCACAAAATCCACAAATGTAAATTTTATAACATTTGATCAAAATAAAAAACTTTCTAATTAATTAGGAAGTTTTTTATTTTGCTTTAGGCCAAATACTTACAGCTTTAGGATAAATCTTTGAAAGTACGTGTTCTTTGCATTCGTGCTTTCTTGCAGGGCAGATTTGTCTGCCATATTCAATTGCTCTGTATGTAAAATCCATCCACTGCCTCTTTGGAAGTATCTTTATCAAATCCTGTTCAATTTTATTCGGGTCACGACTGTCAGTTAGATCAAATTTCAGAGCAAAGCGTCTCACATGAGTGTCAACCGCTATCCCCTCCACTATCCCAAATGCATTTCCTAAAACTATATTCGCAGTTTTTCGAGCAACCCCAGGAAGTTCAGTGAGTTCTTCCATCTTATTAGGAACTCTCCCTTTATATTTTTTCTTTATAATCTTTGCAGATGCTAAGATGTTTTTTGCTTTGTTGTGATAAAATCCTGTTGATTTGATATCTTGCTCAAATTCTTTGATATTCACCTTTAGATAGTCGTCAAATTTCTTATATTTCTTAAAAAGCTTTTCTGTAACTTTATTCACCTGCTTGTCGGTTGACTGCGCTGAGAGAACCACAGCAACCAAAAGCTCCCAATTACTCCTATATTTCAGAGCGATTTTAACTCTTGGAAAGAGCTTTTTTAAGGCATTATTTAACTTTAAAATACGTTCTTTTCGCTCTCTTTCTTTCATACCCATATGATATACTAGAGGCAATCATGTCTCAAGATAAAGCAAAATTTGTACATCTTCACACTCACAGTCATTATTCTCTGCTAAATGCTTTACCTAAGATAAGTGAGCTTGTTGATGCCGCAGGGAAAGCTCAAATGTCCGCACTTGCGCTTACCGACAATGGTAATTTATATGGCGCAATTGAATTTTACAAAAAGTGCAAAGACGAGGATATAAAACCTATAATTGGCATTGATGCGTTTGTCGCAGTGCGCACGCGTTTTGATAAAGAAGCACAGATTGACAATAAGCGCGCGCGACTTGTACTTTTGGCGAAAAATGAAACTGGCTATAAAAATCTTCTGAAACTTGTCACTTACTCTCACCTTGAAGGATTCTATTACAAGCCACGCGTTGACAGAGAGCTTTTGGAGAAATATTCTGAAGGACTCATTGTAATTTTGCCTTCGTTCTCTGCTGAAACATCTTTAGCGTTAAAAAATAATTCGCCAGCTGGCGAAACAGGAAATGCAAAAGAAATATTAGAATGGTACAAGAACACATTCGGTAGCGATGATACATTTCTTGAGATTACATATCATCCTGAAATTGAAGGTCACGGTGAGCTTCAAAATAAAATAAAAAATCTTGGCAAAGATACCGACACCGAACTTGTCGCTGCTCACGATGTCTATTATATAAAACCAGAAGATAGGAAAACTCGCGAAACACTTATGAAAATCCAAACTAGTATAGATTTTGCTGAACAAGGAAACTTAAATGGTGACGAGGAGGATTTTTCATTCATCTCTGCCGAGAAGGCGGAAGAATATTTTAAAGATATGCCACAAGCACTTGAAAATACAATTAAGATTGCAAGTAAATGCAATCTTAAACTGGAACTTGGTAAATGGGTATTCCCCGATTTGAAACTTGAGAGCAGAAATTCATACGATGAAGAACTACACAAACTTGTTTACGCTGGAATAAAAAAACGCGCACTAAAAAAAACAAAAGAAGTTGAGAGTCGTATTGAATATGAACTTAAAATCATTAAAGACAAAGGATATTCTCCATACTTTCTTGTTGTTGGAGATTTATTGAAATTTGCTCATGAAAATAATATTCTAACGACAATCCGTGGCTCTGTTGCAGGCTCTATTGTCACTTATCTTGCAAACATTACAAATGTAAATCCAATAGAATACAAAATTCCGTTTGAAAGATTTTTAAATCCAGAACGCCCCTCTCCACCCGATATTGATATGGATTTTGCCGACAATAGAAGAGACGAGATAATCCAATATGCAAAAAGTAAATATGGTGAGGACAAAGTTGCACAGATTGGAACATTTGGAACAATGATGGCGCGTGGCGCAGTTAGAGACATTGCGCGCGCTCTAGGATACTCATACAACATAGGAGATAAAATCGCAAAACTTATTCCTTTTGGCTCGCAAGGTTTTCCGATGACAATAGAGCGCGCGCTTGATATAACACCAGAGTTGAAAACACTTTACGAAAAAGAAAAAGGTGCAAAAGAGATTATTGATATGGCAAAAAAGATTGAGGGTAATGCACGGCACATCTCTATACATGCCGCGGGAGTTGTAATCGCACCCATTGACTTGACATGCTTTGTCCCTCTACAGCTTGACCCAAAAGGAGGAAAAGTTATAACTCAGTATGATATGCACTCAGTTGAGGATGCTGGACTTTTGAAATTTGATTTTCTCGGACTTAAAAATCTTGCTGTACTTGCAGACGTTGTTAAACGCGCAAAGAAATTTCATAATGTAGATATAGATATTGAAAATGTCCCGCTAGATGATAAAAAAACATTTGAAATGCTCGCGCGTGGCGAGACAATGGGAATTTTTCAATTAAACGGAGCTGGTATGACAAGATATCTCAAAGACCTGAAGCCAACAACCATACACGACATCAACGCCATGGTATCTCTTTATCGTCCTGGACCTATGGAGTCAATTCCCTCTTATATTGAAAGAAAACATAATGCAAAACTCATAACATATCTTGACCCAAGAATGGAAGATATTCTTGACCATTCATATGGAGTCATAACATATCAGGATGATGTGCTTCTGATTGCAATAAAGCTCGGTGGCTACTCATGGCTTGAAGCAGATAAACTACGAAAAGCAATGGGCAAAAAAATTCCAAAAGTTATGGCGGCCGAAAAAGAAAAGCTTATTCAAGGATTTATTGATAACGGTACTACGAAAGAAAAAGCGGAGAAATTATGGAAATTGATTGAACCATTTGCCGCATATGGCTTTAATAAAGCCCACGCTGCAAGTTATGGGAAAGTCGCATATCAAACTGCTTACATGAAAGCCAACTTCCCAGTGGAATATATGGCGGCTGTTTTAACTGCGGATTCCGGCGATGTTGATAAAATATCTGAGAGTATTATAGAGCTAAAGAGAATGGATATCCCTGTTCTACCACCGAATATAAATGAGAGTTTTGGGGACTTCACTGTCGTGGAGAATAGTATTCGTTTTGGACTTCATTCTATTAAAAATTTTGGCGAAGGAATTGGAGATTACATAATTAACGAAAGAGAACATCCGCCAGCTGGCGGAGGAAAGTTTAAATCGCTTGCTGATTTTCTTGAGAGAATACAGGATAAAAATTTAAACAAAAAATCACTTGAAGCGCTTATAAAATCAGGCGCATTTGATGAATTTGGAGAACGAGGAGTACAACTTTCAAATCTTGAACACTTGCTGGAGTATAGTAAGGAGCATTCTTCTGCACCTGAAAATCAAGATTCTCTTTTTGGAGGTATGCTAAAAGAAAGTGGCGCATCAAAATTGATTCTGGAAAAAGGAGAACCTGCAAGCCAGACAGATAAATTGTTTTGGGAGAAAGAACTTTTAGGACTTTATATCTCTGGACATCCGCTTGATAAACACAAAGATAAATTTAAAAATAAATATAAAGAAATAAAAGAAACTAAAGAAACAATGAAAAATGGTATGACAGTTGTCATCTCTGGAATTGTTGAAGAGGTAAAGCCAATCCTCACAAAAAGAGGAGACCAGATGGCGTTTGTACGAATTGCTGACTTTAGTGACAATGTTGAAACAGTGTTTTTTCCTGAAGTATTCGCAAAATTTAAATCGCTTGTGGAGCAAGAAAAATGCGTCGCCATAAAGGGACGAATCTCTGACAGAAACGGCGGGATAAGTATCATAGCAGAAGCAGTGAAAGAATTATAAAATGTGATATTATTACACTATGAAATCAGGGAAATCAGATTCTAAATTAGAAAATATTCGGCATTCGCTGGCACATCTGCTCGCTATGGCAATACTTGAAGAAGATAAGGATGCAAAGCTTGCAATAGGCCCGACAATAGAAAACGGATTTTATTACGACTTTGAACTCTCTCAAGCAATTGGTATAGAAGACTTGCCAAAACTTGAGAAGAAAATAAAGCATTATATAAAGCAAAACCTTGAGTTTAAACATCTTGAAAATGCTGACATCAAGAATCAGCCGTATAAAGATGAATTAATAGATGAGCTGGCGAAAAAAGGAGAAAAATTAAGCTTCTTCCAATCGGGAGATTTTATTGACCTTTGCGAAGGCGGGCACGTAAAATCTACAAATGAAATTGATGCAAAAGCATTCAAACTTACTAAAATCGCTGGCGCATATTGGAAGGGAGATGAGAAAAATAAAATGCTCACTCGCATCTACGGTGTAGCGTTTGAAAATAAAAAAGAACTTGATGAATATCTTAAGATGCAAGAGGAAGCAGAAAAGAGAGACCACAGAAAACTCGGAAAGGAAATGGGGCTCTTTACATTCTCCCCTCTTGTCGGCACTGGACTTCCGCTTTTTATGCCCAAAGGTGTTGTAATACGAACAGAACTTTATAATGAACTTCTTAAAATAAGTAAAAAATACGATGTACAGCAAGTTGAGGTTCCTCACATTGCCAAAAAAAGACTTTATGATGTATCTGGACATTCTGAGAAATTCGGCGAAGAGCTTTTGAAAGTCGTCGGGCATTATGATGAATTTGTAATGAAGCCAGTTAATTGTCCGCACACTACGCAAATTTACGCAGCAGAGCCGAGAAGTTATCGTGATTTGCCACTTAGGTATGTGGAATCAACAATGATGTATAGAGATGAGAAACCCGGCGAACTTGGCGGTCTTACACGCGTGCGAGCTATTACAGTTGATGACGGACACATCTTCTGCACAACTGATCAGATAAAAAATGAAGTAAAAAACATAGCAAGTATTATAGAAGAGTTTTACAGTGGACTTGGTATGTATGGAGAACATTCTGTAGCGCTTTCTGTGAGAGACCCTAATAATTTTGATAAATATATTGGTGAAGAGAAGGACTGGGATAAAGCAGAAAAGATGCTTAAAGAACTCTCTGATGATTTGAATCTAAAAGCAAAAAGAGTAGAGGGAGAAGCAGCGCTTTATGGCCCTAAGCTTGATTATGTATTTAAAGACTCTCTTGGTAGAGAGTGGCAACTTGCAACAATTCAGATTGATTTTTCAATGCCAAAGAGATTTGAGCTTACGTATAAAAATAAAGATGGTAAAGACGAAACGCCTGCTATGATACACAGAGCGATCTTAGGATCGTATGAAAGGTTTATGGCAATATTGATAGAGCATTTTGCGGGAGCATTTCCTCTTTGGCTCTCCCCTGTTCAGGTCAAAGTCCTTCCTATTGGAGAGGCGCATCAGAAATTTGGGGGAGAAGTGTTTGAAAAATTAAAAGAAAATGATATTCGCACAGAATTTGATGATAGTAATGAAACACTCGGCAAGAAAATTCGCCAAGGAAAAATGGAGAAAGTCCCTTACATGCTTGTAATCGGCGACAAGGAAGTTGAAGAGAGAAAAGTAACAATAGAAAACAGAGACAAAGGAAATCAAGGTACTCTAGAGATTGATGAGCTTATAGTAAAACTCAAAAATGAAATAACAAAAAAATCCTAATGAGTTATATCAGTGTTCCTTTTACAAAAAGCCCATTTATTATCACAAACTCTCTCAAAACATCTTGATTTGCAACTATTCGTATAATAACATCTAAGAAAATGACAAGAAGAGGGACACCAACAACAACAAGTGCTGTTACGAGAATTTTTCTGTCCTGTTCCCATTTATAGCTATCATCGTTCCATAAGTTATTTAGGAAGAAAATCGCATATAAACTGATTGAAAACGGTATAACTAA
The DNA here is from genome assembly GCA_913041175.1 of uncultured bacterium. GTDB lineage: Bacteria > Patescibacteriota > Minisyncoccia > Phycocordibacterales > UBA2163 > UBA2163. The sequence goes on from CAJWGW010000002.1 coordinate 17,934, forward strand.
AGTTATTATAAAGGCAACTCCCCAAAATAAATAACTAAGCCCTAAAAGAGAAACCGAGTTCTTAAGCGTATATGCCAAAAATCTATACGCAATTAAGACATGCCCTGAATAAAATACTGTGAAATATAGGAAAAACAGCAAATATAAAATCGTGAGGAATGAATACCACACCGGCGCAAAGTAGAACGATATTAGTCGTTTTAAATAAGGTTGTTTTTGTTCTTTTTCTTCTGTCATAATTAAACGTCTAGATTAGCTAATTTCGCATTTGACTGGATAAAAGACTTTCTAGATGTTACATCAGTACCCATAAGTGTGTCAAATACTTTATCAGCTTCTCTGGCATCCTCTATTGTCACCTGCTTCAGAACTCTTTTTTCAGGATCCATAGTTGTCTCCCAAAGTTCTTCTGGATTCATCTCTCCAAGACCTTTGTATCGTTGGATTGAAATTTTTGGTGTCTTTTTAGTTTCTGTTGTCTCTTCTTTTTCTTCAGTATCCTCAACTTGCTCGCTTTCTTCCTCTACTTCTTCTATCTTTTCCGCGTCTTTCCCAAGTATTTTTATTTTTTCATTTTCTGTGTATGCATAAATTATTTCTTTTCCTTTTTTTATTTTATAAAGTGGCGGTTGCGCAATATAAAGATACCCTGTTTCAATAATTGGTTTGAAGTGTCTATAGAAAAGTGTCAAAAGAAGTGTCCTTATGTGTGCACCATCAACATCGGCATCGGTTGCGATAATTATCTTGTGATAACGAATCTTTGAAATATCAAACACATCCCCAATTGCAGTTCCCATTGCTACAATAAGCGCTTTGATTTCTGCAGATGCAAGCATTTTATCAAGTCGCGCCCGTTCTACATTAAGGATTTTACCGCGAAGCGGAAGTATCGCCTGTGTCCGTCTGTCTCTTCCCTGTTTGCTGGAACCGCCAGCGGAATCCCCCTCTACGATAAATATTTCTGATTCTTCCGCATTCCTACTCTGACAATCAGCAAGCTTGCCAGGAAGCGTCATCCCTTCAAGCGCACCTTTGCGAAGGACGCTGTCTTTTGCAGCTTTTGCGGCTTTTCTTGCTTTAAGAGCGAGAGTAACCTTCCCTATCATAGATTTGGCGTCATCTGGATGCTCCTCCAAAAAGGCGCCAAAACTCTCTGCAAATACAGCATCCACTGCCCCACGCGCCTCCACACTTCCAAGTTTACCTTTTGTCTGCCCTTCAAACTGAATCTCCTGCATCTTTATAGAAACAACTGCTGTAATCCCTTCTAGCACATCATCTCCTGTAAAATTATCCTCTGCGCCTTTTATGAGATTATTTTTACGAGCGTAATTATTTATAGTTCTAGTTAAGGCAGTTTTGAAACCAGTTATATGCATTCCTCCTTCTGCATTATAAGTATTGTTTGCAAAAGCAGATATTCGCGCTGATATGTCATCAACATATTGAAGAGAGATTTCTACATCAACACCATCTTCCTCCTTTTCTACATAAAAAATATTCTTATGAATCGGTTTCTGATGCTGATTATAAAATTTAACAAGCGAAAGTAGTCCACCTTCAAAATAAAATGACATTGTTGGAACATCAAGCGCAAGTTCCTTGAGATAAAATTTACTTTCATCAATTTTCTCTTCTGTCTCTCTTGCATCAATAATTGTGATTCGCATCCCCTTTACCAAGTATGCCTGCTGACGAAGATGCGCAGTGATTTTACCCCAATCATATTTGATTTCTTTGAAAACACTAGGGTCTGCTTCAAAAGTTATGATGGTTCCTGTTTGTTTTGATGTCCCCGCCTTTTTAACACCTGCTTTCTTTTTACCTTGTTTGTATTCCTGCACATATGCACCTTCGTCACGATGAACTTCAGCTTTTGCATAAATTGAAAGCGCATTGACAACAGACACACCAACTCCGTGAAGACCACCAGAAACTTTGTACCCCTCACCTCCGAATTTACCTCCGGCATGAAGTGTCGTCATAATTGTTTCAAGCGCAGATACCTTTGTCTGCTTGTGCTTGTCTACTGGAATACCACGTCCGTTATCTACGACTCTTACTCTGTTATTTGGCAAAAGGGCAACTTCTACATTATCTGCAAATCCACCCATCGCTTCATCACGAGCATTGTCAAAAACCTCCCATATGAGATGGTGAAGTCCTTCAACACCAGTAGTGCCGATATACATCCCAGGACGCTTTCTGACGGGTTCTAGGCCCTCTAGAACGGTAATATCCTCGGCATTGTAGTGATGTCCCTTTGAAGACTGTTTAACTTCTTTTTTAGCCTCTTTTTTAGCCATAAAATGACGAGCTTTACACCCTCCTAATACCAAAATTATAGCAAAAAATCCCTTAAAATTCAAGGGATTTTCCAAATTTTGTGGATATTATCTAACCTGCCAATTGCCCTCTTTTTCAAGAGTTTTTGTGACCTCGTCCATGACTTTATTTACCTCATCATCAGAGAGTGTCATATCTAGCGACTGGAATACTAAATTAAACGCATAAGATATCCTATCGTCTTTTTCGAACTCATCAAATAGTTTTGTATTTACAAGAAGTTCTCCGGCTTCTTTTTTAATTATATTTAATACATCATCACTAGATTTTTCTTTCGGTACCCAAACTGCAATATCTCTAAGTACAAATGGATATGCAGATATTGAACTGAACATTACATTTTTTGCTTTTTCTAATTGCTCATATGAACTTGGTGGTTCAGGAAGTTTCTCTAAAAGCTCATCAAAATTAGTTTCAAAAATGTTTAGGTCTTTTTTACCTTCAACTTTAACACTTAAAGTTTCTGATAATTTATTTACAACTTCTTCTACTTTTCCTAAACCACCTGAATGCACTATTCCTAAAGATGTATGCTCTTCATCTTTAGTAAATACATTTCCTATTTCAAATATCTTTATTTTGTCTCCTTCTAATAACGGCAGATTTTTAATATTTCGCTGTTCTGCAGAATTCAAACCATAAAAAAGATCCTTCCTTAAAAAGTTCTTATCAGCTGCAAATGGTTTTATCATCTCCACTTCCCCACTATTTCTAAAAGTATATGTGTAGATTTCAGAAAATCCCTCTTCTATCAAAAAATTCTTGATTTTGTTTGTATAATAAAATTTCTTATTTATCTTTGGCGTTGTATCTCCCTTATCTGGCAAAACTGCTTCAATATCTTCATATCCATAGATTCTTCCAACTTCCTCTACTATGTCTGCTTTTACTTTTAGGTCCGTACGGTTGGATGGAACTGCTACATTAAATTCCTCTTCCTTTACTTCATACTCAAATCCCAACCGCTTAAATATACTTTCAATCTCTTTTGCAGGTATTTGAGAGCCCAAAAGCTTATTTATTTCTTCTGCTGAAACACTTATCTTCAAAGTACTTTCTTTCTTTGGAAGCTCTTTCTTAAGCGGGATATCTAAGATCGCAGAAATCTCATTTGCAACACCATTCTCATCTGATGAATCTCCTTGACGATTAGGAAGCACATCGATATCAAAGATACTATCTCCATCTTTTTCTTCAACATTCTCAACTTCATATGAGTGAAAAGTCAAAAGTTCGACAATTTTACTCGGCTCCGGTAACTTATCACTAAAATATTTTTGTAGTTTTTTGTAGCTTACTTCCATATTTAAAACTGATTTACAAATCTTAAATCCCCCTGATAAAGCAATCTTACATCGTCAATCCCATACTTAAGCATTCCAAGACGATCGATGCCAACGCCGAACGCAAACCCCTGATATTTTTTTGAATCAATCCCAACTCCGTCCAAAACATTTGGATGAACCATACCCGCCCCAAGCACTTCTATCCAGCCTGTGTTCTTGCAGATTGAACATCCTTTACCTTCGCATTTGAAACACGACATATCCACTTCAATACCTGGTTCAACAAATGGAAAATAGCTTGGTCTAAATCGTATATCTATATCTTTATTAAAAAATTTCTCAAGAAAAATTTTTATAACCCCTTTTAGAGTTCCAAGTGTGGTGGTCTCGTCAACCATAAATGCTTCCACCTGATAAAACTGCGCCTCGTGCGTTGAATCAGTAGCTTCATTACGAAAAACCTTACCCGGAGCAATAATCCTTAAAGGTGGTTTATTGTTCTGCATATAGCGAATCTGTACATTGGAGGTATGAGTACGCATTACAGTACTCTTTTTATCTTTTACCCAAAAAGTATCTTGCATACCTCTTGCTGGGTGGTTTTCAGGTATATTTAAAGCATCAAAGTTATAGTGTTCAGACTCCATTTCAGGGCCATCGGCAATCTCAAAACCCATATCAAAGAAAATAGAGTTTATCTCATTTATCATCTGTGTCATCGGATGTAGATGTCCTTTTATCTGTTTGTTCATTTATATTATATTAGCTTAAAAATACACAAAAAAACAGGGGCTAAGCAGACCCCTGTTCTACACATTCTGTACATACTTTTTTTTCAAAAGAATAATCTCCCATCTTTTCACTACCAGGTACACCTTTCAAAAATGGCTCAATATACTTTTGAATAAAATCTTTCCCGACCTCTCTCCAATTCATCCATCTAGCTGGTATAATTCGTTTGCGGCATTCAGGACATACTTTTATTGATTCCAAAACAAACTCTCCTTTCTCTAATTTGTGAAACGAAACTTTTTATAATTAAACTCTCTAATTAATATCAAATTCATTGGCTACTGTCAATTATTTAGCTATCTGAAGTGCCTCTTCAAACTTCACAGAAAGGAGTTTGGAGATGCCATCTGCCCCCATTGTGACACCATAGAGTATGCCAGCTCTACCCATAGTCTCGCGATTGTGCGTTATTAATATAAGTTGTGAGTATTTAGAGAGAGTCTCTATCATATCACCATAGCGTTTTGAGTTCGCCTCATCAAGCGCAGCATCTGTCTCGTCAAGCACCAAAAACGGCGGGGGGTTCACCTGCGACATTGCAAACAAAAGTGCGATGGATGTCAAAGCTCGCTCCCCTCCAGAGAGCATCACGAGTCCTTTGATTCTTTTGTGAGGCAAGCTCACAGAGATATCAATTCCCTCTTCTCCTTCCTCCTCTCCCATATCAAGCTCTCCTTCTATAACAGTAAGATCTGTATCTAGCTTCTTTCTCTTTTTTTCTTTTATTACAGAGAGAGATGCGTCTCCACCGCCAAACATAAGTGAGAAGAAGTTTTGGAATTCTCTATTTATTTTCTCTATCCCACTTTTAAACTGCGTGCTTAGTTTTTCTTCTAAATCCTTTATCAAATCTTTGAGAGACTCCGCAGATTTTTCCAAGTCCGCAATCTCACACCCCAAGAATTCGTCCCGTTCTGCCGCTTCTTTATATTCTTTCATTGTTTCCTCACCAGAGCCACCACCAAATTCTTCAAGTCGTATTTTAATTTTCTCAATCTTTCGTCTTCGCTCTTCCTGTATACTTCTTTCTTCGTTTGCAATTTCTTCAGTGTCTACACCTAAGTCATGGTTTTCATAATCAAGGACCGCTCTCCCTACAAGTATGGCGACTTCTTGAAGCTCTCTTTCAAAATCCTCTTTCGCATGGGAAATCGCACTCTCTGTACTCTCAATCTTCCCTAAGACCCCCCTCAATTCACTCTGGCGTGACATTATTGCGAAAACCTCTCTCTCCGCATCTCTGCTGTCATCTTTGTCTTTCTCTATCTCCTTTTTTAAAGCAGAATATTTTTTGTTATATGAAGATTCGTTTTGGGATATATCTGATAATTTCTCGTCCAGTTCACTTTTTTTGCTTTTCAAGTTTTTAAGTTCGTTTTCATCTACTCGAGTGTCCTTTTCTCTTGAAAATGTTGTTGAAATAAAATCTTTTATTATAGAACCAACTCTCTCAAGTGTACTCTTCACTTCACTTAAATCATCCTGTTCTTTCGCTTCATCAATCTGGTTATATACTTTCTGCGCAATTTCATTTAGTTCATTGAAATTTACTGTACGATTTTCAAGTTCTTTTTGTTCTCTTTTCTCTTTCTCAATTCTTCTTTCCTCATATGCAATCTGCCCTTCAATACGCCCTAAATCACGCATAACTGCATCTTTTTCAGAGCGAATACTGGTCAAGCCTTTCTCAATTTCAATCAATTCTTCACTTTTCTCATCGCTTTTTTCGGATTTTAATAGAATCTCTTTTGCTTTCTGGAGTTTATTTTCAAGAATATTAAGTTCTTCTTGGGGAGTATGTCTTTCTTTTTTTATTTTGTTTTCATTATACGAAATATACTCTGACTCTCTTTTTAGATACTCAAGTGAAAGCTCTTTGAGTTCGTCTCGCATTGCGATTGATTTTTCAATCTTATCAACTTGTTTTTTCAGAAACTTAATATGCGGCGCAATCTCTTTTCGTAAGGACTCAACTTGCGCAATATTCTCTTCTGTCTTTTCAAGCTTTCGCGCACTTTCTTGTTTTTTATATTGAAATACTTTAAGTCCTAACGCATCTTCTATCATCTCTTTTCTCTCTTTTATGTTTGCATTTAGAATCCTGTCCGCCTCGCCTTGTGAAATGATGTGATGCCCTGATGAGCCGATGTTTGCACTTGCCAGAAGTTCTGCAATGTCGCGAAGACGGACTTGTGAGCTGTTTATAAAATACTGGTTAATGCCGTCGCGATGAACGGAGCGTTCAACTACAACTTCATCAAAATCAATATCTAAAAACTTTTTAGAGTTATCAAAAACAACCTTAACAGATGCCCTGTTTGATCTCGGTATTGCCTTTGAGCCGTTAAATATAAGATCTTCTCCGCGCTTGCCGCGAAGAGATTTGATTGACTGTTCGCCAAGCGCAAAACTAAAAGCCTCGGCAACATTTGATTTACCCGAGCCGTTTGGCCCTACAATGCCTGAGATATCTGATGTAAAATCAAAGATACTTTTTTTAGCAAATGATTTGAAACCAGAAAGTTCTAAGGATTTGAGATACATTTAGTTATTATACAATTTTATAAAAATAAAAAAACCGTCATGGATTCTTGTATATTACAGGAGTATTGACATATATAATTATATATGTCAGACTACAGATATAATTGTATTATTGAAAATTGAATAGAAAATATTCTAATTTTTTAAGAGAAAGGTAGGTATATTTTGAACAATGCAGAAACTCTAACAAATATAGGAAGAGATTATGCGGTATTTGGAATAATTTCAGATTATCAAGATGGTAAAATCCCCCTTATTCAAGAAAAAGAAGAGTCCGAGAAAAAACTTTGGAAGTTGCCTGGTGGAAGACCAAAAGCAATGGACAATCATTCTCCGGAGAGAACAGTTATGAGAGAAATTTCCGATGAAGTAGATGTAATTATTTATGAACCAACTGAGAAAGATGTATTATTTATAAAACATCTCGACAGTCATGATTTTGTTGTATTTAAAGCAGATTATTATAGTGGTGCATTAAAACCAAAAAAAGAAATTGAGAGGGTTGAAACCTTTTCTCCTGATGAAATAAAAAAGATGATTGCAAAACGAGATATTGTTCAAAATCATGCAGAAGGGTTGACGGAATACTTTGTCGACTTTGGCGACAAGCCATAACGAGCCTATTGACGGGAGGAACTGAATCAGTTCCTCCTTTTTTATTATATTGGCTCAATCCATTTTAATACCTCGCGCCAAATGGTTTTTAACTCCAATTTCTTGCTTCAAGTGCTTTTTGTGCCGCTTCCTGCTCTGCTTCCTGCTTTGATTTACCTTCACCTTTCGCAATCTCCATATCACTAAGATATACTCCGACGATGAAATTCTTCTCATGGTCAGGACCTATTTCCTGAACAGTTTTATATTGAGGTGTAGTATTCTCCTTCTCTTGCGCAATCTCCTGAAGACGACTCTTAGCATCCTGCCAAAGACCCTTCTCTACTATCTCATCTGTTAGAGGAAAAAGATTTTGGGCAATGAAATCTTTGGCCTGTTCATATCCTTGATCAAGATAAAGCGCACCAACAAATGACTCAAAAGTGTTAGCTAAGATGTACTGCCTTGCTCGTCCTGTATCTTTCGCCTCCCCTTTTGAGAGAAGAAGGTAGTCATTCATAGAAAGCTCTGTCGCAACGGCAGATAAGGTGGAGGTGTTCACAAGCGCGGCTCTGTATGAAGTTAAGTCTCCTTCCGGTTTTTTAGGATATTTGCTGTAGAGATACTCCGTAACTACAAGTTCAAGCACTGCATCTCCCAAGAACTCAAGCCGTTCGTTGTGGTCCATTTTAAGTCCCTTGTTTTCGTTTAAGTATGAACGATGAAGAAACGCCTGCTTCAGCAAGTTTTTGTCTTTAAAAGTGATACCTGTTTTGTTTTCAAATTGTGGAAAATCCATAATTTATTTCTTTAGTAGTATATTAATCGCCTTTGTCACGATAGGAAGTATATCATCATAAAAATTTAGGTCTACAATGTCTCCAAGTTTGAACCATTTTGCGTCATCAAGCCCGCCTTTATTTTCCAGTTTCAAATCCTCAAATTTTGACTCTGCCAAAAAGTATGTAACTTGTTTTCTTATCTTACCCTCTTCTGGATCAGAAGCCACATATTCATTTTCTCCAAGTTTTTCTTTTATTTTTACACTAATTCCAAGCTCTTCTTTTATCTTCCGCATCGTCCCCTTTTCTTTATCTTCTTTTTCTTTTATCCCTCCCTTTGAGAGCGTCCAACGCCCAAACACATCGTGGACAAGTGCAAGGTATATATCTTTTTTATCTTTTGCATATATGACACATCCACCAAGTCGTTTGATAGGCATCTTTTCATATGGAGTATCCTCAATTGGTTTCTTCGTCTTCTTTTTTGAAACCTCGTCTTTGCCGGGTTCGCCTATTTCTTTGTACACTGCTCCTAGCACTCCGTTTATAAACCTACCACTTGATTCCCCGCCAAATGTCTTTGCAAGCTCAATCGCTTCATTTATAGCAACTTTCGCAGGAACTTCTTTTCTATCGGCAAACAAAAGCTCATAAAGACCTATTCGGAGTATATTTCTGTCAACAACTGATATTTTGTCAATCGGCCATTCAGGAGCAGCTTTTTCTATAATTTTATCAATATCCTTCTGTTTTTTAATAAGATTATCTAAAAGCTCTTTTACAAATGAAAAATCTCCCATACCGGGAGCAAATTCTTTAGCGACTCTAGTGAGAGTCGCCTCAGTCTCTTTTATTTTTTTTCCTACACCAATAAGCCCGTTGAAATCTAATTCAAATAGTGTCTGAAGAACTATTGATCTTGAAAGGTGCCTATTGGACATTATTTATCCTTTATACCATCAGATATCAATAAGATAAAGACCTTATTGTAGATAACTTTTTATTTCTTTGACAATTCTGCTGCATCAAGTGGTTTGTCTTCCACTACTTCCGGCTCCTCCGTTGCCTCTTCGGTTCTGTCTTTGTTTTTTGCTTTTTCTTTTGCATGTTTTTTCTCAAGTTTTGCCGCCATATCAATAACAACTCTGCCTCTATATCTTCCGCATGCATTACATACAGTATGCCTCTTTGTAGGCGCCTTGCAGTCAGGACACGTCGAGAGTCGCGGCTCTTTGAGCGCGTGGTGTGAGCGTCTATTTCCCGTGTGCCCGCTTGTATGTCTCATTCGTACTGACATAGAGAATAATGTATCAAATTATTGCTTTTTTAGCAAATTAACAAAGCTTCTCCTGTGAATATCACAAATTCCATGTTTTTTGATTTTTTTGTAATGCTCTTTTGTGCCGTATCCTTTATGCTTTTCAAAATTATATTTTGGGTATTTTTTAGAGAAATTTATCATTTTTTTATCTCTCTCAACTTTAGCAGCAATTGAAGCAAGTGAGATTACAAGCTCTTTCTCGTCTCCTTTTATTATCGTTTTTTGATTTTTAAATTCCTTTGGCGCTTTAAGTGTGCCATCTAGAAGTACCTTACATTTGTTGGGAGCAACTTCAAATTTCTTCAGAGCTCTATTCATTGCTTTCTTTATAGCACTCACGATGCCAAATTTATCAATCTGTCCTGCGTCTGTAAAACATACGATATATCGTATGTTCTTGTTTTCTTTTATTTTCTCAAACCATTTTTCTCGCCCAATTTTTGTAAGCTGTTTTGAATCTCGAACACTACTGAAAAGTTTTTTGTTAAAATTTGCGGACATAAGAACAACACCAACGGCAACAGGCCCTGCAAGAGGGCCCCTACCTGCTTCGTCTATGCCGATTGTGTATTTATACATCTTTCTCATACCCTGCCACGATGGCGCGTTGCTTGAATTATCCTGTCTACTCCAAGTGCAAATGCAGTGTCACGAAGTGGAATGTTTTTTTCTTTTGACATTTTCCAAATATCTGTAAACGCCTTTATCATAATCGGCTTTAGTTTCTTCTGCACCTCTTCTTCGCTCCAGTAAAAACCATTTCTGTTCTGTGTCCACTCAAAATATGATGCCGTTACTCCTCCTGCATTTGCAAGAATATCGGGAATTATTGTAATACCTTTTTCTTTGAGAATTTCATCTGCCTCTGGTGTTGTAGGGCCGTTTGCAAGCTCAAGAATAACTTTTGCTTTTACATCTTTTGCATTATCTTTGTGTATCTGTTCATCAAGCGCTGCTGGTATAAGAATGTCACATTCACACGTTATGACATCTTCATTTTTTATTATTTTTGCTCCATCGCGTTCAAGTTTTTCCAAATCACAAACTGTACCCTCACAGTACATATGCGTAAGATCGTCCTTTTCATGCTTTACCTTGACTGCATGCTCGGGATCAATACCATTACTACTATACACACCACCTTTACTATCAGCCACAGCGACTATAGTGTAACCCATATAGTGAAGTATTTTTGCAATATTGCTTCCCGCATTTCCAAATCCTTGCACAGCAACGGTCAAATCTTTCTTCTTTGGATGAATAGTGTCTATGAATTCCTGAAGTACGTATGCTCCACCCTGCGCTGTGGCATTTTCTCTTCCTAAGCTTCCACCGAGTTCTATTGGCTTACCTGTTATCACTCCTGGTTCGCTTTTATTCACTATTTTTTCATATTCGTCCAACATAATAGCCATAACACTCGAATTTGTATATACATCTGGTGCTGGAATATCTTTATCCACCCCTATGTCATCTGCAAAAGCATTTGCAAATGCACGCGAGACTTTTTCAATATCTCTTTTACTCATATGTTTTGGATTAAACTGCACGCCACCTTTTGCTCCACCAAATGGTATGTCTGCTACAGCACATTTAATAGCCATAACAGCAGCGAGTGCTTTTACTTCATTTATATCTGCGTCCTGATGGAAACGAATACCTCCTTTATATGGTCCGCGTGCATTGTTAAACTGCACACGATATGCATTAAGTTCTTTACTTCCTTCTTCTTCAAGCTCTACTTTAATTTTTTTCTCTATTATATTTTCTGGTTCACGCAAAATATTTGACTCTTCTTTTGAAAGTCCTAGCACAGAAACTGCTTTTTCTAAGTTTAATAGATAATTTTGAAATGGTGTATTCTTCATCTTTTTATCGCTTTGCAAGTATGCTTTTTTTGTAAATATCCAAATGATCAAGGGCAATGCCAGTGCCTTTGGCAACGCAAAACGCCGCCTCATCTGCCAAAACCGCTTTTACCCCTGTTCTCTTAAATACAAGGTCTGGGAAATTACGAAGTTGTGACGTACCGCCCGTTGTTATAATCCCGCGGTCTATGATATCCGCTGAAAGCTCTGGTGGGGTTTCTTGAAGAACCGTCTTAATAGCTTTTATCATCTCTCGCAGTTCCCGCCCGATTGCTTTTACAACTTCATTTGTCTTGACCTCAGCAGAGCGTGGAAGTCCTGTCAAGAAATCTCTGCCTTTAATAATCATCGTCATATCTTCGTCCACTATTACCGCCGAGCCAATCCTAATTTTAATATCCTCCGATGTCTTGTCTCCAATTGCTAAGTTAAAAGTTCTTTTTATGTAATCTGCAATTGCTCTATCTATCCTGTTGCCCGCGCATTTTACTGAAGTTGATGCGACAATCCCGCCGAGAGAAATCACTGCAACATCAATGGTCCCACCTCCACTATCAACTATCATATGTCCACGCGCTTCGTGTATCGGAATACCAGCGCCGATGGCAGCAAGTATCGGCTCTTTAACTACATAAACGCTTTTTGCTCCGGCTTTCATCGTCGCCTCAATAACCGCACGCTTCTCAGTTGAGGTAACTCCAGCTGGAACAGAGACCATAACTTCTGGCTTGAAAAAATTCCATTTGCCGAGCGCTTTTCTCATATAGTAGCGAAGCATCGCCTCTGTCACTCTGTAGTCAGCGATAACTCCATCTTTCATCGGACGATATGCGATTATACTCTCGGGAGTTCTTCCTATCATTTCTTTCGCGTCATTCCCAACTGCCAAGATTTTATTGTCTTGTTCAGACACTGCAACTACAGAAGGTTCGTTTAGAACTACTCCTTTGCCGGGCATATATACAAGTGTATATGTAGTACCCAGATCTATTCCTAATTTTGGATTGAAAAATGACATTTTAATTTATTGATTTACTCTTTTTATATCTACTCCTATGTCCCTCAATCTCTCTTCAATCTTTTCATATCCTCGGTCAATGTAGTGTACATTATTCACTACTGAGTCCCCTTTTGCAATGATTGCCGCAATCACATATGCAAGCCCTGCCCGCAGATCTGGACCCTCAAGTTCTTTCCCGCGTAGCACTGTCGGGCCTTTAACTGTAACTTGATGGGGATTCCACATGGTTATGTCAGCGCCCATTTTTATAAGATCATTAGTATGATTAAGCCGACCTTCAAAAATCGTCTCGTGTACTTTACTTTCACCTGTTGTCTGTGTCAAAAATACACACATCGGCGCCTGAAGATCTGTAGCAAATCCCGGATATTCATGTGTTCGTACTTCTATACTATTTAAAACATTGTTTTTAACTTTAGCGTTTCTTTTTATATGAATTTTATTTTTCTGTGTGTTTATAGAAATACCAGATTGCCTTAACAGTTCAATTAAAGAATCTATATGCTCCGGAATGCAGTTTGTAATTTCTAAATTATCCGCCGACAATGCTCCCAGTATAAGAAAACTTCCGGTTTCAATCCTGTCTGGTAATGTCTTGTAAACTTTTCCTTTTGTTGACAAGAGTCCTCCTCCTGTAATTTCAATGATTGGGGTTCCTGCACCTTTTATTTTTGCGCCACAAGAATTTAAGAACTCCGCTAAATGTTTTATCTCTGGCTCCATCGCAGAATTCTCAAGTATAGTTTTGCCCTTTGCAAGAACCCCTGCGAGCATTAGTGTTTCTGTCCCTGTAACACTTACTTTTTTTAAGAAAATCTTTGCGCCTTCTAGTTTTTCTGCTTTAATTTTTATATGATATTTCCCATTTTTCTCCGTTACTTTCGCCCCCATTTTTCTATACCCATCAAGAAAAATATTAACTGGTCTTTTGCCGATGATGCATCCACCGGGATGGCTAAATGAAACTTCTCCAAATCGCGCCAAAAGTGGTCCTGTTAGGATTATTGAAGCACGAAGTTTGTTTGAGATATCTACATTAATCTCTGACCTATTAATATTTTTTGTTTCTATGCAGAGTGTTTTTTTTAATTTTTTTGATGTTTCAGCGCCTAAATTTTCAAGAAGTTCTATCATGTATTTTGCGTCGCTTATCTCTGGTGCATTTGAGATACAGAACTTATCTTTAAATAAAATAGACGATGCAAGTGCTGGAAGTACTGCGTTTTTCGCTCCTGCAACAGCGATTTTGCCCTTTAGCTTCTTCTTGCCAGCAAGCCCTTTAATGAGAAATTTGTCCTTCAACATCTGCCAATTGTACTTGTTTTTCTTGCTTTTTACAATTTATGACTTATTTGCGACTCTCTGATATGCTATATAGGATGCAGCTTATTAATGTCATCCCAATATCCAAGGGTGTGAGTAAAGAAACACTTACCTACTATAGCGCTAATCCAATTAAAGAAGGGTCTGTTGTGTCTGTGCCACTGCGGAAAAAGATGGTTCCGGGAATTGTACTCTCCTCAAAAGATGTTGGCGACTTAAAAGCAAAGTTAAGAAGTGCGAGTTTTGCTTTGAGGAAGATTGATGGAAATATGGCAAAAATGCTTTTTTTGCCGGAATTTATCTCTGCCGCGCAACGCGCGGCAGAGCATTTCGCGACAACAACCGGTGCTATGCTTAAAGCTACAGTGCCAAGCATAGTTTTGGATGAAATAGAAAAAACTAAAGTACCTGAAATAAAAGAGTATTCTAAAATTAAGTCAAATTCTGAAAAGCTTATATTACAATCCGAAATAGCTGACCGCTTTGTAAGTTATAAATCTCTTGTGCGTGAAGGATTTGCACGCAACTCTTCCGTGTTTCTTCTGGTACCCACAATGCAAGATGCCGAGAAAGCGCAAGAACTCCTTAAAAAAGGAATAGACCAATATACGTATGTCTTGTATGGAAGTTTAACAAAAAAAGAGATGCTCACGCGGTGGAAAAATGCCATCAAGTCCAAGCACCCCGTTCTTATAATAGCAACTGGAATATTCCTCTCCATACCAAGAAGTGATATAGCAACTTTTATCGTGGAACGAGAAAATTCTAGGAGCTACAAACAATTCGTACGTCCTTTTATAGATATGAGAATATTTGCTGAGTTTTTCGCAAAGGAGATGAGAGCGAAAATTATCTTCGGCGATCTGCCACTTAAAGTTGAGACAATGTGGAGATATAAGGAGGGAGAACTTGATGAACTCTCCCCTCCAAAACTGCGTACCATAAGAGGAGCTCGACAGACGCTCATTGACATGAAAGATATAAAGCATCAAAAGGCAGGTCACTTTGAAATAATAAGCACTGAGTTGAAAAAACTTGCCTTAGATACGATAGAAAGAGAGAAAAATATGTTTATTTTCACCGTAAGGCGCGGGCTCTCCCCCTCTACAGTATGCCGTGACTGTGGCAATGCTGTATTGTGTCACGAGTGCGAAGCGCCGGTTGTACTTTATTCAACCACGAAAGGTAATCGTTTTATCTGTCGTGCATGCGGTGCTGCACGTAGTGCAAATGAGCGGTGCAAGAGTTGTGCAAGCTGGAAACTTGAAACATTAGGTATCGGAATACAGCTTGTAGAGAAAACACTTAGACAAAGTTTTCCCCAAACACAAATTTTCGTAATAGACAAAGACACTGCGGAAACACACAAAAAAGCAAAGGAAATCGCAGAGAAATTCTATTCTACAAAAGGAAGTATATTGCTTGGAACAGAGATGGCACTTTTTTATCTGGACAGACCTGTCAGATACAGCGCAGTTGCGACAATGGACTCATTGTTCTCACTTCCTGAATGGAGAATGTCGGAGAAAGTACTGTCACTTCTCTTGAAGATAAAAGAAATTACAGAAAAAGAACTTCTGATACAAACAAGAAAACCTGACCAAAAAGTTTTTGATTATGTGGAAAAAGGAAACCTTGTTGATTTTTATAAAGAAGAAGTGAAAAAAAGAAAACAGTTTGGATACCCTCCATATAGCATCTTTATCAAAATAACAGTAGTTGGTGAAAATGAAAGAATTACAAAGGAAATGAAATACATAGAAAAGCTTTTGAAAAAATATGATGTTCAGATATACCCTTCTTCAATAAAAGTCGCTGGAGGAAAGTATGCAATGCATGGACTTTTGAGAGTTCCGAGGGAAAAGTGGCCCGACAAAGAACTTCTTGAGATCTTACGCTCTATGCCGGCATATTTCGCAATTGATGTTGACCCTGAAAGTTTGTTATAATTAAAATAGTGTTGTCGATAGGTCTCTTTTGTTCTCCTTTCTGGCCTTCGGCAAGACCCCCGCTTATTCACCCTTCGTATGGCGGGGGTTTTTTAAAAATGTTATACTATTGTTGTTGGCGGGCTTATCTCCTTTCGACCGCCATATGAGCCCCCGTTTTTATATTTTGCGTAGCCTCGGCGGGGGCTTTTTTTATTAGTGATTTTCATATACTATTGAAAAATGAAGAAAATAATACAAGAAGGAAGCACTGTTTTAAGAGATACAGCTAAAGAGGTGCCTACTGGCGATATTGTATCTCCTAAAATCAAGAGGCTTCTATCAGATATGTCAGAAGCGCTTGAAAAGGAGAAGGACGGAGTTGCTATAGCAGCGCCACAAATCGGAGTACCGCTCCGCATTTTTATCGTGTCAGGTAAATTATTTGACTTAGGGGGAAATATCAATGAAGAAGTTTCTTCACCGCTTTCAGATCTTGTATTTATAAACCCAGAAATCACAAAGCTCTCAAAAGAAAATGAGGAGCACGAAGAAGGATGTCTTTCTGTGCGTGGTAAATACGGAACCACAAAGCGCGCTAAGAAAACGACCGTCCGAGCGTTTGATGAAAATGGAAAAATTTTTGAGCGTGGTGGAAGCGGACTTTTAGCAAAAATCTTCCAGCACGAGATTGAC
Source organism: uncultured bacterium (assembly GCA_913041175.1). Taxonomy (GTDB): domain Bacteria; phylum Patescibacteriota; class Minisyncoccia; order Phycocordibacterales; family UBA2163; genus UBA2163. The sequence continues at coordinate 34,438 of CAJWGW010000002.1, forward strand.
CACTTGAACGGAGTTTTATTTATAGATAAAGCAGAAAACATCCATGACACGCAAGTATAAACTTAAAATTGCATTTTTTGGAACTTCTCAAGGTGCTGTGATAGCACTTGAGGAGCTAAAGAATGTAGGACTTGCTCCAAGCTTGGTCATAACAACTCCCGATAAACCAAAAGGTAGAAAGCTTGTCCTTTCACCGCCTCTTGCAAAAGTATGGGCAGAAAAAAATAATGTTAATTTTGTACAATCTGAAAAGCTTGACGAAACTTTACTTGAGCTTTTGCGTGAAGGTGCTTTTGATCTGTTTGTGGTCGCCTCATATGGGAAATTACTTTCAAATGAATTTCTTGCTCTTCCAAAACACGGAACTCTTAATGTTCATCCTTCCCTTTTACCAAAGCTACGCGGACCGTCTCCTATTGTCTCTGCAATACTTGAAGATGAGAAAAAAACTGGAGTGACAATAATATTACTTGATGAAGGACTAGATAGCGGGCCTGTTGTTGCACAAGCAAGCATTGAGCCTGAACCATGGCCACCGTATGCAGGCGAGCTTGAAGAGCTTCTCCTCCAAGAAGGTACTAAACTCCTCATTGAGATACTTCCAGAGTGGGTCGCAGGTAAAATAAAACCAGAAGCTCAAGATGAAAACAAGGCGACATTCACCAAAAAGATTAAGAAAGAAGATGGACTTATAGAGCTTGATGGCAACCCTTATCAGAATTTGCTTAAAATTCGTGCATTTGATAAGTGGCCAGGCGCGTATTTTTTTGCTGACAAACAAGGCAAAAAAATACGCGTCAAAATAACTGACGCTGATTTAGAAAACGACACACTTAAAATAAATAAAGTAATCCCAGAAGGAAAAAAGGAGATGGATTATGAAGATTTCTTAAGAGGATAATTATTTCCTCCGCCTGCGAGCAAAGTCTCTAATACGAGCGCCTCCAGTGCCGAGCGTATTCATAAATGCCTTCATTGCGATTCCACCTTTTCTCAAAAGGCGTCTCTGCCTTCCTTTGAACCTGCGGAGTTCTTTCATTGTTTCTTTTTCAACTTTATCAATTGCATTGAAAAGCGTTGCCTCTTCCGCCGATGCGCGCATCTGCTTTCCAGCAACATGAAGATTGATTTCTGCTCTGAAGATATTTCCGCTTTGGTGATGTTCTGTCGTCTTGCCTATCTCAACATCAAACATCGCGCTTGTGTCTTGCCGGTCAATTAATTTTTCAATGGACTGTAATCTTTTATCTAAATAATCCGAAATTTCTGGTGTAAGTTCAATGTTCGTTGTCTTTACATTTTTTCTTGTATCCATAGTGATTGTTATTTAATCATTATCAACACTAATAATCTTACTAGGGCTTCTGTGCCCGCTTATAATTCTTACATCTGTCTTTATTATACCGTAGTGACGAGCAATAAGCTCTCTGACACGCTCATTCGCCATGTTTTGCTTTGCCTTTTGCCTGACACTAATTTCAAATAAATCTTCCTGTTTCTGCTTTAATTCCTCCTTTTTTGCATCAGGTGTTACCTTAACTTTTATATACATTTTACTGATTTCTCTCGTATAGCCCAATTAATTTTGTTTCTTGAAGTATGTGCCCTTCCATCGCTTCTTCTACTTGCTTTTTTGTCGCACCTTCTGGGAGTTCTAGCTCCGTATCAAGTGAGAAAAGTTTAAAGAAGTATCTGTGCTGTCTATCCGGAGGGCATGGGCCATGATAATCTCTGTTCCCTGATGTGCCAACACCCGAGACTCCATCTGGCTCTTCCCCTTCTTTTATTTCGGTTGTTGAAGTTGAAATATTGAATTTTATCCAATGATCCCATGTTCCGGTGGGAGCATCAGGATCATCCATTATCAAGACAAGTGACTTTGCATTTGGGTCAACTTCGCTTATAAAAAGTGCGGGACTGACCCCTTCTCCGTCACAAGTGTACTTTGGTGGGATTTCTCCATTGTGCTTAAAAGACGAGCTTGTAAGTTTTAATGTGTCCATAGATAATTCTTCATTATTTATAATTGTTTCTTCTTCATCAATAACAATTTCAGTTGGAGAATTTAGAGCAATAACAAAACTGCCTGCTATTATAATAACGACAATGATGAAAAGTATTATTCTCATATATTTATTATATCACTTGTAATACTACTTGCGCTTCTTTTTGCTTTTTCTTTTTGCCAGCATTTCACGCTTTATCGCAAGTCGTTTTTTAGTTTTGTGAGATCTTGATGTTTTCCTTTTTTCTATCCCTGTTGCTCTTTTTGCCATGATTTATATATTATACACTATTTGCTCCCCAAGCTGGACGCATTCAGAACTATAAACTGGAGGATGGTTAAAAAGGAACTTGATACACAACTTTTTAATTGACGCTAATTTGTAAAGAAATCTAATATATTTTCTGCAGTTTTTGTTCCGCTTTTATAAAATTCAGCATACCCACATTCTTTGCAGGTCAAACTAACAAACTTCAAATTTTGAATATTAAAGAGTTTTGTCCAAAATCCTCCAGCTGCTCTTAATTGACCAGTTTCAAATTCTATATTTTTGCACTTACTGCATATGTATGAGTTTTCCATATTCATTATTTAAATTTAATACTAAATTTAATACTTAGAATATATCACAAATTCTGATGTATTACTAACGAAACATATGACAAAAAGCATAAAGAGCTTAAGGAAGAGCAGTATGATATTGAGCTACAACTTGAGGACTACACCAAGGCAGATGAAAGTTATCACATAACAGCTAAAACTGTATTATCTCTAGCTCAAAGAGCAGAAGAGTTGTTTGAAAGTTCTGAAGTTCCAGAGAAAAGGCAGATTTTGAAATTGTTACTTCAGAACCCGACTGTAAACGGAAAAAAGCTAGAGTTTTCAATAGCTTCTCCGTTCAATTTAGTACTAGAACTAGCTGATAGTCCTAACTGGCTCCCCACACTAGACGCGTTCAGAACTTTAGATTGGAAAAATATTCAAATAAAGCTAAATCAATTTACTATGATATAATCAT
>CAJWGW010000003.1 GCA_913041175.1 uncultured bacterium
AAGTCAGCTGCGGAATTTGTAGCTCCAGCAGGGTCAGGACATCCTGTTCCTAATGCACCTCCCGATGAGTTAACCTTACTTTGGAGAGCGCTGTGATTAGAATCTTCAAGTGTTGTCCCAATGTGATAACTTGTACATCCTGCGTTAATAGCCGCGTATAGGTATGCTCCACCTCCTACGGGGTCTGCAGGAATAACTGCAATGTATCCTGGCGTTACAAGATTTGCTATTGACAAAGCTGATGGATATCCGCCATTTGTGTCAAAGAAAAATTCTAATGCCAATTGTAGTTGTTTTACATCTGAAATTCTCTTTGCATCTCGTGATTTCTGACGCGCGCTGTTTAAGCTTGCCAGAACAACAGATGAAAGAATACCAATAATGGCAATAACAACTAAAAGTTCAATGAGTGTAAAACCTTTATTTCCTGTTTTTCTCATATTGAATTTAATTATTTAATAAATATTTAAACGACCGCTCTCTAGTAGTATTAAAAAGAAAGCTTTCTTTATGCTTGTTATTATAGCTATTTAGGGCTTTTTCCCCAAATATGCCCCTGTGGATAACCATTTTTTAGGATTGAGGGCTATATGCCAGCAGAGATATTGTATATAGGCATAAGAACTGACGCTAAAAGCACTCCAACCCCTAGTGCAAGCGCCACGATAAGCATTGGTTCAATGAGTGTCACGAGAGTATCAACAGTGTTTTTTACTTCTCTGTTATAAAATTTGGAAAGTGTTCCTAAAATCTTACCTAATTCTCCTGTCTCTTCACCAACTTTTATCATTTGAATCATAATGTTTGGAATTTCGGAATATTTTCCCAAAGATTCTGATACGGGACTGCCGGCTTTTATGTCCTGCACCGACTCTACAAGTAATTTTTGATATACTGCATCGCCTACAACATCTGATGTGATTTCAATGGCGCGTACCATCGGTATTCCACTTGAAAGCATTGTACTTAAGTTGTCCGAAATTCTGGAAAGATAAAGTCGTCTGTACAAACCTCCCAAATACGGCAGTGATAATCTTATTTGGGATATTGATAATTTACCGTGTTTAGTCTTGCTAAACCTCCATATAAAGAATCCTCCTATAACTACTAAAATTAAAATAAATATTCCATAATTCACAAAAAACTGACTCAAGCCTACTACTGCTTTTGTATAGATAGGAAGTTCTTGCCCTGATTCTAGAAAGATTGCGCTTATACGCGGAATAACCAACGTAAGCATCAAAATCATAACTGTAATGAATGTAAATATAACAAATATAGGATAGATAAGTGCATTTTTTGCTTTGGATGTCACTTCGTATGTCCTGTCCAGATAATCAGCCAAATATGAAAATGTTTTATCAAGTTTTCCTGATTCTTCCCCGGCTTTCACCATGTTCACATAAAAGGGTGTAAATATTTTCTCATGTTTTCCAAGTGCCTTTGATATAGTGTTACCAGATTGAAGATCATCTACAACTTCTGCAAGTGCAGACCTTAACATTTTATTATCGGATTCTGCACCCAATAACTTAAATACTCGGAGAGCCGAGACTTGAGATTCAAAAAGTGTTGCTATTTGCCTTGAGAGAATAACTATTTCTTTATTTGAAACCCTGTTAAAAAAAGAAATGTCACGTTTCAGAAGCGATTTGTTTTCTGCAGAGACTATTGATGCAATGACTAGACCGCGCCTCTGAAGCGAGCTTATTGCGACATCTTCATTCATTGCATCAATACTCCCTGATGTTTCGTGTCCCGTGTTGTCTATTGCTGTGTAGTTAAAAAGCATAATTTTACACGAGTTGCTCTAATAGTTTTGGATTAAGTGAATGGGCCTTTGCGTCCTCTATTGTAATCTCCCCACGTCTTACAAAATCAGCTAATGATCTGTTTAAGTCAACCATTCCTTCTCCCATACTTGTCTCAATCACGGCATTTATCTCATGTGTTCTTTTTTCACGAATAAGATTTGCAATAGCATTGTTGTTAATCAGAAGCTCATAGACAGGAATAAGCCCCCCAGAGATTCTAGGAACAAGGCGTTGAGAAAATATTCCAGCCAACGATGCCGCAAGTTGTAATCTTATTTGATCTTGTCCATTTTCCGGAAATGAGTCAATAATCCTGTCTATTGTCTGTGCAGCATTGTTTGTATGAAGTGTTGAGAGAACAAGGTGTCCTGTCTCGGCAGCGGTTACGGCAGTTGATATTGTCTCCACCCCACGCATTTCTCCTATCATAAGCACATCAACATCCTGCCTGAAAACTGACCTCAAAGCTGTGCCAAAATCTTTAGTGTCAATCTTGACCTCTCTTTGGTCAATCATTGATTTCCTTTGCTCAAATATATATTCTATCGGGTCTTCAATTGTTACTATATGCTCCGCTCTATTGCTGTTTATAATCTCAATCATTGATGCTAATGTAGTAGTCTTACCTTGTCCGACTGGTCCTACTGCAAGAAAAAATCCTTGTTTTTTTTGTGCGAATGTTTCAAGTATTGGAGGTAAATTCAGCTCTTCAAGGGATTTGATGTACCTAGGAATAAGACGAAGTGCAACGCCCACATTCCCCTGCTGGAAAAAGCCATTTCCTCTGAATCTTGTTTCTTTATTATAGCTATATGAGAAATCCATCTCTTTATTCTTAAGGAAAGATTCCATTTGCTCGGGAGTTAAAAGTTCTGTTATAAAACCCAATGTATCCTCTTTTGTAAGTTTTGGTCTTTTCAAAAGCGGTATCAGAGCACCATTTACTCTAATTGTCGGATTATTACCTGAAGATAAATGTAAATCAGATGCTGATTCCTTTACAACAATATCAATCATCTCATCTAATTGCTTTTTGTAGTTATTTTCACTCATTATTTTTTCTTATCAATTATTTTTTGTACATTATTTAAAACCTCTGACGGAATAAAATTCGCTTTTACTATATAGTCGCTTACGCCAAGTTCTTTTGCTTTTTTGATATTAGATTCCTGCCATTGATTTGTCAGAGCTATCTTTATACAATCTTTTACCAAATTTTCTTCATTTACGACTTTTAAAAATTCAAATCCATCCATGTCGGGCATGACTATATCAAAAAGGATTATATCGGGTACAAGACCTTCACGAAGTCTATTAAGCGCTTCTTTTGTATCCAAACTTGCTACTACTTCAAAACCTCCTTCTTTGAATTTAGTCACGTACATTTCAAGCAAAAAATTGTCGTCATCTATAATAAAAATTTTGTTTTTGTTTTTTGCCTCTTGTTCCATAATATTAATTGTACACTGAAAATTATTCTGATGTAAGCATCTCACCTCCAAGCATGTTGATTTCACTGAAAGGAATGATTTTGTTAAACGCTTTGATTATCGCATCTTCTTTCATTGTAAACATACCGTTCTCTCGTGCTATTTTTCTTATAGCTGCCTCTGTAGGATTTTTGAGAATCGTTTCTTCAAGCTCTTTGTTCATATCAAGTATCTCATATACGCCAGTTCTCCCTCTTGTACCTGAAGGGCATTCATTTGTCGGCTTTGCATTGAAAAGCTCCTTGCTCATAGGCACCGTTTTTCTGTATTTTTCAGGTAAATCGCTGAACTGCTTTTCAAGCATCAACTTAAGAGAACCTTCAACAGGAATTGGCTTGCCTGCACCTGGGCATAACTTTTTCACAAGACGTTGTGCGATTGCAATAACAAGCGTTGGTGCAATTAAAAACGGGTCAACGTCCATCTCTATCAATCGCGGTATAACACCAAGTGAGTCATTTGTATGGATTGTGGAAAGGACAAGGTGTCCTGTGAGCGCAGCTTGCACAGCAAGCTGCGCAGTTTCTTTATCTCTTATTTCTCCGACCATTATAATGTCTGGATCCTGACGGAGAGTTGTCCTAAGACCGTTAGCAAACGTATATCCTATTTCTGGTCTTACTTGAGACTGACTCACTCCCTCAATATTGTATTCAACTGGGTCTTCAAGAGACAAAACATTTTTTGTCTCACGGTCCATTTCATTTAACATCGCGTAAAGTGTTGTTGATTTACCTGAACCTGTAGGACCTGATATTAGTACCAACCCAAACGGTCGTTTTATAGCTTTTCGTATTATTTTAAGATTCCTTTCATCAAGATTCATTTCATCAAGTTTCCATATACCTTTTGCAGTGTCCAATATTCTTATAACTACTTTTTCTCCATAATATGAAGGAAATGTAGATACACGAAAATCAACCCTGTGTTCATTTAGATTTGTAGAAAAACGACCATCTTGAGGTTTTCTTTTCTCATCAAGTTTCATTGAAGAAAGTACTTTAATGCGTGCTACCACTGCTTGATGCGTTTTGGTAGGAAGTACCAAACTAGTGTGCAGAATACCATCAACTCTGAATCTTACTCTGACAAAGTCCCCCATATTTTCAATATGAATATCTGACGCTCTTCCTTCAACGGCATATCTTATAATATTTGCAACTATTTTCGTAACAGGTGCGTCTTCTTTTATAACCTTTGTGGCAAATTCAGTTTTTTTATCGTCTGTTTTCGTCTTCTTTTTGTCTTTTCTCTCTTCCGCAGCCAACCCTATCTCAAGTTCCGATACTGCTTTGTTAACTTCTCCAGAAAACCCTTTATACATTTTGAGAACTTTATCAAAATCAGCAACAGATATGAGATATACTTTAAACGGCATACCCGCTTTTGAGGAGATGAAATTCATGGCATCAAGTGCTTCTATATTGTCCGGATCAATTATTCCTATCTCCAGAACACTATCTTTAACTCCAAGCGGCACAAATTTATAATGAAGTGCTGACTCCTCGGGAATATATTTGAACACCTCAAAAGGAATCCTTTTGTTTCCAAGATTCCATATAGGAACATTGAGATGCTCGCCTTTTGTCTTGAGTGTTATGTCCGGATCAATACCACGATTCTCAAGTACTTTTTCTATCGTTTCACCCGATTCTTTCGCTTCTTCTTTTATTAAAGGAATATCCCCTTCATTTATAATGTTTTTTTCTGCTAAGACAGATAAAAGATTCATTTAATTTTAAATTATTCTTCATCGCTTGAAGTTATGCCAATCGGCGCAAAAGGATTTTCTCTTCCTATTGGTTCTGCTGTAAGTTCTTGCCCAAAATCCTCCAGACTTTTGAAAACGGGGTCAGAGAAAATATTTTCATCAAGCTTCACGGAACGCAAATCAAGAAGAAATGTGAGAAGGTTGCTCTCCTCTACAGAAGCTGCATTGTCCTGACGCTCTGAGACAAGAAGAGTGCTGTCCTCTCCGCCGAACAAAATAGTGTATGCAACGCCTGCCATTATTGCTATTGCGATAATTAGTATTGTTGTTTTGTATTTTTTAAAAATTCCCATATTTAAAATTATTTAAGCCAATACGTCTTAATGCCTATATTATATTCATAAAGATTACTCTCTCCGGTCTTTGAAGGAATAAGCGAGATTTCAGTGACATCAACAATTCGTAAACTTTTTTCTATATCTTTAATAAATTGAATCAAACTCTCATAAGCAGATGTCACTGAAAATGAAAGCAAAACTTGCTCATACGGCTTTTTATCAGGACCTATAACGCTTGCTTGTCTATCATCTGTTTTGCTTATCGCTACATTTTTTATGCGTATTCCATAAACTGACGCAATGTTATCAATATCAAGCACAAGTCGCACATTATCAACATTGTCTGGCAAAAGCTTGGTTAACCTGTCAAGATCGTTTGTTGAAAATGTATTATATCTAGACAACAATCTGTCTCTGACTTCCTGAAGTTCTTTTGATTTATCAAGTGCCTGATCAAACCTTGTTTCTTCTTGAAGAATTATCTGAATCTCATTGTACGTAGGATCAATGAAGCCAAAGAAAAGCCCCACCGAGAGAAGTATTAAAATAATTGGAAATGCTAATCTAGTCATAATATTTATTGGGACAATATCGCACTTTCATATGATATGAGCCGCGAATCTATGAAAGCTGAAAAATTAAATACTACATCGCCTTTCTTGTTCAGATCAAGCTCCGAGAAAATTGGCTCCAATATAAATTTATTTTTGCCAAACACATCTGACTGTAGTGCAACTGAGCTGAAATTCTGTGCCCTTCCTTTCATTGAAATTCTTGTTTTACCACTTTCGTCTGTTATATAATCAAGACTCTCAAAACTTATACTTTCAAGTGTTGTCGCTTCAAGCAGGTCAAAAAATGCGGATGTAGCTTTGTGATTATCCAATATATCCTGCGCTGAGTTTATACGAGTATCAAGACGGCTTATTTCCTCTATAATAGACGGCTCAAAGGCGATGCTTGCACGCGCAAGTGATGCACTTTTTTGCTCTATACTTTTGATAATAAACTGCTGATAGAGAAATACTCCTATCGCAAGAGCAATAGCGCCAATGAATACAACCAATGTGAACAAAAAGAAAATGCCGATACTGCTTCCTTTTGCCTGCCTTCTTGGTGCAGTAAGCGATTTTTTAGGAATAAAAGATGTATGTGTCTTAAGTTCAGGCATATACTTATTATACTTTGTAATTTACACAGACGCTATTAAGAAAAGTGAATAAGGGTGCCTTAAGTATCTTCCTGCAGTCTGCGCAGTGCAAGTCCTATAGCTACGGCAAATCCCGGTCCTACTTCTTTTAACACTTTCTCGAAAAATGCCGGCGCTTCTATTTTTGAAAACGGATCGCTTATTGAAACGTCTATTTCAAGGTGTTTTTTTGCAATAGGAAGCAGACCCTTCACTGTCGCACCGCCACCTGTAAGTACTGCATTCCCTACATTTTTCCCATATTTCTGTTGGTACTGGAGAATCACTCTGTTTGCTTCCGAAAAAACCCTGTTTAACCCAAGAACAATGGCCTCTTTGGAGTTTATGATTGTGTCATCACTCTGCCCGTCCTCAATACCGAATTTTCTTTTAAGTTGTTCAGCCTTGGATACGCTTACACCGAGGGATTTTGAAATTGTTTGCGTGATGTCCTGCGAACCGGAGTTTATGACATGAGATGTTTTTACAACGCCATACTCCACAATGTAGAGCTTAGTGTTACCGGCACCCATATCAAGAACCATTGTTGGTGTAATACTTCGTCCGACAATCGCCCTTATTGCGCTGAAAATCTCTATCTCAAAAAATCCTACATTAAGCTGTACTGCTTTAACTATTTCATTGTATTTAGTTAAAGTACTGTTGTGAATCGCAACGACAAGTACGTCTATTTTTTTTCCTGATGTCTCTTTTTTAGTTTCAGTCTTTTTTTTGTCTTCTTTGTCTTCATCATCTAAAGGTAAAGATTTATCCTCATTTGGAATTATAAACCAGTCAAGTGTCACTTCAGAGATTGGCACAGGAATGTACTTCCTCGCCTCAATGGGAATCATTGAGGCGAGGTTTTTATCCTTAAGCACAGGCATTTTAACTACCGATATCAAACTTGATGAAAAAGGGATAGAAACACCTGCTTTTTGGGTGGTAACATTTGCTTCTTTCAGGAGGTCCTTAAGCGCTTCTGCAAGTTTAGGGGCAGGAGGGCTTGTCGCCTGTCCTACTTCTAAGTTCATATACGGCCCTAAAGACAGCTCTCCGTATGTCTCCAGCACAGCTACGCCACGGCGTTTCTTTAACTGTACGACTTTTATTGATGATGCGCCGATATCAACGCCGATTACGCTGGTATTCTTTTTATTCCCAAAGTTTAAAAACTTCATTATATAATAAAGTATAATATAGAAATATGCATAGATTCAACCAAATCATTGGGATAGCATTTGATTTTTTCTTACCTAAATCCCCGCTTGATAAAGCCGTTGATGAAGTCAACGTGGAGAGTTTGTCAAAGAAATTACTTAAGGGAAGGGAAACTGAAAACGAATCTATCTATGCCCTATTTGACTATCAAGATGAGCTCATAAGACATATGGTATGGGCGCTTAAATACAGGAGAAATCGGAGAGCCGCTCAAATCTTTGCGCAGATTCTTTATGATTTCCTCGCAGAAGAGTTCTCGGATTTGAATGTTTATTCGGATTTTGATAAACCACTACTTGTCCCTATCCCGCTTTTCAAAAAGAGACTAAGAAAAAGGGGATTCAACCAAACAGAAATCCTTGCGAAAGAGATTGCCGTAATCGGTGGTGATTCTTTTTGCACGCTTCACACGGGTTTACTTAGAAAAATAAAAGATACACCGAGCCAGACATCACTTGAAAGAGAAGCGAGGTTGAGAAATGTAGCAGGCGCATTTGCTGTAGCAAATGTGCCTAATATAAAAAACCGAAACATAGTCTTGCTTGATGATGTTACAACAACAGGAGCAACATTAAACGAAGCTCGCAAGACTTTACTCAACTCCGGCGCAAAAAGCGTTTTGGGAGTCGCAGTTGCACATTGAGTGGAAATAAAAAACCCCCTGTTGTAGAAAACAGGGAGTTTGTGCCATTCTTTTAAGATCAAGTTTTGGCTTTGGTGCAAGAGAACGAAGTTCTTCTTCGCTTGTACCAATATCGTCAAGAGAAAGATCTCCTTCTTTAAGTCTTTCGCGTAAGCGTTTTATCCAAGTAGGATATTGAGACGGTTTTTCACGTATCCACCTAATATATCTTTGAGCTCTCAATTTACACCCTTCTATAAATAGTTCTTCGAGTTCTTTTTTACTTGTACCAATGTCAGTAAGAGAAAGACCGCCTCTTTCAAGATTTTTTCGTAAAGATTCTATCTGAAAATGACGAGCATATGGATATTTACGTATGTAGTCAAGATTTTTTTGAACAGATACGAAATAAGTTTTTCTTGTTTCTTTAGTTGCTAAATCATTAAGTAATGTGATTACTATCACTATTACTAAAATCGAAATAGATACTATGAGGACATATATTCCATATATAATGAACACTTTCTTCATTTCGTCTTCCTCCTTTTTGAAGTTCTATGAAATCAAGATAGGTAAAGCGGTATACTCCGGATATGATGTCGAAGATCTTAGATCTTCCTTTTATTCATATTATCATTAGCAACCGCTTTACCTAAAGAAATTCCATTCTGTTCCTTCTTCTTATCTTGGAAGTCGGAATAAGATTAGGAGATGAGCCAGAGCCATGTATCTTTAAAGCTCGCTCAAGGATTACCATAGAATAACTAGCTCTAGACTCTAAATATCGGCTTTCTTTTTCATCTTTTTCTTCTCTAGATTTTTTGCGTTTAGTCGTCATAACTATCTCCTCTTATACTTTCAGAAATAATTTTCTTATATCATTATGAAGGCAACCACATGTTTTCTGCATTACTTCTTTTGCTGTGAAATTCTCTACAAGACATTTGTCGCATACTCCATCTCCAAATGGCCATAGATGTTTAAAGAAACCCTTACATTCACAGCATTGAGAAAGTACTGTTCTAAATCCATAAGATTGTTTTTTTACAGTTAACATAACTACCTCCTTTTAAGGTTTGGGTTTTTGTCTAGGTTTAGTATATAAAAATACACAAGAAAAAGTCAAATCAAAGTTGAGGGTGGGAGCAAAAAAATAAGGGGTTATCTAACATATAGCTAGATAACCCCTTTATTATTTACTTACAAGATATTAAACCTTTCCGAAGAACCGGATTCCAGATTTTAATCTCACCAGCTCCTTTGCATTTCCAACATCGGTTGCATATTACTTTTTCGTTTTTGGACCAAATAGTCTTAGCTCCATTACACTTACCACATGACTGTCGGTAAAATGGATGTGTAAATCTGCCTGTTCCGTCACATTTTTTGCAATTAACAATTACTTTAGTACGTCTTTGTCTGAACTTACCTGTTCCATCACAAGCAAAACAGGAGCAACACGATAAATTAATATATTATCGTTAACAAAAAGGCTACAGCAATGTAGCCTTTTTTATATGGAAAAAGGTGCAGAAAAATGATATTGTTGCAATTATATGGAGAGTTGGCTGAGTGGTCTAAAGCGCCTCACTGCTAACGAGGTAAGGGTTAAACCCCTTCGAGAGTTCGAATCTCTCACTCTCCGCATTAGTAACTCGTGACCGAATCCCCAAAACCCCCTATTTGACCCAAATACCTCAAATTTTGGTAGAATAGAACCTATGGATAAAAAGATAGCCCAGATGTTTATAGTCGCCCTCCCCTACACCACGGACGAGAAGGAACTTTTTGAGACAGTGGAAAAATATATAGACATCGGTGTCGGCGGACTTATGCTCGGTCTTGGTGGTAAATTACCGTTCGTAGAGACAAACAACATCACTGATATTAAAAAGTTAAAAGCTTTGACTGACAAACTAAAGTCATTAGACCCAAATCTGTTTTTGGCAATTGACGGCGAGGGCGGAAAGATATTTAACCTTTTTAAAAACGCATCTGCGCTCAAATCCCAAAGATATTACGGACTTGAATTTGAAAATTCAGGAAATACAAAGGAGTACGAGAAAGATTTGGATGAATATATAAAACTAATGCGCAAAGTTCATATCAATATGAACTTTGCGCCTATTTTAGGCACTGCAAAGGAAGGATACAAAGGATACTTAAGCGAACACGACAGAGCATATTCTGACAAAGAAGAAACTGTGAAAAAATTAAGCGGAATTGCGATTAAAAAGATGAGTGAGAATGGGATTATCGCCGTGGGCAAACATTTCCCTGGATATGGTGGTATAGACGAAAACCCGCACTTGCATCTTTCAAAACTTGAAGCTTACGACAAAAATGACCCGTTTGGCTTTGCAATAGGAAAGCTTGGTATAAACGCAATAATGAAAGGGCATGTCCTTTCGTCAATTGATGAAGATATGCCCGCAACAATATCAGAGAAAGTTGAAAAATACTTGAGAAAGAGTTTAGGGTTCACAGGACTTGTGGTAACTGATGCGATTTTTATGCATGGTTTGGGACACCATTATGAGAAATTTGGAGGAGATGGCAACTACACAAAAAGAGCGGTTAGTGTCGCCAAAACAAACGACATTATTCTTATGAGCTATCCTAAAGGAGCAAATGGTGAAATAGATATAAGTGCGCATGAGCATTTCCCAAGACTACATAAAGCAATAGTGGAGGAAGTTATGAAGGGCGAGATAGATAAAAGTAAAATAGACGAATCATACGAGAGAATAATGAAACTAAAACGTGTTATAATGTAATAATTACTAACTTAAATAATATTATTGATATGAAGGGAATAATAACTATCATAATAATTATAATAATCATCGCCGTTGGATTCTTTTTACTTCAAGACGGGACCACAGAGGATGCCGGTACAGTAACAAATGAGATGACCACAGAGGAAACTGGTGATACTGCAGATATGATTGTAGAGGATGAAGACACTGCTTTAGATACAACTGCAGAAGTTATTGTGGTTACATACACTAGTAGTGCGTTTTCACCAAAAGATATTGCAGTATCTGCCGGCCAGACAGTGCGGTTTGTAAATGAAAGTTCCGGCAATATGTGGGTGGCGTCGGATGAACATCCGACGCATACGGTTCTGCCGGAGTTTGATAATAAGGAGTCTGTTGGGAACGGTGAGAATTATGAGTTTGTGTTCACAGAAACGGGTGAATGGAATTATCACAACCACGTGAACCCAAGTGCGGTGGGAACGGTGACTGTTGAATAACCTTGTTTACACCCAATACCGCAAAATGCTATTATTATGGCATTATTAACAGTGATAATTTTCAATGTACATGAAAAGAATAATAACTATCATAATAATTATCATCATTATCGTCGCAGGTTTCTTGCTATTTAGAGACAATCCCGCAGATGATGCTGATACAACTACTACTACAGAAGAGGTAGTTGAGACGGAAGATACAGATACAGAAGACGATGCAGCGGCAGCAATAGAAGCAGTGGAAGCGGTAGAATAAATTTACAATCAAAACCCCGCAGGCCAAAGGCCTGCGGGGTTTTGTCTGTTATACTAAACCCTATGCAACCAAATAACCCCTTAGAAAATCACTTCCGTTTAGCGCAATCACAAAAAAGTGCGCTTAAAAAGCTTGGTATTTTGACTATCCGAGACCTCCTTTTTCACTTCCCTTCTCGGTATGAAAATATTACTGGAAGCCTGCCTATAAGTTCTCTCAAAAAAGATGATGATACAATAATCTACGGCAAACTAAGTGGGCTTAAAACACGCAAATCCTTCAAAAGCAGGCGCCCTATTGCAGAAGGATATATTGAGGACAATACGGGAAAAATCAAAATCATCTGGTTCAACCAGCCATACATCGCAAAGATGTTGCGTAATGGCGCACTCGTAAAACTAAGCGGTAAAGTAACAGGTGATACAAAAAACTTATACATCGCAAACCCAGAAGCTGAATCCCTAGAAAACTTGCCTATCAATATCGGCGAATCGCTTTTCAGCAATTCTAAAAATATAAATACATTCCTACCTGTTTATCCTGAAAGTCGTGGTATTACTTCAAAATGGTTTTATCACAATATTCAAAAAATTTTTGCAAGCGGACTTCTGGATACAATGCAAGATGCTATACCAAATGAGATTCTAAAAAAATACAACCTTCCGACACTCAAAACCGCTCTAATCTGGATTCATACGCCGAAGACGCAAGCAGATAGTCAGTCAGCACGAAAACGGTTTGCATTTGCAGAAGTTTTCTTCATTCAGATTTCAAAACAAAGAGACCGCAAAGAATATGAAAAGAAAAAGTCGTTTTCTATAAAAACAGATAAAAAAGATGTAAAAGAATTTATGGAAAGATTCCCTTTCTCCGCAACCAAATCGCAAAATGAAGCAATAGAAAGTATCTTAAAAGATTTTGAAGGCAAGCACGCAATGTCACGACTCCTTGAGGGAGATGTCGGCTCTGGTAAAACTGCCGTCGCCGCAACTGTTGTGCATGCTGTTACAACCACGCGTCCCGAAGGACAGGACTTTGGCAATCTTCAGACCGCATATATGGTACCGACGGAAATCCTAGCAAAACAACATTTTGAGACATTTATACAATACTTTTCACACTTACCAATCAAAATTGGTCTCATAACTTCAAGCGGTTGCAAGAAATTCCCCTCTAAAGTGAGCTCAGATGGCGCTACTAATATATCCCGCACGCAACTCCTAAAATGGGTCGCAAATGGCGAGATTCCAATCCTTATCGGCACTCACTCCCTCATCCAAAAGACGGTGAACTTTGAAAATTTGGCGTTTATAATAATAGACGAGCAACACCGTTTTGGCACAGCCCAGAGACAAAAATTAACAAGAAAGGACGATATAGCCCCTCACCTGTTATCAATGACAGCAACACCAATTCCAAGAACGCTCGCCTTGACCATTTATGGCGATTTAGATTTGACTGTACTTGATGAGATGCCAAAGGGGCGAAAACCGATAATCACAGAGATAGTAACGCCAAAGGGTCGCGATAAAATATATGAGAAAGTGTGCGAAGAATTAAAATCAGGCAGGCAAGCTTATGTGATAACTCCAAGGATTGACGAGCCGGATTTAACAAAAGAAAAAGCAATCAATGCAAAGTCAGTAAAAGAAGAAGCTAAGCGACTTAAGAAAGATATTTTTCCCGAGTATGAAATAGAGATTCTTCACAGCAAGATGAAAGCAAGTGAGAAAGAAGAAGTGATGGAGAGATTTACAAAAAACAAAACTCAAATTCTTGTTGCAACTTCCGTGGTTGAGGTCGGAGTAAATGTACCAAACGCTACTGTGATAATTATTGAAGGTGCGGAGCGCTTTGGACTGGCACAACTCCACCAGCTCCGTGGACGAGTGATAAGAAGTAACCACCAAGCGTATGCTTATGTATTTTCAGACAGCAGAACGGCAAAAACAAATGAAAGATTAAAAGCGCTCAAAAGTGCAAAGAACGGTTTTGAACTCGCAGAGTTTGATTTGGGAATCCGTGGTTCAGGTGAGCTCTACGGCAAGCGCCAGTCGGGGCTTTCCGACATTGCGATGGAAGCAATGAAAAATATTAAAATGGTAGAAGCCGCACGAGAAGAGGCAAAAGAAATAGTAGAGAAAGATAACAACCTTGAAAAATATCCCGAAATTATGGAGATAATAAAGCGCAGAACGAAAGACATTCACTTTGAGTAATTGGTGCGCGCGCTAGGACTCGAACCTAGGACCACGAAGGTATAAGCTTCGCGCTCTACCAACTGAGCTACACGCGCATTTATTTATATTTTATAGCACAAAATACGCTATTATTCACTATGTTCTATATCTTGCTTTTTCTTTGGAGTAATGCTGTTTAAGAGAAGTAGTTTTTCAAACTCATCGCGTTCAATTGTTTCAACTTCAACAAGTTTCTTTGCAATTGAATCAAGCGCTTTTCTGTGAGTCTTTAGAATATGTTCCGCGCTTCTGTGAGCATGGTCTATTATGTAAGTTACTTCAGCATCTATCTCCGCTGATACTTTTTCAGAGTGTTTTTTATCCGCTATTCCTATACCAAACATTGTTCGTCCATTGTCCCCTTCAAGTGCAACAGGACCCATCTTCTCGGACATTCCGTATTTTGTAACCATATTTCGCGCAAGCGCAGTTAATACTTGCAAGTCATTTGATGCGCCTGTCGTAAGGTCATCAAATATCATTTTCTCTGCCAAGTATCCACCGAGTGAAACCGCAATGTCATCAATGAATTCTTTCTTTGACTGCATTCTCCTGTCTTCAAACGGAAGTTTAAGTGTGTATCCTGCAGCTCGCCCTCGAGATATTATAGAAATCTTGTGCACGGGGTCAGCGTAAGGCAGAACAGAAGCGACGAGTGCATGTCCTGCTTCGTGATACGCTGTTATTTCCTTTTCGCGTTTTGAGAGAATGTGGCTCTTACGCTCAGGCCCGAGCATAACTTTTTCAATTGAACGAACGAAATCAAATTG
Source organism: uncultured bacterium (assembly GCA_913041175.1). Lineage (GTDB taxonomy): Bacteria > Patescibacteriota > Minisyncoccia > Phycocordibacterales > UBA2163 > UBA2163. The sequence continues at coordinate 14,911 of CAJWGW010000003.1, forward strand.
CGATACTTGTTTTCTTTCCTCTCTCGCTGCCAAAATCGCAGCTTCGTTCACTAGTGAGTAAAGGTCCGCTCCAGAGAATCCGGGAGTACGCTCTGCAATAGTTGTAAAGTTTACATCCTCGCCTAACGGCTTCTTACGCGCGTGGATTTTAAGTATATCTTCTCTGTCTTTACGGTCAGGCAGGTCTATAACTACCCTTCTGTCAAAACGCCCAGGACGCAAAAGCGCTGGGTCAAGCACGTCCGGTCTGTTGGTTGCAGCCATCACTATCACCTTTTCATTTGGCTCAAAACCGTCCATCTCCACAAGTATTTGGTTGAGTGTTTGTTCTCGCTCGTCATTGCCACCTCCTGCACCTACTCCTCTTACTCGCCCTACTGCGTCAATCTCATCTACAAAAATTATCGCCGGCGCTGTTTTCTTTGCAAGTTTAAACAAATCACGCACACGCGATGCTCCAACTCCAACAAACATTTCCACGAACTCCGAACCAGAAATTGAGAAGAACGGCACACTCGCCTCGCCGGCGACGGCGCGCGCAAGTAAAGTCTTACCAGTTCCGGGCGCGCCCATAAGTACGATACCTTTAGGAATGCGCGCGCCTATATCTAAGAATTTTTTAGGGTTCTTAAGAAAATCAACAATTTCCAAAAGTTCTTGTTTTGCTTCCTTTGCACCTGCAACGTCATTAAATGTTATACGTTGTGTTTTGTCTTTTGGGTCAATCATTCTTGCTTTGGACTGCCCAAAGGAGAACGCCTGCATACCCGCGCCTTTGACCTGTCTAGAGAGAAACCAGATGAAAAATACAATAAAGAGAAGCGGGATAAGAAACGGCGCGAGATTGCCAAGCCAGAAAAGAAAACCGCTTGGATTTTTGATTTCAATTTTTACATCTTTAAGCTCTTCTAAAGATACACCATAATTTACAAGAGTGTCAGTGAGTGCGGTACCTGATTCTTTTTTTGATTTTTGTTCTGTGCTGTCAGTGTAGAGAATCTCAAGCTCTTCGCCTTTGACTACAATTTCAGAGACTAACCTCTCATTTATCTGAAGAGCTAATTGTGAAATAGCTATTTTTTCTTGCTTTGTACCATTCTCAGCAATGAGAGAATACGCCCCTATTATTATGAAAAATATGAGAAGTGTTACAAGGATATTCTGCCACAAGGACTTACCAAGTGACTGTTTGAGTCCCTTTTTACCGCCCTTTTTTGGGGCTTTTAGATGATTGTACTTTTTGTTGTTTGGCATGCTAAATACGTGTTTTATTTTTTATTGTGGAGACGGCGAAAATTGAATCCGCGTGCAAAGAAAGAATTTAAATGATTCTACAAAACATAGTCAACTTTAGGATTTCAGCATGTGGGCTTAAAAGAAGACAAAATACCCATACGCCAATTCTCTTGATTTCGGAAGCGCGCCGAGACGCTCGCTTTTCCTAGTTTGAAATTATTACACCCGAATCTGCTTATCAAACTTGGGCAGATCAGACGCCGGCTTAGGCTATTGCGTAAGCTGGAGTAAGAGAAGCAAAAGCTCCTTTTACTTTAGAGATAACGTTTGCACGTATCTTTTCGAAATTTTAAGGAAGATTCCGACTTCCGTTTTGCACATATAAATTACATTCCCTTGTCGAGGCCTGTCATCCCCCTGAAAAAAACCTCAAAAGATACTCTGAGGCATTCTTTAGGGGGACTATAATGCAATGTTTTGTTTCAATGAACGTTTAAGATCTCTTTCGGTGTCTTTCTTTTTTATTGTTTCGCGCTTGTCGTATTTCTTTTTTCCTTTTGCAACACCGATTTCAACTTTTATCTTCGCTCTTTTACTATACACTAAAACTGGCACTATTGTCAACCCTTTTTGTTTTTCAAATAGAGAGAGACGAGCTATCTCTTTTTTACTCAAAAGTAGCCGACGGTTCCGCTCAGGGTCATAATCTTTCGGAGTATTTGCGGGCTGATACGGTGGTATCGTAACGCCCACAAGGAACGCCTCACCTCCCCTAACTATCACATGCGCTCCCTCAAGCGAGCCCTGCCCCCCTCGGAGTGATTTGACTTCAAAACCAAAAAGCTCCATTCCTGCCTCGAATGTTTCAGTAACTTCATAGTTGAAGCGTGCTTTTTTATTTTTTATCAATACTGTCATTAATGTCATATTAGCATGCACAAGCACAGAAAAGAAATTCTCCTTGACATCAGAAAAAGTTTGTGATAATCTAATGGCTCATTGAATAGTTCTTTTATATTTATATTTCTGAAATTTCATGAAAGGAAATGAATATGTGCACCGCTGTTCCTGAAAAACAACTGGAAGTATTGTGTGGTTGTGAAGATTCATTTTGTCCTCTTTTCAAAAACTTGTCAGAAAAAGAAATGATGGAACTGGAAATAATAGGCTATGAAACAGATTGTTTTATCATTATTGACAGTTGTGAGACTGGAGCACCTGATATAAGTAAACTTATATCAGAGAGAGGTGAATATACAATCTACGAATAATTTTATAAAGCCGCTAATCTTAAAAGATAGCGGCTTTATTGTATCAAACACAGTGATATGCTATAATTTTCCCATTGATAGAAAAAGTAAGAATTAACAAAAGCATACTGGCAAAAGAATTAAGAGTTATGGGCGCCGATGGCGCTAATTTAGGTGTTATTTCAAAAGACGAAGCGCTAAGACAAGCAGAGACCGCGGGTCTTGACCTCATTGAAATATCTCCCAAAGCCAACCCCCCTGTTGCAAAAATAATGGATTATGGTAAATTTCAGTACGAGCAGAAGAAAAAACAAAAGGAAATAAAGGCTAAATCTCACACCACAGAGACTAAAAACATTCAGATAAAGATGGGTACAGGAGAGCATGACCTTTCTCTCAAATCAAAAAGAATTTCCGAGTGGCTTAAAGAGGGACACAGAGTAAAGATTGACTTGTTTCTCTTTGGAAGATATAAGTATATGGAATTCAATTTCCTAAAGGAACGTCTAGAGAAATTCTTAACACTTATTACAGAAGAATACAAAGTAGCAGAGGCAGTCAAAAAGAGCCCTAAAGGATTGACTACAGTTATAGAAAAAACAAAATGAAAACCAAAAAAATATTTACAAAAAGATTAAAAGTGACCAAGAAAGGAAAGGTACTTGCAAGAGTCCCAGGCCAGAATCATTTTAATGCTAAAGAATCAAGTTCAAAAAGAATGGCTCGAAGGAGAGTTGTTTCATTTGGTATGACAAACAGAGTCAAAAGCAGACAATTAAGTAATTAAATATGGCACGAGTAAAAAGAGGAACAACAAAATCCAAAAGTCGTAAAAACGTTCTTAAGAAAACGAAGGGTTATCGTCATGGCCGTTCTACAAAAAAGAAGCAAGCGCATGAAGCTATAATGCACGCTGGCACTCACTCATTCACACACAGAAGAGATAAGAAAAACGACTTTAGACGACTTTGGAATATTAAAATAAATGCAGGAGCTCGCTCAAGTAAAGAAAACCCTATTTCATACAGTAAGTTTATCGGGGCACTGAAGAAAAACAAAATTGACTTGGACAGAAAAATTCTCGCAGATATTGCGGAAAATAATTCGGAAAGTTTTGAAAGAATTGTAAAAAAGGTTATTTAACTTCTGTATACTCTTCCGTGGCTTGCCTTGTCCTGCCGAACTAATTCAATTATCTTCTCTACAAGTGTTTTGGGATCAGAATCAAATATAATTTTATCGTTTACCCGATTGCTTGCTTCAATTACATGCTTTATCACTTCGTCTGTCTCCCAATCACCTTCCAAGATTCCTATCGGCTTGCCATCTTCATATGCAACGGTAAATTCATTGATTGTGCCAATTCTTCCGCAGCCTATAAATACAGCGTCTGCCGAGCGCGTCAAAATCAAGTTTCTCCCTGAATAGCCAAACCCCGTGTAGATAATAACATCCAAATGATCAAGTGGGAGACGGTAGAACTCTAAATGCTCTTCTTCTGTGGAGGCAGGAGAAAATCCAATTGAGATACCATTTTCTTCTTTTGCACCTGTTGCAGCCCAAAATGGAAACCCCGTCGTAGCACCAGTTGTCAAAATTGCTCCCTGACGAACTATTTCTCTGCCGAGTTCTTTGCCCTTTTCAAACGCATCAAGTCCGCAATGGCCAGTTTCTGCTGCGCCTGATACGCAGAGTTTTAGTTTATCGTGAGCATGTTTATGTTTTCCGTTTTTTTCTCCGTTCATATATAAATATTATATCAGATTTGTTTGCTTCTTTGAAATTTCCATACTGCGTATAAAGATGCAGTAACCGCACCAAGTGTATCCATCAGAAGGTCAACGGACGTATCAAGTGGATAATCTGTTGCAAATACCAGCACACCTGCATAAATTTCAAAAATCTCCCAGAGTACCCCTATTACAATAACCGAGGCAATTGAAACAGTGAATATGTTACGCGCTGAAAGTTGTAAAGTGAATTTTTTGGCGACACTTGAAAAAAAGAAGAACCAAATTGAAAAAATCCCAAACCAAAGACCTCCGAGAAAATGCATAAGATTGTCAAACCACGGAAACGTCCAGTACAGGAAAAACTGCATGGCACTTATATGTAATATTCCGATTATTAAAACTAATATGAAGTTCGTTAAAAAAAGTGGATGTTTAAGCATGTCGAATTATTATACCAAAAATTTAAATTAAAACCCCCTCCGCCAAGGGCGGAGAGGGGGTTTTAAGCAGGGTTACTAAAGTATTGACCACGATTAATACCATGTGGGTGTCCTTAGTGCTGAACCAATGGCGCAACATCCTCAAGACTCCCTGAACAATGAGTAAACTAGACAATACTCTAACTAACCCTATCTACATTATACTCCTATGAAAAACTTTTGCAATATTGTTTTCACTAAAAATTTGTATCGTGCATATCTATTCGTTCGTCTAAGCGAGGTGTGTCGTTTGAAATAGCCTTATTCGTCGGAACGTAGCAAGTTCTGTTCAAAGGACTTCGCAGGCCGAGCGGGCAGGGTTCGAGCGTAGCGAGAGAGCGAGGCCGAGACTGAGCGCGTGCTCACGCTGGGAGTACGACGCGTGCCTTTGAGAAGAAGCTTGCGGAGTGGAGTTTATGTGTGCTTTTCAAACGAGCATACCGAGCGGTCCTTTATTCTAAAATCCCGTCCAAATCAACATCATAAAGTATTGCTTCTTGTACAAGACGATAGTTTACCATTTCATTTTCTTTAAACCAAAGTTTGATTTCTTTTTCTGCTTCTTCCACGGAGCCGGAAGCATGAAGAACATTTCTTACTGCTCTTCCGTCTGTGTCAGACATTACATATGAATCCAAGACAAAGTCCCCACGGATTGTACCGACGTCCGATGTCAATGGTTCTGTTGTTCCAGTAATCTTTCTGACAATACCTACAGCATGTGCACCTTGCCACACCATAAGAACAACTGGTCCGCTTGTCATATATTTTTTTAAATTTTCAAGAACTATTTTTGTAATCTCAAGAGGATCTTCTGATGGTGGTGTGAGTCCTTTCTTTTTATAATTAGCAATATTTTTTTCTCCAGTCTTTCTCATCCATTCAGGGTCAATTGTATAATGCGTTTCAATAACTTCTGGTTTTGGAATAACTATTTTAAGACCGATAAGCTTAAGTCCGATTTTCTCATATCGTTTTATTACTTCTCCAACGAGAGACCTCTGAACTCCGTCAGGTTTTATAATTACAAAAGTCCTTTCTTCTTTGTGATGTTTATTTTTTGCCATAGTAAGCTTTAGTAATACCGCACTACTCTCCTTTAGTCAACACCTCCGCATCACCTTCTGTGATTAAAATTGTGTTTTCAGAATATGCCCCACGTTGACCATCAGCTGTTTTGTAAGTATGTCCATCTTCATCTAGAAAAACCTTTCCACTTCCTTTGTTTATTATAGGTTCAATTGCAAGCGTCATACCTGCTTTAAGTTCAGGTCCTTCTCCCTTCTCGCCAAAATTTGGTACTTCTGGAGGTTCTGACAACTCACATCCAACACCATGACCAACAAGTTCATAGACAATGCCGTAACCATGAGGTTTTACGAACTGTTCAATGGCATGTCCTATATCACCAACTGTATTTCCAGCACGTGCCACTTTTATACCTGCTTTAAGTGCTCCTTCTGTAACATCAATGAGTTTCTGATCTTCTTTACTTATTTTCCCAACTCCAACAGTCAATCCTGCATCCACAATAAGACCTTTGTGCTTTAGACCACAATCAAGCCCTACTATATCGCCTTCTTTTAAAATTTTTTTATCCCAATTTGGAATACCATGTACAACTTCATTATTTACAGAAACACATAATGTTGCGGGGTATGAATCATCTTTAGAATAAGGACGTATTGAACCTTGTGGCTTGTAATTTAGAAATGCTGGAATGTCTCCACCTTTTTTTATAAGTTTCTCTGCTAAATCATTTAGCTCTTTAGCATCTACACCAGGTTTAACTAATTTAACTACTTCATCCAATACAAAAGCAAGGCGTTTACCGCCTTCGCGCATTATTTCTATTTCTTCTTTTGTTTTAACCATTTATCTTTTTTATAATTTCTTCGTGAACTTCTTCAATAGTCTGTTCGCCATTTATTTCATGCACTGTATAATCAGGATTATTTCTAAAAAATTCTATTGTGGGTACAACATTTGTGTCGTACCATTCAATCCTTTTTTTAATATGCTCTTCATGGTCGTCGTGTCGTCCTCTTTTAAGCAATCGCTCCACCCCCCATTCATGTGATACATTTAGAATTATGACTTCTGGTTTTCTTCGATTATAAAATTTTAACGCTTTATCAAGCACAGGCGCTTCATCTACCCTACGCGCAAGTCCATCAAGTATCAAGTTTTCTTTTCCTGTTTTGAAATTATCTATAAGAAAATCAGACCACATCCATATTGGAAGAAACTCTGGCAATAATTCTCCACTATTAATGATATCTTTCGTCAATTTGCCCGTATAATTGTCTTTTTTCATAAACTCCCTAAAACGCGCTCCTGTTTCTATATAAAGAGTTTCATTTTCACCTACTTCCCTTTCGATGTATTCCTTAAGCAAAGATGCCTGTGTACCTTTACCAGAACCAGAAGACCCATAGAAAATATATGTTTTTGGTGCCATTACTTAAGTATGGAATATAGAGAGAAAAGTATCAAGTTTTTAATACTCCCTCATTGAGATTTGTGCTTCAATCTTTCTTATAAGGTCTATGACTACAGAAACTGCAATGAGGAGTGCCGTACCACCAATTGCAAGCGCTGTGATACCGGTGACTGCCTGCATTCCAAGAGGAATAACTGCAATAACTCCCAAGAAGAGCGCCCCAACTAAAGTGATACGTGTAAGGATTTTCCCAATATATTCTGATGTAGTTCTTCCTGGTCGTACCCCTGGCACGAACGCTCCACTTTTTTGTAAGTTCGTTGCGATTGAATCTGGGTCAAAGGTAACAGCAGTATAAAAATATGTAAATGCAAATACAAGTAAAAAATAAAGTCCAGCGTAGACCCAGCCATTTGCTAAAATCCCCAGTATAAAATTAGATACTGACGATATTAAAACGCTGTTAATATTCGCAAGAAAATTAAATACCATCTGCGGAAAAAGAAGAATTGAAAGTGCAAAAATAATTGGGATAACACCAGCCTGATTGACCCTTAGGGGCAAATATGTAGAAATGCCACCATAGACTTTCATACCCCTGACACGCTTCGCATAAGTAATCGGTATGGGTCTTTCTGCCTCTGTTACTACCACCACGCCCGCTGTAATGAAAAGTCCGACTGCAATGAACCCGAGGTAGAGCGGAACCTGTGACACATCAAAAGTAAAGATAAGCTGACTTATAGTACTTGGAAGACTTGCGACAATTCCGGCAAAAATTATGAGCGAAACACCGTTACCAATACCAAATTCCGTAATAAGCTCACCTATCCACATCAGAAGTATGGAGCCGGCGGCGATAACAAGTACGTTTGTAATGAGTCCAAAGAAACCAAGGTCAGGAACAATCCCTTGTCTTGTGAGAAGTATTAGAAAGCCGAATCCTTGCATGAACGCAAGCGGAATCGTCAATAATCGTGAGTACTGGCTAAATTTCTTTCTTCCTGCCTCACCCTCTTCTTGATATATAGCTTTGAGTTTCGGTGACATAATAGTCAAAAGTTGCATTATGATGGATGCGGTAATGTAAGGCGCGACACCAAGCATCACAATAGAGAGATTTGAAAGTCCACCACCAGAGAAAATATTCAAGAGTCCCAAGAATTGGTTGTTTGAGAAGAACTGCTCCAAGGCAAGTACATCAATCCCTGGAATTGGAATCGTCGCTAGAAGTCGGAAAACGGCGAGAGCGGCAAGTACAAAAAATATCCTCTTGCGTAGAGTGACATCTTTGAAAACTAAACTTAATTTACTTAAAAAATTTGAAAACATAGTATTTTATATTTTAACTTTTCCACCGGCTTTTTCAATCTGTCCTTTTGCACTTTCCGAAACTGTACACCCTGAGACTAACACTTTCTTTGATAGTTTTCCGGTCGCAAGAATCTTTATCGTAGGGATTTTACCTTTACGTCTATTCACAAGACCGCTGTCAATCAATGTCTTGGGAGATACTTTGTCCCCTGCTGAAAAAACATTTTCTATAGATGACAGGTTAACTGGTACTGATTTTGGACTTACAGATGCAAATTTATAACCTCTCTGCTTTGGGATTTTCTTTATAGCATCGCGTATTTCAGGACGAATGCTATGCCCTGACCTTGCCTTCTGGCCCTTGTGCCCACGCCCAGATGTCTTGCCACGCAAACCTCCGCGTCCAACACGCTTTTTGCTTTTTGCTTTTTTATTTCTTTGTAATTGATGAAGCTGCATATTTTTACATTAAATTAAATGAGTTGTTTCAGCGCTTTTATAGTAGCTTTTGCATTGTTCAATTTATTCTTGCTTCGCGAAAGCATTTTCGCCGTTACGTCTTTTATGCCTGCAAGTTCAAGCACGTTTCTTGCTGAAGAGCCTGCAACAAGACCTCTTTCAGGCGAGGGAATGATCTTAACCACTGATGAAGTGTACTTTGCATCAACATCATGAGCAATTCTCATATTTTTATCAAGCGGTACTTTTATCATATTTTTCTTCGCATCTCTTGTCGCTTTCTCAATCGCAAGTGCTGTGTCTGATGCTTTCCCAATACCAACACCCACGGAACCCTTACGATTACCAGAGATTATCGCAACAGAGAAACTAAATCTTCTTCCTCCTGCAACGACTCTCGTCACTCTTCTTATACTAATTATCTTTTGGTCAAACTCAGACCGTGGCCTTTCTGCCCGTCTTGGAGACCTTTTCTTTTTATTTTTAGGTCTTTCATTTTTTTGAAATCCGCCAAAACCTCCTGATTTCCCGTCTCGACTCGGTCGATTCGAGGCGGATTTAATATCCGGTTTTGTGTTTTTTTCTTCTTTTTTTTCTTGTGTCTTCTCCATAATTATTAAAACTTAAGTCCCCCTTCCCTTGCGCCATCGGCAAATGCTTTTATCTTTCCTGTATAAAGAAATCCTCCTCTGTCAAACACAACATTTTTAATCTTTTTTGCAATTGCTTTTTTGGCTATCTCTTTTCCTGCAACTTTTGCCTTTTCGGTCATTGTTTTACCTTTCTTTGCATCCGTAAGCGTATTAACAATAGTAACGCTGTTGTCGTCATCAATAAGCTGTGCATAAATACGCTTGTTTGATTTGTATAGAGAAAGTCGCGGAGTTTCTTTTGTGCCAGAAACCCGCGCTCTTATCTTCTTATGACGCTTTACTCTGTTTCTTGTTTTTTCGTTAATTTTACTCATAATTTTTAAGTAACTGCCCTTTTACCCTGCTTTCTTCTTACAACTTCATTCTCATATCTAATTCCCTTACCTTTATACGGCTCTGGTTTTTTGGTGGCGCGAACCTTTGCAGCAAACTGTCCTACTGTTTCTTTATTAGAGCCTATTATGCTGATAACATTTTTTTCTACTTCAACATTAAGTCCTTCGGGAACTACGAATTTTACAGGATGAGAAAATCCTACATTAAGAACAATGTCATTACCTTGTTTGTCTACTTTGTACCCGATACCTTCAACTGAAAGTTTTTTCGTAAATACTTCGTTAACTCCCTTTATCATATTTGTTATATGTGATGCGTAAGTTCCCCAAAGCATGTTTGACTCATTTGTAATTTTAACAGGTTCAAGTGTTATCTCTTTTCCTTCAATTTTAATATTTATATCCGGCTTGAAAGAGCGAGAAAGCTCTCCTAAAGGACCTTTTACAGAAACCTTGCCTTGAGAGACATTGACTTCTGTTTTATCGGGGATTGAAATTGGTTTTTTGCCTATTCTACTCATAAATAATTTTATAAAATTAAAAATTGGAAATTAAAAATTTATTATCTACCATATCTTGAATAAAGCCTCTCCTCCCATTTTCTTCTTGCGAGCCTCTTCTCCCGTTAAGATACCGTCTGGGGTAGATAATATTATAGCTCCTTTACCGTATTTTACAGGGAAAATTTCAGAAGTTTTTTTGTATATTCTTCTTCCCGGTTTTGAAATGCGTGTCACTCCGTTTATTCTGGGGCTTTTGCCTTTATATTCAAGTTCAATATCAAGATATTTTTTTATCTTTTTTCCGCGTCGAGATACTGATTTTGTATACCCTTTCTCTTTGAGTTTTTCTGCAACTTGAAATTTAAATTCAGAATATGGTACAGAAATTACTGTTTTACCGGCGTTTCCGGCATTTTTAAGCTGTATTATTAAATCTCCTATAGAATCGCTTACCATGATGATTTCTTTATTCCGGGGATCATTCCTTCGTTTGCAAGTTCTCTAAAACAAATACGACAAAGATCAAAATCTCTCATATATCCACGACCTCTTCCGCATTTAAAACAACGTCGAACTACTCTCGATTTGAATTTCGGCTTTTTCTTTGACCTTGCTATTGTTGATGTTTTTGCCATATTCCTAAAAAAACAAGCCCCCGTGAGCTTTGTTAGAGTGTATCAGAAAACGCCCTATTGTCAATCAATTATCTCTATTTCATCACTTAACTCCTTCTTGGATTTTCCAATGAAAACTATAGCACCTGCTGAAACTACTATTATGCTGAAAATTGCCAAAAGCCATTTAAACATACTGCTTTCTTTATCCTGATTATTTATACTTGAAATGACTGACGCTGTTTGAATAGTATTTTCTTGCGGCTCTTTTAGTGCCTCTTTTTGTGGTGGATCTGCTTTTGTAATTATCGGTTGTGCTGTAATCGTTTTTGTAGCAACAGTCTTTTGCGGAATTTTAATTTGCTCAAATGAAACTGCCTCTACGCCGTTTGGATATAAAAGTGATGCATCATTAGTATGAGTATTTAGACCAGTTACATCAGAAGAAAATATTAATTTCTTGCCGGACAAAATAATCGTATCTTTTGGAACCATAAATCTTTTCCCCTCTGCTTCTAGTTGCCACCACGAAAGATTGAGTTCACGATTTGATTTATTATGTATTTCAACAAAATCTTCCTGCACTTTTGAAACAGCAAGTTCCGCAGGATATGCATTTACAATAATCCTATCAGATGCAGAATATTGCCCTGATGAAATACTTAACGTTACTACATACTCGCCGGGATACCCATAATAATAAAGTACATTCTGTCCTTCTTTGGTCTCACCATTTCCAAAGTTCCAAGTATATCTTGCATTATCAAGCGGTTGCATCTTTAGTCCAAGCGACTCCCCTTCAAACAAAGTATCAGCACCAACTACCACATTTCTATCTCCCCCTGCATCTGCAAAAATCTGCTGTTCAACTGGAAAATTGTTTGTAGAAGATGAACTGCTCGAACTAGACTCTGAGCTCTCTTCTTCTTGTTCACTTTCCTCACCTCCTCCTGAGCCAGAGTTAGCCAGACCGGGTGTTGGGAGAGCAGCACTCCAAACACTTAAAATTAGCTGAAGTGAGTTGCCGTCCTCGCCTGCACCGAGTTCTATGTCATATGTTAATGAATCAATATCATTTAAATCTGCGTCTCTAATAGCAATAAGCTCTCCTGTGTTTTTTAGAGAGAAAGAACTGTCAAATAAGTTGCCAGAAAAGGAGGGCCAATCAATTAGAAATTTGTCAGGATTGTCAGAAATAATCGCAACATCACTGGAAGACAGTGTTGCGTTACCTTGAATCAAAGTAAGTCCATGATTTGTTCCATTCTCAAAAAATTTCCACGTCGATATATCAACTGAATCTCCTGTATTTTCAATTTCAACCCACTCTCTACCTGTATCACTTCCTTCTATGTCATACATCACCTCACTTATAACAACCTGCGCGTTTAGAGAGGAAAACGAGGCAAAAAACATTATAGGGATGAGAATATATTTCATATCTGCTTGTCCTTGCCTTCAACATCCAGCATCTTTTTCAGAACATCTTCAGGAACTTCTTTTTTTGGAGTTACTTCATCTATTACTTTATCTTGTGTTTTATTTTTAGAATTCTTGGTTGGATTTGAATTTGGCCATTTTTTAAAAGGCTTGCCATGTGCTCCGGCAAAAGGTTCATAATCTGAACTTTTTTTGTTTTCTTTTTGTGCTTGAACATCCTCGTCTTTACCATTCATAACAGACGCAAGAGCTTTTTTTAAGTCTGATCTATTTTCTTTGCTTGGTTCTTTTTTTGTCTTAGGTATTATTTTTGGAGAAGTTTTGAGCTCATTTAGTGAAACTACTTTCTGTGGCATTACTTTAGGGCCAACTGGTACTTCCTTTTTAAGAGTTTGTGTTTGTTTTAATTGAGCTTCTGTAAGTGGTGGAAGTTCTGTCTTGTTTTGCGGTGGTTTTTTAACAGTTTCTGTCGTTTTTGCTTTTGGTTTTGATGGAGGAACAATAGGTTCGTACCACAGCTTTATATTATCTTCAACAAGAGCACGCGGCCTGCCATAGTGCTCACGAGAAAATGTCATAACTTTTTCTTTAATAGATACGTGTTTTGGTTCAATAGGAGCAAGTGAGGTAGCAGAAAATGGTGCAGATGAAACACCATCTATCATTAACTTCAAATACATTTGAATGAAGCCGAGATTTACCAAATCCTCTGCAGTAAATGTCGGCATATATTCTTTTTCTAAAACTTCTGCGTCAATCGCACCAACACGAAATGTAATCATAGTACCCACGTTACCAAACACTGCGTCCCTTACTTCCTCCGTCATCTGTTCTATATATTGATGCGCAATCGTAAGATTGAGCTTGTATTTTCTCGCTTCTGATAAGATATCCGCAAACGACTTGTTTGCAAATGATTGAAACTCGTCAACATAAAGAAAAAAGTTTGGTAAATTTTCTTTAACTACAGCTGATACATCAGCTCTTGACATCGCTGCCAAATAAATTTTTGTAATGAGCATACTTCCAAGAAGGTTCACGTTACCTTCACCCACTCTTCCTTTTGATAAGTTAATAATAAGTATCTTTTTATTGTCCATCATTTCTCTTATATCAAAAGACGACTTTGGTTGTCCTATGATATTTCTCATAAGAGAGTTTGAAGTAAACTGCCCGACTTTGTTCTGGATTGCAGCTGATGCCTCAACCGCAAACCTGCCACTATATTTTTCAAATTCATCTACCCAAAAAGATTTGACGGATGGATCTTGTACATTATCCACTACTTTTTTTCTATAATTCTTATCAGACATCATCCTGTTGATACCTAAAAGTGTAGAATCAGGATATTCAAGAAGCGCTAAGATTGTGTTATTCAAAATATACGCCATTCTCGCTGACCATGCGTCTTCCCAAATCTTCTCAAATACACTCATAAGACCACTTACGACAAGATGCCGTTTGTCTGGCTCTACATTTTCCATCACATTAAAAGAAACCGGGTGTTCCAAATCAAATGGCGCAAAATAAAGCACGTCTTGAATACGTTCTTCTGGAATATGTTCAAGTAATGTCTCTGCAGATGAACCATGCGGGTCAAAAAAAGCAAGACCTTCTCCGTTTTGAATATCCTGAATGGCCATGTTCTCCAAAAGCACCGACTTACCCATTCCGGTCTTACCAATGACATACACGTGCTTTAGTCTATCTTTTGCCTTTATGCCGAATTTTATTTTTTTGCCACGAAAGTCCGTAGAGCCAAAAAATGTAGTTCGTTCTTTGTGATTCATACTAAAAGTATATTACATATCTTTTAATAGTGCATCTTTTGTATAGATATTCGCAGGGTCCCACAACATCCAGCTATCAAGTCCTGCATCATAGACAGCCTGGATCTGCGCGCGGACTTCTGCAATGCCGTAGTTGCCACCATAATCAAAATCCTGGAGCCACGGGCGTATTTTGCTTGGAGATGTGCTTGCTTCATTCATCCGCCTCACTGCTTGATCCATTGAATATTTGATAACTCCGTATACTTCTTTGTTTGGATTAGGATACCCATTAAAGCCATTCGGGTAGTGCGACGGATATGTCATGGGGGCAATGTAGTCAAAATATGGCTCTGCGTATTCAAGTACTTGCCCTATATTTAAATCGTCTGGGTTTGTAGTAACCATTCCAAACATATCAGCAGAAAGTACTGCACCTGTACTTTTCATTTCTTTAGCCAAGTATTTGAAAAAGTCACGCATTATTTCTGCTTTCCCATAATTAGGGTCAGCCATAACCCTCTCTTCACTAAACGGATATTTTATATCATTCATATCACCATCTGATGGAAATCTTATGTAGTCAAAATTAAGCTCATCAAAACCATTTGCATAAGCTTCTTTTGCAATAGCTACCGTGTAGTCCCATACTTCTTTAGAGCCAGCATCAAGCCACGAGATGCCTTTATAGTCCTCCCAAATTCCTCCGTCGCTCTCTCGCTTCACCGCAAACTCTGGATGCATAGATACAAAATGTGGGTCTTGAAAAACTGATATTCTCCCCATCACGTAAATATTTTTTTCGTGGAGTCGTTTTATAAATTCACGAACATCTGGAATACGATTTTCAACTGCTTCTTCTTTTTGAAGTGCAGGATCATCTACTTTAAAAGCAATCTTGCCTGTATAGTCCTTGATATCAATAATGATTGCATTAATCTCTGTCTCATCAGCAATTTTTACAAGTTTCTCTCTGAAACTTGGAGTGCCTGCAACCCAACTTGTCATATAGATTGCTTTTACGGCTTTCGGTGTATCTATGTGCGATGCGACAAATTTTTCTTCAATTACCTCTGCGTCTTTTTCTTTATTAATGTATTCAGCTGAATAAGTTAGACCAGAACTTACTCCTATGTATTTAGTAGGAAGAATATTAGGTAAACCAAAATATGCAGCAGAAAAAAATACAGCAGTCAAAATACCGATTACAAAAAATTTTATTTTACTTCCTTTATTATTTCTCCTTTTTCTTTTCATGCCCATTATCAACATATGCATCGGCTCCATTTCCTCCAAATCTGAAATTGTCTCTACTTGATGACTCACTTCTTATAAGCAGTGTCAAAGTCACAACTGCAAAACCTGATATAACGAAGAGTAGTGTCCTCCAAAAACCAGGAAATCCTAAGAATGGCAGGATTATAATCCAAATGCCGAGAGTTATTATTATTGTATATTTGCTCATAATTGAATTTTAAATAAGATTTTCCGCTATCTTATAAATATCTCCTGCTCCCATCGTTATTATAATATCACTTTTTTGGGTATTGTCTTTGAGATATTGTTCTATTTCGCTAAAATCGCTATATGCCCTCGCATTTGAGCCATTCTTCTTGATTTCCTCTGCAAGAATCTGTGAACTGATGTTTGGGTCGTTTTTCTCACGCGCCGCATAAATTGGCGCAACAAGTATATCGTCTGCATCCTTGAAACTTTGCGCCATATCATTTAGAAGTAATTTTGTTCTGCTGTAGAGATGTGGTTGGAAAGCGATGATTATTTCCTGATTTGGGAACTTCTCGCGCGCGGCGCGAAGCGCCGCGCGGATTTCCGTCGGATGATGCGCATAGTCATCGTACACTTCTGCACCGTTTATCGCAGTTCCTTTATATTCAAACCTTCTCCAGACACTTTCAAATTCTTGAAGTGAAGAAATCGCTTTTTGTTTTTTAACTTTTAAAATCTCTAGAACTGCAAACGCCGCTTTTGCATTCTCCAGATTATAAACTCCTTCAACTTTCAAATCTTTAATGTTTTCTACTTTTGTATAATCTACTATTTTGCATTTTGCATTTTTAATCACGGGTTTTATTTTTTCATCGTTAGGATTACAAACAAGAAAATTATCCTCGCCGAGCTTGCTCACAAGCTCGGTAAATGCATTTTGAATATCAGCGAGGTCTTTATAGTAATCCAGATGATCTTCATCAATATTTGTAATTACAAGAATGTTTGGTTTTAAATCTAAAAACGACCTCTTGTATTCACACGCTTCTACTATAAACAAATCTCTGTCACCAACAATCAAATTACTTCCAGAGTCCTTCAATAAACTTCCTACGATTACAGTTGGGGAAAGTTCTGCATCTACTGCAACTTTTGCGAGCATTGCTGTTGTTGTGGTCTTACCGTGTGTTCCTGCGACTGCGACTGTATAGTATCCATCAGAGATACTTCCAAGCATTTGTGAATATGTTTTCGTTTCAATCCCCAATTCTTTTGCTTTTACAAATTCTGGATTGTCAGAATCTATCGCGACAGTATAAACAACTAAATCAGTATCGTCTGCAAGATTTTCAGCAGAGTGCTTGTCAAAAATCTTAGCACCTTCTTCTTCAAGCGCTTTTGTGATTTCGGATTCATCTATATCAGAACCGCTCACAATCTTGTCTTTCTGCAACATCATCCTTGAAATAGCAGAAACGCCAATCCCGCCGATACCGATAAAATGCACTTTATTTATATTTTCTAAATCAAGCATACTTCAATATTATAGACTATTTACCAAACTATTAAATTGTTCTCCCCTATCATATTCATTCTTAAACATTCCAAATGATGCAAACGCAGGGCTGAAAAGGATTGTATCGCCTTTTTTTGCCTCTTTCATCGCAAGCTTTACTGCACTCTTGAGACTATTTGCTTTTTTATATTCAAATTTTAGATTTCTCAACTTCTTCGTTCCCGTACCGTCAAGTAATATTACTGATTTGGTAAATTTAGGAATTTCTTTCAAGAGTGCTTTCATATCAAGACCTTTATCCGCACCTCCAACAATCAAAACAGTGTTTTGATTGTTGCCTACCGCTCTAAGTGCAGCGACAGTTGCATCCGGAGTTGTTGCAGTGGTGTCATTGTAGATTTTAATACCCCGAATTGTTTTTATAAGTTCCAGTCTTCCTTCAACTCCTTTGAAGTTCTCCATTGTCTTTTTGATTATTCTCTGCGATACACCAGCCACGCTTGTCGCATCTCTAGCAAGTGCGGCATTTTTTCTATTATGCTCACCTGCAATCTTTAGCCTCCAGTTTTTTGGAAGTGACTTTGGAACGATTGATTTTCTTTTAATTTTTTTAGCGATTTCTTTTCCTGCAATCAAATAATCGCCTTTTTTTTGATATTTATAAATATTCGCCTTGTCTTTGAAATACTTAGCCATACTGCCCTTGTAGTAATTCATATGATCAGGAAGTAGGTTTGTAAACACAGCAATGTGCGGACTGATTTTACTATCACCAAATCCCTGTAGTTGCCATGAATCAAGCTCCATTACCACAGTATCGCCCTTTTTTACTTTTCCCAAAAGTGCAAGAGTTGAAACACCTTTTATGTTGCCACCCAAAAAAACTCTTTTTTTAGCTTTTTTGAGAATTTGATAAATCATATACGTAACTGTCGTCTTACCTCTTGTTCCTGTAACGCCGATTATCTTTGCACCCGAGAGTTTGGTAAACAAAGACGCACTCATCTCAATTGGAATTTTATTTTTCTTTGCTTCTTTTATATATGGAGAATCAAGAGGAACACCTGCTGATTTCAAAATCATATCTCTCCTTCTAAAATCCTGCAGTTTGTGCTTTCCGAGAGTGTACTTTATGTTTTTAAATCTTTTTAGCCTATCTAAAGAGGTTTTGAGCTGTTTTTTAATTTTTAAGTCAATAACTATCAAATCCGCTCCATTTTTCGCCAGAAATTCAGCATCTCCTACACCACGCCCCAAAAGCCCGAGTCCCATGACCGTTATTTTTTTATCTTTAAAATAGTCCTCCACCCAATGAGTATAATATAAAACAAAAGAGAGGTCACTTGTGTTAGAATATTACTAATGATAGCCCTTGACTTTTTTAATAAAGTAGTTTATAATAGTAGAAGATAAAATAGAGTTATCTTTAAATCGTTAACGGAAATTCTAGAGGGATGATTATGAGAAAGTTTCTATTATTGATTTTCACAATTTTTGTAATTACTGTTTTTTGCCACACAGAGAAAGCAACTGCCGAAACGCTGAACATGCTGGTAACAGCATATTGTCCTTGTGAAAAATGTTGTGGAGAATCAAGTGATGGTAGAACATCAAAAAACGATGATGCTTACATTTGCGACGGTGTTGCAGCTGATCCAAAAGCTATTCCGTACCGCACAAAATTAAAAATTCCAGGAGCTGGGATCAAAGAAGTGGACGACACAGGTGGTGCTATGAGGCAATCTTGGAGGAAGAAAGGAATCTATCATATAGATTTGAGATTTTCAAACCATCAGGATGCACTGAACTGGGGTAGACAACAACTTGATGTAGAAATATTAAAATAAATAGAGCAACGAAGGGTGACGAAGTTTTAACTTCAGTCACCCTTTTTTATTTTGTGCGAGTGCTAGGAATCGAACCTAGGACCTCATCCTTATCAGAGATGCGCTCTAACCAACTGAGCTACACTCGCAATAGCAAAATGGTACCAAAAAATAAGGGTTCGGGCAATTATTGATTTATAAAATTTTGAAATAAGAAAACCGAGAAATATATCATTCCTCGGTTTTTAGTACTTCTTTCACCTTTTCCCAGTACTTTTTTGTACTGGGCTTCTTGTAACCATTTGGCCCGCCGTTCCATATGCGAGCCATGTCTTGAAGAGTTGGTTCTCTTCCAATCCTTCTTTCAATAGCGTAATAATCAATATATTCTCTGCAGATGGCTATCGAACGTATGCAGATACCAAGACGACAAAAAACATAAAGAGCAAACAAATAAATAACCAAAAAAAACAGTCGTATAAAATACCGACAAGAGATAACAATGTTTTTAGCATTATTCGCCTCCTTTTATTTTGCTATAAATATAACTTTGTCTAGGATATCACATTTATATTATTTTGTCAATACTTTGACATATATGGTGATGGTGATAAAGTGAAATTAGCTATATATTAGGCAATACAGCTTATTAGTGGTTTTTAGAAAGTACTTGACAAAATAATATAAACATGATACGCTGTTTACTTATATCTTATTACAAGATGTAGTAAGTGTTCTTTTTAATTAATATTCTTCGGAAGGAAGATAAATTATTATTTAAGTTTTTTGGCCTTTTTTTGAAAGGGAGGTGAGAAAGATGTTAGCAATATCTAAGAAGAGAAATTGGTTTTTATCAATAGTATTCTTCTTCGGGTTAGGGCTATTGGGACTCACAGGATGTGAAACCTACGAGAATGTAGGGGGCGGCTCTGCAATTGGCGCAGGACTTGGTGCCTTGGTGGGCGCAGCTGTGGGTGATACTGCCGCAGGTGCAGCAATAGGGGCTGGAATTGGTGCTGTCGGAGGCCTAGCAAAAGATAATATGGAGATCCGACAAGAAAATCGTGCTAACCAAGCTCAAAGTAATATCAGACTGCGCGATTTAGAAGTAAACGCCGAGATTGACAGGCAAATCAGAATACTCAAAGCGCAAGGATACACAGCGGATAAATACGTGTATAGCGCAGTAAGGGGAATAGACGGTGGAATAATTGTCAATCCCATCGAAAGAAGCGGGGTTCCTAAAACAGAGGTTTATAAATAATATAAACAAATTCAAAAAGAGATTACCACTTCCATGAGGTTTATGGAAGTGGTTTTTTTATTCATATTCTTTCTTTTGTTTCGTTCTATTGGTCTTTCCCAAATGCCAGATTGCTTTTAAGATATTCAATCATAATCTTTTCTGAACTCGATCGAGATCCAGAAAACCGACTCAATAAGTCCAATCTACATAATATGTAAATGAACGGGTTCCGTTGGAAATAATCCACGACCAGCTTCCGCTAGCCGTGCCTTGTTACGACTTAGCCCCTGTTATCGAGTTTACTGTAGGTCCACCGAAATGGAACTTTGAGCACTCCCGACTTCCTTGACTTGACGGGCGGTGAGTACAAGGCTCGAGAACGTATTCACCGCAGTATAGCTGACCTGCGATTACTAGCGATTCCAACTTCATGAGGTCAAATTGCAGACCTCAATCCGAACTTGGGCTACTTTTATAAGGATTTGCTCCACCTTACGGTATTGCGTCCTGTTGTAGTAACCATTGTATCACGTGTGCAGCCCAGGATATCAAAGGGTCATACTGACCTGGCGTCATCCCCACCTTCCTCTCCCGTGAGGGAGCAGTCTCGCCTGACACTTGTAACAGGCAATAAGGGTTGCGTTCGTTTCCCCACTTAAGGGAACAATTCAAATCACGAACTGACGACGGCCATGCAACACCTGCCAAACTGTCCGAAGAGGGTTCCGCTTTCACGGAACTTTCAGTTTGATTTCAAATCCTGGTAAGGTTCTTCGTTTATCGACGAATTAAGCCACATGATCCACCGCTTGTGCGAGCCCCCGTCTATTCCTTTGAGTTTTAGCCTTGCGGCCGTACTACCCAGGCGGTCCGTTTAACGCGTTAGCTTTGCCCCTCAGAGGGTCGATACTCCAAAGAGCTAACGGACATCGTTTAGGGCGTGGACTACCGGGGTATCTAATCCCGTTCGCTACCCACGCTTTCGTGTCTCAGCGTCAGGAGTGTGCCAGTTTGTTGCCTTCGCTTTTGGTGTTCCCCATAATATCAACGGATTTCACCCCTACACTATGAGTTCCACAAACCTCTCACACCCTCTAGTTGTGCCGTTTCCCCTGCGGACTCCACGTTAAGCGCGGAAATTTAACAGAAGACTAACACAACCGCCTACACACACTTTACGCCCAGTGATTCCGGGTAACGCTTGGGGCCTCTGTATTACCGCTGCTGCTGGCACAGAGTTAGCAGCCCCTTATTCATGAAGTAACATCAATACGCCAAAAGCGCACTTTCTCCTTCATAAAAGGTCTTTACATCCCGAAGGACTTCATCAACCACGCGACGTCGCTCCGTCAGGCTTTCGCCCATTGCGGAAGATTCTCGACTGCGGCCTCCCGTAGGAGTATGGACCGTTCTCAGTTCCATCGGTGGGGGTCAGGCTCTCACCTCCCC
>CAJWGW010000004.1 GCA_913041175.1 uncultured bacterium
TTATTTATTGACGAGATTCATACTATTGTAGGTGCAGGAGCTGCGGAGGGTGCTATGGATGCATCTAATATGCTTAAGCCCGCTTTAGCTCGGGGGGACCTTCGTGCGATAGGTGCAACAACACTCAAGGAATATCAAAAACATATTGAAAGAGATCCAGCACTCACAAGACGCTTCCAGCCAGTTTATGTTCAAGAGCCATCTGTTGACGATACTGTTGCAATTTTGCGTGGACTTCGCGAAAAATATGAACTTTATCATGGAGTAAAGATCACAGATGAAGCTATTATCTCTGCTGTGAATTTATCTAGCCGTTACATTACGGATAGATTTCTGCCGGACAAGGCAGTTGATCTGATTGATGAAGCAGCATCTTCACTGCGAATATCACTTGAAAACAAGCCGCCTGTTCTTCAAGAAGCACATAGGAAAATTATGCGACTTGAGATTGAAAAGGAAGCACTCAAAAAAGATCTGGAGAGCTCAGGCAACAAAAAGACAATATCGCGCGTGAAGAAGATTGACAAAGACATAGCGGATATGAAAGAAAAGACGAAAGAAATAGAACTTAAATGGAATAATGAAAAGGAAGTTCTGGGAGAGATAAAAGCAATCAAAAAAGAACTTGAGACACTTCGTATTGAGGCGGAAGGAGCTGAAGCGAAAGCCGATCTTACAAAAGCAGCAGAAATCAGATACGGCCGACTTCCCTCTTTGGAAAAAGAATTTGAGACAAAAACAAAACGACTCAAAAAACTCCAGCGCTCCCGTAGGATTTTGAAAGAGGAAATTATGGAGGCAGACATCGCAGATGTCGTGTCGCGTTGGACCAATGTTCCTGTGACACGAATGCTTGAAGAAGAGGCTGAGAAGTTAAACAGGATGGAAGATACTCTTGAAAAGAAAATCATCGGACAGGGTGAATCTGTCAGGAAAATCGCTGATGCTGTGAAGCGCTCACGCGCTGGTATTGCTGACCCTGACAGACCAATAGGATCGTTTCTGTTCTTAGGTCCAACTGGTGTTGGCAAAACTGAGCTTACGAAAGCGCTTGCGGAGTTTATGTTTGACGACGAGAAAGCTCTTATAAGAGTTGATATGTCAGAGTATATGGAGAAGCACGCAGTCTCAAAAATTATAGGCGCACCTCCTGGGTACGTTGGTCACGATGAGAGTGGCTCTTTGACTGAGACCGTACGCCACAGACCATACTCCGTGCTCTTGTTTGATGAGATAGAGAAAGCGCATCCCGAAGTGTTCAATATTTTGCTTCAGGTTCTTGATAATGGACGTTTGACAGATGCCAAAGGAAGAACTGTTAACTTCAAAAACACGATAATAATTCTTACATCAAATATTGGTTCAGAGCATATAGACAAGATGAAGAACATTGGATTCTCTACAGTAGGGGATGACAGCAATGCACAGTATGAGGAAGCAAAGAACAAAGTCAAGGAGAGTTTGAAGGACTACTTCCGTCCGGAATTCCTTAATCGTCTTGATGAAATAATATTGTTCAACATCCTCACCCCTGTTGCTGTGAAAGAGATTGTTAAGATTCAAGTGGAGATTGTGAAGAAACGTCTTGAAGAGAAGGGAATTGCGCTTAATATATTGCCGGAGGTTCTCTCACATTTGGCAAAGGAAGGATACAACCCGCAGTATGGAGCAAGACCTCTCAAGCGCTTGATACAAAATAAAATACTTACAAAAGTTGCGTCACTCATAATCTCTCAAGGAGTGGCTGAAGGTGGTTCAATCGAAATCGGGTTCAAAAAAGATGAGTTTACATTTGATGTGACAAAAAAAGGAAGTAAAAAGGGAAAGAGCGTGAAGAGTAGTATCCGCGCAGAAAAAGTGCTAACATAACTCCATTAGGGTGCGTCGCATAGTGGCAATTGCACTTGGCTGTAAACCAAGCGTCTTCGGACTCCGCAGGTTCGAGTCCTGCCGCACCCACCAAATCACAGCGCAAAGTACTAGGAGGGGGATATATTACACTTTGAAATAAATTTTTCTCAATTTGATACATAAATATATCTATGTTATTTTACGTAAAATAGTTCATTAAAAATTTTCCCATATCTCAAAATTAAATAGGGTGGGACGATATGCTGTTTGTTTTAAAAATATATTGTTTATTTTAAACAAGACAATAGCACTAGTGTCCCACCCATATAAATTAATGCCCTGCTTATAGACAATTCACAGATTGTTTGATAAAAACGAACTAGAGGCTGTTTATAAACACGGTAAAATAATGTGTTCTGGAGATGAGCGTCTCTATGTCAGTAAAGACGAAAACTCAAATGTTAACAGGATACACAAGGTATCAGAAATGATACCTTGTTTTTATGTCCTAAAACACAGCTGTGTGAGCCGTAAAGAGGGATTGTGGAAAACTCTATTGACAGGAAATACGGTTTCCTGTACACTACTCAAATCGTGTTTTTCTACTGTGCAGATTGAGTTAAGGCTGTTTTTTTATATCGTTTTATTAGAAGGATTATACATATTTTAATCACTTTTATATTTTGCGGGAGCAAGAAAAATAATTAAATATTTTCTAAATTATAAAGCCATCACAAAGGCGTGGTCTTTGTTGTGTTGGTTTTAGGGTTATTTTTATGAGCACAAAAAAAGAAACCACAAAATCTATAGAAAAAAAATATTTTGGACGCTTCAAGAAGCCTCTTGTAGAACTTCCTAATCTTGTTGAACCACAACTTGATTCTTTCAACTGGATAATAAAAACCGGTCTTAAAGAAGTTTTTAAGGAAATCTCTCCAATTAACGATTATTCAGAGAAAAAATTTGAACTTGAATTTGTTAATTTTGAAATCGACAAACCAAAATTCAATGAGCATTATGCAAAAGAAAATATGCTCTCATACGACGCACCTCTCCGAGCTACTGTCCGCCTTAAGAACAAAACAACGGGAAGTGTTAAAGAGCAGGAAATCTTCTTGACGGATTTTCCTATGATGACAGACCACGGCACATTTATTATGAATGGAATTGAACGTGTTGTCGTCGCACAACTTGCACGCTCTTTTGGTGTTTTCTTCACGTCGCAAGAACTTAAAGGAAAGGTTTATTTTGGCGCAAAGATTATTCCCTCACGAGGTGCATGGATAGAGATAGAGTCTGAGCCAGATGGTGTTATCTATGTAAAAGTAGACAGGAAAAGAAAATTCCCTATTACATCCCTTCTTCGCATTTTGGGAGCGCATTTTGACAGGGACATGACTTCCCTTTTTGCAAGTAATAAATTTGCCAAAGATATAATAAACAAGTCTCTTGAAGCAGACCCTGCAAAGACAGTAGAGGAGGCCTATATAGAGATTCATAAAAAGTTAAGAGACGGCGACCCTGCGACCCCTGCACATGCGAAAGAATTCATTGATTCAATATTTAGTTCTGACAGATATGACCTTTCAAAAGTTGGACGATATCGTTTTAATCAGAGATTCGGAAGGGCACTATCTGATGCGGAAATGGAAAAGAGAACGATTTCTCTTGATGATCTTGTGGCGATTATCTCTAACATCATAACACTCAATAATACTCCAGGAGCAGTTTCAGACGATATTGACCATCTTGGATTTAGGCGTGTGCGGTATGTAGGAGAAATGCTCCAGCAGAAAGTAAGAGTCGGAATGTCACGAATGAAAAGAAATATTCAAGACAGAATGTCCACTGTTGATTCTGAGACAACTCTTCCTGTTCAGTTTATAAACCCAAGACCTTTGCAAGCAAGTGTTAAGGAGTTTTTTACTACAAGTCAGCTTTCTAAATTTATGAGTCAGCAAAATGTCCTTTCTGAACTTGAAGACTTGAGGACGCTTTCAGCTCTGGGTCCAGGTGGACTTGACCGTAAACGTGCAGGTTTTGAAGTGCGTGATGTGCATCCATCTCACTATGGGCGATTGTGTCCTATCCACACTCCGGAGGGTCCGAACATTGGACTGATACTTAGACTTGCGATGTATGCGCGAATAAACGAATTCGGAATGATTGAAACACCATATGCAAAAGTTGAAAACGGCAAAATTACAGATGAAATAATTTATTTAAATGCCCATGAGGAAGAAAAATATAATATTGCGCATGCTGCTACAAAATATGACAACAAAAACAATATAGTTGAAGATTTTGTAGAAGTACGCAAAGGAGGTGAACCAAATCTTGTAGAGAAAGACGAGGTTCATTTCATTGATGTTGCTACAAATCAGGCATTTTCTGCTGCAACATCAATGATTCCTTTCCTTGAACACAATAATGCAAACAGAGCACTTATGGGCTCTAATATGCAGAAACAAGCAACACCTTCTATTGTGCCCGATGCTCCGCTTGTAGCAACAGGTATTGAAGAAGGCGCAGCACGCGATACAGGGCGAGTCGTCATATCAAAAACAGATGGAACAGTTACGCATGTTGATGCTAAGAAGATTATTGTTGAGAATTCAAAAAAGGAAAAAACTCAATATGACCTTATAAATTTTGCACGCACAAATGATTTCTCTGTATTTCATCAGCGTCCGGCAATCACACTTGGACAAAAGATAAAAAAAGGACAACTTCTTGCGGACACTTCATCAAGTGCAAATGGGCAAATGGCTCTAGGACAGAATGTACGAGTTGCATTTATGTCATGGTTTGGCGCAAATTACGAAGACGCTATCATTCTTTCTGAACGACTTGTCAAAAACAGCAAATTCACAAGCATTAGAATAGATGAATTTGAAGTAAATGTTCGTGATACGAAACTTGGTCCAGAAGTTACAACTCACGACATCCCAAATGTTGGTGAAATAAAACTAAGAAATTTAGACGAAGATGGAATCGTGCGGATAGGTGCTGAAGTCAGGCAAGGTGACATCTTGGTCGGGAAAGTTACTCCAAAAGGTGAGTCACAACTTACTCCAGAAGAGCGGCTTCTACGCTCCATCTTTGGTGAAAAGGCAAAAGATGTGAAAGATACATCACTTCGTCTTGAGGGTGGGAAGCGCGGGAGAGTAATCGGAGTAAAAGTTTTCTCTCGCGAAAAAGGAGACACTCTTGAATCAGGAGTTATAAAAAAAATTCGCATTATTGTCGCACAACTGCGCAACGTTTCAGTTGGTGACAAGCTTGCTGGACGCCATGGTAATAAAGGAGTTATTTCTATGATTTTACCTGAAGAGGATATGCCTTACACTGACGATGGACAGCCGGTTGATGTTATTTTGACCCCTCTCGGAGTGCCTTCAAGAATGAACTTAGGTCAAATACTTGAGCTCCATCTTGGGCTTGCTGCAAACACGCTTGGGTATCAGGCAATTGTTCCTTCTTTTGCAGGAGCTGACGACAATGAGATAAAAGAAGAGCTAAAGAAAGCAGGATTCAATGAAAATGGGAAAATGCCTTTGTATGACGGCAGAACTGGAGAGAAATTTGGACAGGATGTTTCAGTAGGTTATATGTACATTCTGAAACTTCACCACATGGTTGAAGACAAGATACATATGCGCTCAATTGGCCCATACTCTCTTATCACACAGCAACCACTAGGTGGAAAAGCGCAGTCAGGTGGACAGAGATTTGGAGAAATGGAAGTGTGGGCGCTTCTCGGATATGGGGCAGCATATACGCTCCGAGAGATGCTTACCATAAAATCAGACGATATATTAGGTCGATCAGAAGCATTTGATGCTATTGTCAAAGGTGAGAAAATCAGTCATCCGCACACACCCGCGGCATTTAATGTACTCCTTAATAATTTGAGGGGATTGTCACTTGACATTCAACTTTTAAAAAAGAACAATTAAAAATTTATTATGGATGATAAAACAAAAAAAAGCGCATTTAATACAGAAAACTTTGATACAGTGTCTTTGAAGCTTGCATCTCCAGATGTAATACTCGACTGGTCATTTGGTGAAATTACAAAACCAGAAACTATCAATTATAGAACACAGAGAGCAGAGAAGAATGGTCTTTTTGACGAAAAGATTTTTGGACCGGAAAAAGATTATGAATGTTATTGTGGCAAATATAGAGGTATAAGATACAGAGGAATTGTCTGTGAGAGATGTGGCGTTGAAATAACACGCTCAGTTGTAAGGCGTGAAAGAATGGGGCATATAGAGCTTTCCACTCCCGTATCGCATATATGGTTCTTGAGAAGTATACCTTCAAGAATAAGTTTGATACTTGGAATCTCTGCTTCCGATGTAGAAAAGGTTATTTACTTTGCTGGATATATTGTTACAAAAGTTGTTGATGCTGAGAAATCGAGAATCTTAAAAGAACTTGATGTTGAATACAAAACAAAAAGCAAAGCGGCAAATGATGAAAAAACAAAAACAAAGCTCAAAGAACTTTTTGTAACTGCAAAACAGGAAATTGAGAGTATTGAAGAAGGAGTTGTTTTAGACGAGATTGTTTATCACAAGTACGCTATAAAGTATGGAACACTTTTTGAAACAGGAATAGGAGCTGAAGCAATATATGATATTTTCAAAAAACTTGACCTCAAGAAACTAATTTCAAAGCTTGAAGAACGACTCACAAAAGCGGGATCTGTTGAAAGAGAGAAACTAAACAAACGACTCTCTCTTATAAAAGCAATGTTCTCTGCTGACATTCGTCCAGAGTGGATGTTTATGGTTCGTATCCCAGTGATACCTCCTGCGCTAAGGCCGATGGTTGCACTTGAAGGCGGAAGGCATGCAACATCTGATGTTAATGATTTGTACAGAAGAGTTATAAACAGAAATAATCGTCTCAAGAAGTTGAAAGACATCAACGCGCCTGATGTAATCCTTAGAAACGAGAAAAGAATTCTGCAAGAAGCGGTTGATGCGCTTCTGGATAATTCAATAAGACACGGCAATACGCTATTTTCAGCAATGAGTCAGTCACAGAGAAGGCCATTGAAGTCATTGTCAGATTATCTAAGAGGAAAACAAGGATATTTTAGACAAAACCTTCTCGGTAAACGAGTTGATTATTCAGCGCGTTCAGTGATTGTTATTGGGGCGGACTTGAAACTTGATGAATGTGGTCTTCCAAAGCATATGGCGCTTGAACTTTTCAGACCATTTGTGATTTCAAAACTTCTTGAAAGGGAACTTGCGTACAATATTCGTGGTGCGGGACGCCTTATAGATGAAGGTATCCCTGAAGTATGGGCAATTTTAGAAGAGGTAATCAAAGACAAATATGTGCTTCTAAACCGTGCTCCAACACTTCATCGTCAGGGTATTCAGGGCTTTAGACCGATTTTGATTGAAGGTAATGCCATTCAAATTCACCCTCTTGTGTGCCCTGCTTTTAATGCGGACTTTGATGGAGACATGATGGCAGTTCATTTGCCCTTGTCAAAAGAGGCACAGACGGAAGCAAGAAATATTATATCTGCTAATAAAAACATTCTTAAACCGGGCAATGGTGACCCTGTTATTTCATCAACACTACTTGATATAGTACTAGGATGTTATTGGATGACAAAAATCATTCCAGGATACAAAGGAGAAGGGAAGATTTTTGCAACACCAAATGATGCGATTACGGCATATGATTTCGGTGACATTGGTTTTAGAGCGAAAATAAAAGTGATGCCATCTGATAGACCAAGATATGCAAAGTTTGAAGGAAAACCATTTGAAACATCAGTAGGCAGAATATTCTTTAATAATACTCTTCCAAATGATTATCCATACATTGATTATGAAATTACAAAGAAAAGTATGATGGCGCTTGTTGAGGATCTTATAAAAGTTTACGGACTGGGAGAGATTCCAAAGATTATAGATAAAATAAAAAGGTTTGGATTCAAATATGCTACATACTCTGGCATCACATGGGGTATTGATGATGTTATAGTACCTGAAGGTAAAAAAGAAGTTATAGAAAAAGCTAAAAACAAATCAAAAGAAATATTAGAGCAATATAACGACGGGCTACTTTCAAAAGATGAGAAAAGAAGAATGAATATAGAAACATGGATTGGAGCAAAAAATGATATTGAAAGTCAGATTCCAGACACGCTAGAGAAAGATGGTTCAGTATATGATATGTGGAAAGCAGGAGCTAGAGGGTCAATAGGTCAGTTTACTCAAATGTCCGGTATGGTGGGGCTTATGCAAAACACAAAAGGAGAAACAATTGAATTCCCTATAACTACTTCAATCAAAGAAGGACTTACTCCAATTGAATATTTTATTACTACTCATGGTTCAAGGAAGGGTCTTGCCGATACGGCTTTGCAAACTGCAAAGGCGGGGTATCTAACAAGGCGACTTTTTGATGTTGCTCAAGACGCTATCGTGACAGAGAAGGATTGTGGAGTTAAAACAGGGGTTACAATAAATAAAATAAGTGCGTCTGGACTTGAGATTTCAATTGCAAGAAATATAAAGGGAAGATTACTTGCAGAAGATGTTAAAGACACAAAAGGAAATGTAATGTTTAAAAAAGGAACTTTTCTGAATGCAGAAGAAGCAAAAGAGATTGAAGACGCTGGAATTGAAAGTGTTATTGTACGTTCTCCTATGGTATGTAAAACTCAGCAGGGGATTTGTCAGAACTGCTATGGTATGGATATGACAACAAATAATCTTATTGAAATAGGAGAAGCAGTTGGTACTGTTGCGGCACAGGCTATCGGTGAGCCAGGAACACAGCTTACTATGCGTACATTCCACACTGGGGGCACCGCATCAGTTGGAGGCGACATTACTCAAGGACTTCCGCGAGTTGAGGAAGTGTTTGAAAAAAGGTCTCCAAAGAATCCTGCAATTATAGCTCATGTTGATGGAACAATTTCAGAGATAAAAAATGATGGAAAAGAAAAAATAATTATACTTCTTCCAAATGCTGGAGATAAGGCGGCAAAATCTAAGAAAAATACAGAATACTCAGTTCACTTTAGAAGAATGACTCTTGTAAAGCTCGGCGACAAGGTACTTAAGGGTGATTTCTTAACCGACGGCTCTGCTAATATAGAGGAGTTATTCAAGTATGCAGGAAAAGAGAGGGCACAGGACTATATAATCAGTGAAATCAACAGGATTTACGAGCTTCAAGGAGCTTCTATATCACGCAAGCATATAGAGGTTATAATCAAACAAATGTTCTCAAGAAGGAAAGTAAAAGAGTCCTCTGACGAGAATATAACTCCAGGCGATGTAATAGACAATTTTGAGTTCAAAGAAGCAGTTGAAAGGGCTAAGGAAAATAATAAGACCACACCTTCTGCTGACCCTCTGGTTCTAGGAATTTCTGAAGTGTCACTTTCGCGAAAAAGTTTTCTTTCTGCTGCGTCATTCCAAAATACTACTAAGATTCTTATAAACGCCGCAGTCAGAGGAAGACAGGATAAGCTTATCGGACTCAAAGAAAATGTTATAATCGGAAGATTGATTCCAGCTGGAACAGGGTTTGAGGGAAGTGCTAAAGCAAAGATGGTAGCGAAAAAGAAGGAAGAAGGAGAAGATTCAGAGGAAGAATAATCCGCCAGCCGGCGGAAAACGTCAAAATAATTATGGCAACACAAGTAGAACAAATTAAAGAAAAATTAGGGATTGTGGATGTCGTAGGCCAGTATATAAAATTAGAAAAGGCAGGAAGTAATCTAAAGGCGAAATGTCCATTTCATAATGAAAAGACCCCATCTTTTTTTGTATCTCCTGCAAGAAATTCATATTATTGTTTTGGGTGTAATGCAAAGGGTGACATCTTTTCATTCGTAGAGCAGTTTGAAGGTGTTGATTTTACTGGTGCGCTTAAAATTCTCGGGGAAAAAGCGGGAGTACAGATTGTATATGAGAGACAGGATATAAGAGATGAAAAGTCACGTCTCCACAGTATTATGGAGGACGCAACATTGTTCTTTGAAGAAAATTTAAACAAGCAGAAAAAAGTATTAGAGTATCTGAAAAAAAGAGGTCTTGATGATAAAACGATAAAAACGTGGCGTGTAGGGTATTCTCCAGATTCATGGAGTTCTTTATATGAACACTTGAAAGGTAAGTTCAACACCGATGAGATTAATAAAGCTGGACTTATAAAAAAATCTGAGAAAGGCGGAGATTATTATGATAGATTTCGCGGTAGAATTATGTTCCCTATCTCTGATAATTCAGGTAGGATAATAGCATTTTCCGGAAGAATATTTAAAGATAATGAAAATGAGGCCAAGTATATTAATTCTCCAGAAACACAGCTTTTCAGCAAATCTAAAATACTTTATGGCTACGATAAAGCGAAATTTTCAATAAGGAAATTAAATTTCTCAATTGTCGTTGAAGGACAGATGGACATACTTCTATCACATCAAGCTCTATTTACAAATACTGTAGCACTTTCAGGGACCGCACTCACAGAAGAACAAGTAGGACTTTTAAAGAGACTTTCAGGAAACGTTGTGTTAGCATTTGACTCTGATTCTGCGGGAGTAGCATCATCTGGAAAGAGTGCAATGCTGATGCTCTCTTTAGGTATGGATGTTAAGGTTACGCATTTAAAACAGGGAGAAGATCCATCTGATGTTTTGAATAGAAGTAAGGACGAATGGAAAAAAGCAATTAGGAATTCAAAACATATTGTAGACTTCTATCTTGATATACTTAGAGATTCAATAGACGATAAGAGAAAACTGCGTCTAAAAGTTGGACAAACTGTACTTCCATATATTAAAGTAATTTCAAATAAGATTGATCAGGAGCATTTCATATCAGTTGTAGCACACAGGCTTGGAGTTGCGGAAGATGCAGTGCGAGAGGAAGTTGAAAATGTCCTGCCTGCACAGATATGTCCAGAGTTTGGAGAATATAAATCAAGTATAGAAGAGAGAACACCTGAATCCACCAAACGAAGTTCTATAGAAAATAAGCTTGCAGGCATAATTCTGTGGCAGAAAAGTATGGACAAATCGCTTGTTAATGTTGACTCAGTTATTACGGACTTGAAAAAGATTGTAGGTATAGAAAAGGTCGAAAGTCTTTTAAATCAGGGGGATCGTTTTGAAGAACTTTTGTTTGAAGCAGAATTGACAAATGATGACTCAGACAAAATAAGAGAAGACCTTGATGAACTTATATATCATCTAAAAAAAGAATATATCAAAGATGATTTAGAGAAAGTTTTCGGAGAATTAAAATCAGCAGAAGAGAAAGGCGATTCTGAAAAAATATCAAAAAAGCTGAAAAAGTATAAAGAATTATCAGATGAATTAGCAAATATTAATACTAAATAAAAAATGCCGAAGAAAAAAACAAAAAAGAATCCGCCAGCTGGCGAAAAGAAGAAAAAGACGAAGATTGTAAAAAAGGTTAAAAAAACCAAAAAATCTGTTTCGGCGAAAAAGAAATCTAAGCCTAAAAAGAAGGTCGCAAAGAAAAAACTTGTCCCCAAGAAAAGTAAACCGCTCACTAAAAAGGTTGTATCAAAAAAAACCAAAGCGCTTGAAAGAAAGGCACGAGAGCTTCTCTCAAAGGGGCGTCAAAGAGGGTTCGTAACATATGATGAAATTCTGAAAGAATTTCCATCAATTGAGACGGACATCATTTTCCTTGAAGAATTGTATGAAAAATTTGGTGCTGCAAAAACTGATGTACTTGAAAGTAGCGGAATGCTTGATGACAAATCATTTGAACTGGTTAACAAAAAAAATGTGTATAAACGCGGAAGCGATATATCTTCACATGATTCAATTCAGATGTATCTTCGTGAGATAGGGCAGTATCCGCTTTTGACAAAAAAAGAAGAACAGGAACTTGCCAAGAGAATCTTAGCAGCAGATGACGAAGCGAGGAATCTTCTTGCGCGAGCAAACCTGCGTCTCGTTGTTTCAATAGCAAAAAGATATGTCGGCAGGAGTCCAGATCTCACACTTCTTGATCTGATACAAGAGGGGAACCTCGGGCTCTTCAAAGCAGTGGATAAATTTGACCATACAAAGGGTTATAAGTTCTCTACTTATGCTACATGGTGGATAAGGCAAGCTATCACAAGAGCCCTTGCTGACCAGTCGCGCACTATAAGGATTCCTGTTCATATGGTTGAGACGATTGCAAAGTACAAGCAGGTTTTCAGACGGCTTTCGCAGGACTTGGGGCGTGACCCACTTCCCGAGGAGATTGCAGCAGAAATGGATTTGGATGTTACTAAGATTTACCAGATTGAAAAGATCAATCAGGATACTATCTCTCTTGAACGTCCAGTCGGCGATGATGGAGATGAAAAATCAACACTTGGGGATTTTATAAAAGACGAGAAAATTTCCTCACCAGACCAAGACACTTCAAGGAGGATTTTAGCTGATCAGATAAAAGAGATCTTGGATGACCTCTCACCAAAAGAGAAAAAGATTCTTGAGATGAGAAACGGTCTATCAGATGGTATTTATCATACATTGGAGGAAGTAGGGAGAGAATTTGGAGTTACTCGAGAGCGTATCAGGCAGATTGAAGCAAAAGCGTTAGAGAAAATCCAAAAACACGAAAAATCCAAACGCCTTAGAAACTACTAAACCCTGTTTAAGTTTGACTTAAACAGACAGGGGCTATATTTTAAGCCATATTATGCAACTATCTAAAACAGAATATATTATGTTTCTTAAGCATCCAGCTTGGCTGTGGTTAAAGAAGCACGACAAATCAAAATTGCCTGAGCCGGACGAGAACTTGCAGGCAATATTTGACTCTGGTAAAGAGTTTGAGCAATATGCTGAAAAAAGATTCCCTGATGGCGCGCAAGTTGGATTTGACTCTTTCAAGGATTATATGTCAATGCCAAAGCGGACCAAGCAGGTGCTTGATAGCGGGACTAAAGTCATATTTCAGGGTAGATTTGAAGCAAACAGTATTACCTGTATTTGTGATGTAATAGAACGGACAGAGGAGGGTGAGTTTAATCTATACGAAATTAAGTCCAGCACAAAGAGCAAGCCAGAGCACTCATATGATCTTGCATTTCAGACGGTTGTTCTTGAAGGATCAGGACTCAAAGTAAAAAATATAGCAGTTGTACATGTTAATAATCAATATGTGAAGAATGGAGAAATAGACCCAATTGAATTATCTACTATAACTGATGTTACAAGCGAAGTACGCGATAAAATAGAAGGAACTAAAGAAAGTATCAAACGTGCGCTTGATGTGATTAATTTGTCTGAGATACCCGACCCATCTCCGCGCTATGTCAAACTTGGCGCGTTTAGTGAATGGATGGAGATTTACAAAGCTTTGGGCAAAAAGGTTGATAAATACAGCATATACAACCTCATAGCTCCCAGTACTAAGAGTTTAGGAGAGCTTGAGGATTTGGGTGTAGAATCTATCAAAGATATATCGGACGATTTTAAACTAACAGCTAAACAACAGGCACAAGTTGTGGCGACCAAAAAGGATGAGCAAATGGTAGATAAGAAAGGTGTTGAAGAGTTCTTAGGCACTTTGACTTACCCATTATATTTTCTTGATTATGAAACTGCAATGGGAACTGTCCCGATATATGACGGGACCAAACCTTATCAGCAGATACCATTTCAATATTCTTTACATGTTGTTAAAGAAAAAAGTAGTGAGCCTGCCCAGCTTGAATATTTACACAGAGATAGCAGTAACCCAGTTCCCGATTTGTTAAAAAGACTTAAAGAAGACATCGGTCCTGTTGGCAGTGTGATAGTTTGGTATAAAAGTTTTGAGATGAAACGAAACGAAGAAATGGCAGAGATGTTTCCAGAATTTGCTGAATTTTTAGAGGGGGTTAATGGTAGAGTAGTGGACTTAATGGAGCCCTTCTCAAATGGATTGTTCGTAGATAAAGATTTTCTTGGCAGTGCTTCCATAAAGAAGGTTTTACCAGTATTAGTTCCCGAACTGTCGTATAAAGAGCTTGGTATTCAAGAAGGCGCATCAGCTCAACGACTATGGATGGAGGAGGTCTTGAAAGGGGATAGTAGTATAGATAAAGAAAAATTATTCTCTGATCTTGTTAAATATTGTACATTGGATACTCTTGCTATGGTAAAAATCTGGAGCGTTTTGGAGAATTTATAACAACACCCCGCGAGCCGAAGGCTCGCGGGGTGTTGTTTGAGTTTTTATTATTCTGTATCTACTGTATCTTCTTCAACTGTCTCGTCTGTTGTATCAGTTGTATCACTCTCCGCAAGGACTGCATCAATTGCAGCTTTCATTGCGGAGAATGGTTGTGCGCCGGGGATTGCAATCTTCTCATCTCCAACGAGCATTATGTTGTGAGGAGTTCCTCGTCCGCCTGAAGCAAACGCGTCAGCCAAGCCATCAGCAACTTTCTTTTTGTTGTCTCCATTGTCAAGACATTCTTCAAGTTTTGCTCCATCAAGCCCGACATCCTCTGCGATTTGCGGAAGCAAATCCAAGTCAAGACCATTATTTGAAGGAGTTATTTCATAAAGTCTGTCTGTGTATGCCCAGAACGTGATGTTGCCTCCTTGGTCAAATGCACACTCTGTAGCTTCAGCTTCTTTTGCCGCTTTTGAGTGAAGCTGTTCAAGAGGGAAATGTCTGTAAACCCAAGCAACCTTTCCGTCTTTGCCGTACTCATCAATGACCTGATGCATTGTCTCGTGGAATCTCTTACAGAATGGACACTCTGTGTCAGAGTATTCAACGACTATAATCTCAGCATTAGGATTACCAAGAATGTGGTCCGCTTCTGAAATTGGCTTCATATCTTTTGCGATATCTTCTGTTTGCCCATTATCACCATTATTATCAGCTACTGTAGGTGAACCCCCTTTGTTCACCATAAAAAGTGCTCCTGCAATAACTATTGCAGCGATTATAATTGACGCAGGAATCATTAATTTACTATCCATATTTTTTTATTTTCTTATTAATATCACACTACTATATCACACTAAAAGCTTAGCAGGAAACATTGCTTAAAACGGCAAAGTGTGGGTTATTGAGCCATCCTCCTTTTCCTCCCATGTCTTAGTATCGAGTTTTATCTCCCTCGTCTCTCCCAAATCCTTATATTTAAGAACTCCGTTTTTGAGTGCATATTCGTACAGCTCTTTTGTAATCCTTACATCTTCCTCGCAGTACTTTTTAACCTTTTCAACTTCGCCGTTTTTCCACCAAGTTGTTGCTTGGAGCCCATGGCCGATTTTTCTCCTATTCAAAGTTCCCTCTGCGACAGAATCAAGCTTTAAGCGTCTGCCGAGAGAGTTTTTAATTTCTTTAAGTAAATCTAAACTCTTTATTTTTGTTAAGTCTCCAGAGTAATATTTATTCAAAAGTGGAATATCAAAATGGTCAGAGTTGTACCCGATAAGCATATCTGCTTTTTCTATAATTGGCCAAAGGTTAGAAAGTTCTTCTTGAGTATAAGAAGTGTATTTATCTGTATCTGAGTCATGTATAGATACTACTGACAAATCCAAAAGAGCAGGGTCGGCTTTGCCGACATCCTGAAATACATTACTTGTTTCAATGTCAAAAACTATTTTACGCACTTTTATAAAATTATATTTTTTATTTCCTCTCCACTTACTTCTTTTTCTTTACCTGTCTTTAGCTCTTTTAACTTAAATTTTCCACTTTTTTCTTCTTCCTCTCCTATGCAGATAACATATGGAACGCCTTGTTTGTCGGCAATCTTTATCTGGTCGCCGACTTTTTTGTCACTCAAATCTACGGCTACATTAAGCCCTTCTGCGCGGAGTTTTGAAGCTAGCTCTTGTGCTTTAGGCATATTCTCTTGGGCAAGCATGCAGATTACCAAGTTGGTCGTTGATACATATTCTGGAATTAAATTTCGTACTTCAAGAAAGTTCTTAACCGGTACATCTCCCATACCAAAACCAACAGCAGGAACTTTCTCTGCGCCAAAAACTTCAAGTAAATTATCATAGCGTCCACCTCCAAACACAGAACGGTTGTTTTCTGGATTTGTATCATATACTTCAAATACCATTCCTGTGTAATAGTCAAAACCTCGTTTTAACCAAGGGTCAATATTTACATTTATTCCTGAATTAGATAATTTTGCTCTTAATTCTTCTAAATATTTTATTTCTTTAACGATTCCTTTTTCAAAATATCTAGTTCTTAAAATATCTAAAAGTTTAGAGGCTTGTTCTTTTCCAATTATTTCTCCCGCTTTTTTTAAGAAGTTCTCATCTGATATTTTATCGTATTTGTTAATTATTTCTGTAAGTATATTTGTATTTTCTGGATTTGTACTAAACATTATTTTTAGATATTGATTTAATACCCCAGCATAGCTTATTCTGATTTCAAAATCTTTATCTTCTGCTCCGAAATCTTTCATAATCTGATATGCAAGTGAGATTATTTCTACATCTGCATCTATTTCATTGCTACCAAACAAATCGGCATTTAACTGCCAATGTTCACGCACGCGCCCGCGCTGCGGGCGCTCATACCGAAAAGCGTTCGGTATGGAGTACCAACGAAGAGGGAAGCTAAGTTCGCGTTTTTTACCTGCTATCATTCTTGCAAGTGTTGGCGTCATCTCAGGGCGGAGGGTTACATTCCTGTCTCCTCTATCTTTAAAAGAGTAAGTCTGCTCCTTTACAAGCTCTTCGCCTGATTTGGCTTCGTAAAGCTCTGTGGGCTCAAGGATTGACGCTCCGTACTCTACATATCCAAAACTCTCTACTGTCTTTCGCATTTTACCGAAAATGTAGTTTTGAACAGCCATATCTGCAGGATAAAAATCCCGTACCCCTTTGTACGGTTCTGTCCCTAGTTTTCCTTTGTTTTTTGACTCATTAGTCATAATTCAAATAATAACGGAATTGACGCCTTCATACAAGTGTTACGTAGCTTGCTATGCAACTTCTTTACACAATCACAAAGTCAAGAGTCTTCTTGTCCAAGTCGGCGTCGAGGAGTTTAATCTTTACTTTATCCCCCAAAGTGAATGATTTTCCGCCTCGCTCGCCTTTGATGCTGTATGTTTTTTTATCAAGTGTATAGAAGTCATCACCAATCTTGCTCACATGCACAAGTCCTTCTGACTTTGTATTCACATCTTCCACAAAGATACCGAACTCAGCGACGCCGGTTATCTTACCGTCAAATACTTCACCAATATGCTCTTTCATATATTCAATCTGTTTGTAGCGGATAGAGTCGCGTTCTGCTTGAGTTGCCTCTATCTCCTGCTCGGTTGAGGTCAGTGTTAGCTTTTCATATTTTGAAAGCTCTTCTTTTGGTATCTCATCTCCAGTCAATTGACTCTTCATAATCCTATGCACCATAAGGTCAGGATAACGACGAATAGGGGAAGTAAAGTGCGTATAGTACTTGAACGCAAGTCCAAAGTGCCCGATGTTTTTGGTTGAATACACTGCCTTTGACATTGAGCGGATTGCAGATATTTTTATAAGGTCCTCTACTGGCTTACCCTCTATTTGCTTAAAGAGATTGTTTATATCGTGCGTTGTTACGCCACCCTCTTTTGGGTTGAAGTCGTAACCAATAGCATTAACGAAAATCTTCAAATCCTGTATCTTCTCGGGGTCTGGTACATCGTGGATACGATATACAAAAAGCAGTCCTTTCTTGTTTAAT
Organism: uncultured bacterium; assembly: GCA_913041175.1. GTDB lineage: Bacteria > Patescibacteriota > Minisyncoccia > Phycocordibacterales > UBA2163 > UBA2163. Next base: position 17,580 of record CAJWGW010000004.1, read on the forward strand.
TTATTTATATATTGCGCAACTTCTTTGTTCGCAAGAAGCATATACTCTTCAATAAGATGATTCGTGTCATACATTATCTTTCTTTCGACTCCAGTTGGCTTGCCGTTTTCATCAAGTGTGAACCTGACCTCGTCGTGCTCAAATGCAACAGAACCTTTTTTGAATCTCTCTTTGCGGATTATTTTTGCGACTTCATCCAAAGTTTTCAATTCTTCATAATACTCTCCCGATTTTGCATCTATTGTTTTTTGTGCGTCTTCGTAAGAGAAGCGTTTGTCAGAGCGGATTATAGTCTTGCCAAACCAATGACTTTTTACCTCACCTTCTTTTGACATTTCAAGTACTGCTGAATATGCGAGACGGTCTTCTTCAGGCCTTAAACTGCATACATCGTTTGAGAGAACTTCAGGAAGCATAGGTATTGTTCTGTCCACAAGGTAGATAGAAGTTGCGCGCTTTTGCGCTTCTTTGTCGATTGCATCTCCCGGTTTTATATAATGTGATACATCTGCGATGTGAATACCGATTTCGAGGTTGCCGTTTCCAAGTGTTTTTATAGAAAGTGCGTCGTCAAAGTCTTTTGCATCTGGTGGGTCTATCGTCATCGTCGTTATACCTCTGAAATCTTTTCTCTTTTGTGCCTCTTCTTTAAAAGTATCTTCTTTTTTGTCTCCAATAACTTTTGCAGATTTTTCTACTTCCTCGGGGAAGCCAGTTTCAAAACCGTGACTCAAAACGATAGACTGCATCTCTACATTGTGCTCACCCTTACGCCCGAGGACTTGGAGTATCTTTCCCTCTGGGTTTTTCTTAGGGTTGTCCCAGTGGGTGAGTTCTACAAGTACTTTCATTCCGTCTTCTGCTTTCTCCTCAGGAGAGAGAAGTATGTCCATATACATCCTTTGGTCATCTGGGTCGAGGAAAGAAAGCCCGTCTTGCTTTTCAACTGTACCGACGAACTGGGTTTTTGCTCGTTCAATGATTTTTATAACTTCACCCTGAAGTCGCTTGCCTTCTACTTTAGGATGGAGCATTATTTCAACCTCGTCTTTATTGAGAGCTGTGTTTATATAGTCGTTTGGTATCTCTATATCCTCTTCAAAGGCCTCATTTGGCACATATCCAACGCCTCGTCTTGTGACGGTTATATTGCCTGTAATATGTGAGGTTTTAGCTTTGCCTTGCTTATTATCCATAGATTGTCTGATTTTCTTTTGCTCTCGGAGTATAGCAGTTTTTAGCTTGATATCAAAACGGATTTTTGTTATCATCTGTCTACTTATGTTAAAAATACGGCTACAAAGAGTCGGACGAAAAAATGACCCTTCCTTTAGGGCTGTTTGTGTTGATTCAAGAAAGAGTCCTAAAGTTGGCAAGCACACAGAAGTTCTTGGTTCGTATGACCCAAAACGTGACTATATCGCTATAGATGGCGAGAGAGTAAAACATTGGATATCAAAAGGGGCTCAAGTGTCTGACACTATGCACAATCTTCTTGTAAAAGAGGGTGTTATAAAAGCCAAAAAAATCCACGTAGCAAAAGGAAAGAAGAAAGTAAAAAAGGAGATAAAAGCTGATGCAGAAACGCCAGCTGAAGAGAAAGAAGAAGCACCAAAAGAAGATAAACCCAAAGAACCAGAGGCGCCAAAAGAAGAGGTAAAAGAAGAAGCTTTGATAGAGGAGAAAAAACCTGCCTCGCCGAGTCAAGGCGGGGAACAAGAAGTTGCTCCAGAAAAGAAAGAAGTGATATAATTAATCTAATGAAAAAAGCACTTATTTTCTTTTTTATACTTGCAATACTTCTCGTGCCTATTGCAAGTATCCAAGCAGCACCTTTTGTAGGACAGATTGTACCAGAGTGTGCTCCAGACGGAATTTGTGGATTTTGTGACATTACGACATTAATACAAAATATCATTAACTTTTTGATATATTTGGCGGTTGTTGTCGCGACATTGATGTTTGTGTATGCGGGCTTTAAATATCTCACTGCAGGTGGCAATCCAGAAAGGCTTAAAAGTGCTCACAAGATATTCTGGAATGTATTTTTTGGCCTTATCTTTGTACTCGCGGCATTTCTTATAGTCGACACTGTAATGAAAGCGTTTGTTGGTGGTGGAAATGGAAAGCTTGGTACGTGGAATAAGATAGAGTGCAGATAAAATGAAATAATATGTCACAAGACAGATTAATAAAACTTGCTTGCGAAAAATGTAAAAGGATTAATTATTGGAGTCGCAAGAACAAGAAAAAAGTGGAGCGCAAAATAGAGCTCAAGAAGTATTGCAAATGGTGCAAGAAACAGACAGTTCATAAAGAATCCAAGAAATAAAATGATGGGCCTATCGGTTAATTGGTAAACCACAGGTTTCCAAAACCTGGACTGCAGGTTCAAGTCCTGCTGGGCCCGCCCTTATTTTAGAAATTTCTTAATTTCTTTTTCTATTTTTCTTGTTTCATTTGGTTTAAACCATCTGATTCTTTTATCGCGTTTGAACCACCGCATCTGCCTTTTAGCGAAGCGTCTGATTTCTATCCCAAGTTTTGAGAGCATCTCTTGTTTGCCTAATTTCTTTTGCAAGTACAAGGCGAGATAGCGATATTCAAGTCCGAGTGCTTCCAAACGTTTCCACGAAAGCCCTTTAGAGTGCAGACGCTCCACTTCGCTCACCATCCCCTTACGCATTCGCGCTATGAGCCGAGTGTGGATTTTCTTTTTTAGTTTTTCATCTGTAAGTTTTAACCCTATCTGAAGGGCATCGTATTTGGGGAGAGTTTTAAGTTTTGGTACTTTGCCGAGTTCACGCGCGATTTCAATCGCGCGTATTAAGCGCCGTGGATTGTCTTTCTCAATCTCATCTGCGCGATTAGGGTCTAATTTTTTTAACATAGCAAAAAGCTCATATGTCGATTTCTTTTCGAGCTTTTTGCGAAGTGTGTAGTTGGGCATAACTGCCGGCAGTATTAGATTATCTACTATTGCCTGAATATAAAAGCCAGTCCCCCCGACTATTATTGGAACTTTTTGGGGCTTATGGATTTCTGCAATTTTCTTGTCTGCAAGCTTTTTGTACTGCGCGACAGAAAACTTCCGTTTCGGATTTGCGACATCAAGTAAGTGATGAGACACTCCGCGCATCTCTTTTTTAGTAATTTTCCCGCTTCCTATGTCTAGCCCTTTGTACACTTGCCTAGAGTCAGCAGAGATAATCTCCCCACCGAATTGCTTTGCGAGTTTGACTGCCAGCTCACTCTTACCAGTTGCAGTTTGTCCTAATATGACTATAATTTTCGGCTTACTTTTGTTCACATTTTTATGTTGTGCCGGAGGTGAGACTCGGCCACGAATCACTAAGTATTTTACTTCGTTCCTCATAAAATACTAAGTGTTCTCGACCCCGCCTCAGTGCTCAGACCAGTGGCGCACTTCCGGCTTTCGAGTCTCACAAACAACCAGCAATAAAAAATAAACAACAAAGAGTTGATTATTTTTCATTGTGCCGGAGGTGAGACTCGAACTCACAAGCCTTGCAGCATACGATTTTGAGTCGTACGTGTATACCAATTCCACCACTCCGGCAATAAAACAAGTGTACTTGAGTTTTTTACATAAATCAATTTGTGATACAATGATAAAAAATATGGAAAATCAATTTCACAATGACTCAATATATTGGGTTGAACTTCACAAAATAAAGCCCAACCCATACCAACCACGGCGTGAGTTTAACCCGCTGAAGCTAAATGACTTGGCGGACTCTATCCGTCAGTACGGTGTACTTCAGCCACTCGTTGTAACACGACACGAAAGTGAGACAGACGATGGAGGACTCTCTGCAGAGTATGAACTTATCGCAGGCGAGAGGCGACTGAAAGCATCAGGGCTTGCAGGTATCAACCAAGTACCTGTAATTATAAGAAGTGTAGCGGACGACGGCAGAGTAAAACTTGAACTTGCAATAATTGAGAACCTTCAGCGCGAAGATCTAAATCCTATAGACAGAGCATATGCATTCTCACGACTTGTAAATGAGTTTGACTTTAAGCACGGAGAGATTGGGAGTAAAGTCGGTAAGAGCCGTGAGTATGTATCAAACTCCATTCGCCTCCTCTCTCTTCCGGAGGAAGTCCAGCAGGCGCTTTCTGAAGGCAAGATAGCGGAGGGGCATGCAAGGCCAGTACTAATGCTTGCGGACAGACCGGAAGAGCAGATGACAATCTTTAAAGAAATAATGATGAAAAAGCTCACGGTGCGTGAAGCAGAAGCAATATCAAGAAGGATTGCAGTAGACAGGGTAAGAAAACACTCAAGAACTTTTGACCCTGAAATGGTTGAGCTTGAAAACCAACTTACAGAAAAGCTTGGCACTCGAGTAATAATTGAGAGAAAGGAAGTAGGCGGGCGACTTACTATAAACTTTTTCTCCCCCGATGATTTGCATGGGCTTTTGGATATTTTAAATAAAGAAGAAGGTACAATAGGACAAGAAAAGGTAGAAAAATTTATAGAAAACAATAAAGAAGAGCTACGTGAGAAAGAAGAAGCCGAAAACGCTGAAGATGCCGAGGAAGAACAAGAGCCAATTGACGATAGATCCGAAAAAGAAAAAGAAGAAGAAGATTTATATTCTATCAAAAACTTTTCTATTTAATCTTTACGGGCTATAACATTTTTTATATGCCTTTGCGCCACTGATGTTTTTGTCATATCAAGCCACTTTCTTGTGGGAGAGCTTGACGGTTTGGTCTCCACATCCACAATATCTCCGTTTTTGAGCTTCGTGCCAATAGATACGAATTTTTCATTTACTCTTGCACCCGAGATGTGATTACCAATATCAGAGTGAATGGCGTAGGCAAAATCAATAGGACTTGAGTCAGCAGGGAGGTCTATTACATCTCCTTTAGGAGAGAATACAAATACTCTGTGACTAAAGAAGTCGGATTTCAGGTCATCAAGGAATTCTTTTGATTCGGGGACACTTTTTTGTTCTTCTGCAATTTGTTTAATCCACTTTGGTATATTGTGGGCAGAGTATGTCTGTTTTGTATCTTTTTGTTTCTTTTTTCTTCCGCTAAGTTTTTTCTCTCCGCCAGCTGGCGGATTTCCCTCCGCTTTCTCTCCTCCGCTACGATATTTTTTTATACGGTTTGCTATTCCTGAAGACAGTAAATCTCTTACCCATGAAATATTAAAGCTACTTTTCTTTTTTCCATCTCCTACTTTATAAGATATATGAGATGCGATTCCGTATTCCGCTTCTTTGTGCATTTCTTCTGTTCTTATCTGGATTTCTACAAGGTTTCCGTCGCCTGTAAAAATCGTAGTATGTAGACTTCTGTATCCGTTTGGGCGTGGGAAAGCGATATAATCTTTTATTTTTCCTGGAAGCGGACGCCAGATACTATGCACTATACCGAGTACTTTATAACAGTCACTTATTGTTGGGACGATAATGCGAAGAGCTGAAATATCTCTGATTTTTTCAATATTTTTCTCTTTTCTCTCAAGTTTTCTGTATAAACTGTAGAGCTGTTTCATTCTGTGGTCAGTCCTGAAATTTATGATTCCGTTTTTCGCGAGTTCCTTTTTTAGAGATTTATCAATTTTTACAAGCCGTTTCAATGTCTCCTTGTTTCTTTGTTTCCTAAGAGTAACAACTTCCTCATATTTTTCTGGATAAATATATGGAAATGCTAAATCCTCAAGTTCTCCTTTCATCTGCCCCATACCGAGGCGGTCTGCAATCTGCGCGTATATTTCAATCGTCTCGTGAGCATTCCTTTGCTGACTTTCTTCACTGTTGTATTGAAGCGTTTGCATATTGTGTAGACGGTCTGCGAGCTTTATAATCAAAACGCGAATATCTTGTGATGTGACAACAAAAAGCTTACGCAGTGACTCCGCGTGTTTTTTCTGTCCTCTATACCGAAGCATTCCAAGTTCAGTTACTCCTTGTATAAGCCGTGTCACTTCATCACCAAATTTTTTCCGAAGCTCCTCTTCAGTAACATCCACATCCTCTATAGAGTCGTGTAGGAGCCCTGCTGATATGGTCTTTGCTCCCATACCGAGCCCTGCGAGGATTTTCGCAACCTCACTTAGATGCACTATATATGGGTCTCCCGAGTTTCTCTTATGGTTCTTATGCGCTTTTTCTGCAAATTTATATGCCTTACAAATAAGGTCTTTATCCTCGTCAGAGGGAGAATCCATCAAATTTAATATGTCTTTAACACTCATCTTGTCATTCTATTCCTTTAATTATTTCTTGTCTAATTTATGTGGGTTGTGGTTGAGACAACTCTTGTCTGAACATCTCTCTGGTATAGTTTTTGTGCCTTCCATCATTAAGGAGTTGCACATTGGGCATAGATTGCCCGTCGGCTTTGCTTTGATAGCGTGTTTGCAGTTAGGGTAATTAGAACAACTATAAAAGAGTCCAAAGCGTCCGCGTCTTTCTGACATTTCGCCGTCTTTACATTTGTTACATTTAACTCCGGTTTTCATTCGCGCCTCTTCTTCAGGAGAAGTTTTTATGAACTTACATTTAGGGTAGTTATTGCAGGAAATAAATCTCCCAAATCTACCGTCGCGTTCTACGAGCCGTCCTCCGCCAGCTGGCGGACCACATTTAGGGCAATCTTCACCCGTTTCTTTTGGTCCCTCTAGTTCTTCTCCGTCAATTGTTCTCGCGCCAGAGCAGTCAGGGAACTTTGAACAGCTCATAAACTTTCCGGTCTTAGAGAGTTTTATAACCATATCAGCTCCGCACTTTGGACACTTATGTTCTTTCGGTGCATCACCTAAATTAGTAATCTTTTCTATATCCTTTTTAGAATCTACATCTTTTGTAAATGGTGTATAAAAATCAGACAATGTCTTTACATATTCCCGCTCTCCACTTGCAATTTCATCAAGCTCATCTTCCATCTCTGCGGTAAAAGAATCGCTTATATATTTTTTGAAATTGTTTTCAAGGAATGTGCTTACTACATCTCCTGTATCGGTAGGGAAAAGGGTTTTTCCTTCTTTTGTCACATATCCGCGCTCATTGAGCGTTTTCATAATAGAAGCATATGTAGAAGGGCGTCCGATGCCTCTTTTTTCAAGCTCTTTTATAAGACCGGCTTCTGTGTAGCGGAAAGGCGGCTGAGTTTGTCTTTCCTCAGAGTGCATCTCAATCAGTTTAAGAATCTCTCCAACATCAACTTTTGGAAGTTCTACATCCTCTCCTCGTGCGGTAGGGTCTGCCTTTAGCCATCCGTCAAATAATGTCCGTGAGCCATTTGTTGTAAAATTTGGTACGTTTTCAACTTTCACTATCATTTTCATTTTCAAAAGCTTCGCGTCTGTCATTTGGGATGCGACTGCTCTTTGCCATATGAGTTGATAGAGTTTCTTCTGCTCTTCTGTAGTGCCCGCTGAGTCCCTTGCTATATTTGATGGCCGTATCGCCTCGTGTGCTTCTTGGGCTGATTTGCTTTTTGTTTTAAATACACGAGGCTGGAAGTATTCTTTTCCATACTTGTCATTTACCAACTTTGATATCTGTGCGTGAGCGGACTTGCTCATAGTAGTACTATCTGTACGCATATAAGTGATATGTCCTGCTTCATAGAGCTTTTGCGCTACACCCATAGTTTTGGATGGCGCAAAACCGAGGCGCGTACTTGCTGTCTGTTGGAGAGTAGAAGTTATGAAAGGTGCTCTTGGCGTACGCTTCATCTCACTTTCTTTAATATCTACTACATCCCATTTACCAGCTTTTCCGGAGTCCATTATCTTACTCATCTCTTTCTCATCTCTGGGCTCTTCAGAACAGGTAAGTAGAAATTGCGAATTACTTTTGTTTTTTACATCTGCAGTTATAACCCAGAAATCCTCTGGCTTGAACGCACGGATTTCTCGTTCGCGTTCCATTATTATGCGAAGCGCAGGGGACTGCACTCGCCCTGCAGAAAGTCCGTACCGCACCTTTTTCCAAATGAGCCCTGAAAGGTCATAACCAACAAGACGGTCTAATATCCTTCTTGCCTCTTGCGCTCTGCGTAGTTTGTCATCAATTTCTCTTGGATGTTCAATCGCTTCTTGCACTGCTTCTTTTGTTATTTCATTGAAGACGATTCTTTTAGGGTTTTTAAGGTCTAATACTTCTTTCAAATGCCAAGCTATAGCCTCACCCTCTCTATCAGGGTCTGTTGCGAGGAGCACTTCAGAGGCCTTTTTTGCTTTTGTCTTTATCTCAGAAATCACTTTTTCTTTACCTTTGGAGATTTCATAATGGGGGACAAACCCTGCTTCGATATCTATCGCCTTTTTGTTGCTCTTCGGTATATCACGAACATGCCCAACACTTGAAGTCACAGAAAAAGCTTCCGTCTGATTCGGAATATCATTTAAATATTTTGTTATTGTCTTCGCCTTCGCGGGCGACTCCACAATTAAAAGTTTCGTCATTAATGTATTAGTACACTAAGAAATTTATTTAGTCAATTTTTCAAATGCTAACTTTACCGCTTCGATGTCATCAGGGAACATCGCTATTTTCTTACCGTCTTGTATTCCGTGCTCTCTGTCGGACTTTTTTAACTCTGTTATCTCTTCCACTTTCTCCTTTGGTAAGAGTTTCAAACCACCAGATGAGGGGTGAAGTTTTACTTTTTGTAAAAACTCATGAGGAAGAACTATTCCAAAATTCACATTAGATAGACTATCTTTTTCTATTCTGTTTAGCTCTATAAGCTCACCATATCTCCCCTCTATCTCTTGCGCGATTTCTTCCCCAAGTTCTTCCTTTGTTTCGCGTATCAGTGCTTCAAATTCTGACTCATCTTCCTCAATACTTCCATGAACGCTTATCTGCATTGCGCTTGTGTAAGTTTCAGGCGTTCTCTTTTCATAATTAAATTTGCCTCTTGTCTGAAGTATCGCAACAGCCCCGACAGGGTCGGGAATATTAGTAAGTATTATAAGGCCAATTGTTTTCTTGATTTTCATAATTTTATTTAATTCGCATCTCACCCATACTTTCTTTTATAATTCCTTTTATCTCCATTGCAGAAAGCGTAACGTTTGCTTTTTGGATTGGGAGGCCGAGCCGCGCGACGAGCTCGTCGCGCGAAACAGGGTTCTTCAAAATTTCGACGACCTTTTTCTCATCTGATGACAAATCTTCAAGCTTTAGCTTTTGCTGACCCACATCTGCCTTGAGCCCAAACGCTTCCAAAATATCCTCACTACTTGTCACAGGAGTTGCGCCAAGACGCAAAAGCATATGCGGACCATATGAATTATCTGAAAAAATTGATGCAGGGACAGTCAAAACATCTCTATTATACTCCGTTGCAAATTTAGAAGTAATAAGCGTTCCAGATTTCTCTTCCGCTTCTATTATAAGAGTAGCATGCGACATTCCCGCCATAATTCTGTTTCTTTGTGGAAAGCTGTAAGATGTTGCGCGAAAATTCTCCTCAAACTCCGAGATAAGTGCGCCCCCTGCATCAAGTATCCTTTTTGCCAAGTTTTTGTGAGTACTCGGATAAAGCACATCATCCCCAAGTCCCGAGCCGGGAACTGCAATCGTAGTAAGCCCTGCATCAAGCGCCGCTTCGTGTGCTATACCATCAATGCCAAGTGCAAGTCCTGACACTATCACCACATCATACCCCCTCAAGCCCTCAATCAGTGTTTTGCAGGCTTCTTTTCCATAGGGAGAATATTTGCGTGAGCCAACGACACATAAGAATTTCATATCATCCTCTGGGAGCTTACCCTTCACATGAAGCTTTTTCGGCGGGTCGTTGATTTCTTGGAGTAACTGCGGAAATTGCTCTTTAGTTAAGATGTCCATTTGTCTATTCTATCACTTTTGATACTATATAAGGAATGTTAGACATTAAATTCATCCGAGAAAACAAGGACTTAGTAAAATCTGCCGCCAAGAAAAAGCATATAGAGATTGACATTGACCGGCTCATTGAAGTTGATGACGAAAGAAGAAAAAAAATCGCTGTATATGAAGAAAAAAAGGCAGAGCAAAACAAAGTCTCTGACGAGATAGCGCAAATTACCGATTCAAAAGAGCGCGAACACCAAATAAGCAAAATGAAGATGCTCAAAGAGGCACTTGCCACATATGAAGCGGAGCTGAAGGATACGATGAAAGAGTGGCAACACCTTATGGTGCGTGTGCCGAACATCCCTGATATGTCAGTACCTGAAGGGGAAACTGAAGCAGACAATAAGGAACTGCGAACTTGGGGAGACAAGCCGGAATTTTCATTTGAGCCGAAAAGTCATATGAAGTTGATGGGGAACTTGAATATGGTTGATTTTGAACGAGGTACTAAGATTGCAGGTTTCCGAGGACATGTACTAAAAGGCGATGCAGTAAGTTTACAGTTTGCACTATTTCAGTTTGTACAAGATCAATTTAAGGAAAAAGGCTTTACTTCGACTATTATTCCGTCACTTTTGAACAAAGAACCCTTTATAGGTACTGGCTTTCTTCCGCAGAGCGTTGAGGATTTATATAAGACACAAGACGACACTTATCTTGCAGGCACCGGCGAGGTAGGGATGATGGGTTATTATATGGACGAAGTATTAGACAAAAAAGATTTGCCGATTAAGTTTCTCGCATTCTCTCCATGTTTCAGACGCGAAGCCGGAAGCCACGGCAAAGACACGAAAGGTCTTATGCGCGTGCATGAATTTTATAAATTAGAACAAGTTATAATCTGTGAAGCATCTCACGAAGAGTCAGTAAAGATTCACGAAGAAATTACAGAAAATTCAGAAAAGATTATGCAAGCGCTTAAAATCCCGTATCGTGTGGTTGTAAACTCTGGTGGAGACTTAGGACTCGGACAAGTAAAGAAATACGATATTGAAGGTTGGGTTCCGTCGGAGAAGAAGTATCGCGAGACACATTCATCTTCATACTTCCACGATTTCCAGACACGCCGACTAAATATTAAATACAAAGACGAAGAAGGTAAATCAAAATTTGCACATTCTCTAAACAACACAGCTATTGCGACTCCGCGCATCCTCATCGCACTCATTGAGAACAATCAAAATGAAGACGGTTCTATAAATATCCCTGAAGTACTCCAGAAATACATGGGCAAGGATAAAATAGTTTAAGTATGAGTATAAAATGATGATAAGGCGAAAACATCATAGACCGTCCAAACTTACACAAAAAAGAAGGAAGGTGTTTCTTTTTAAAATCGGTGGAGGAGTTTTTAGTATCATAGCTTTATTTGTGGGACTGGTGTATGTATCCCAATTTGAAGAATTTAACATTAGCGATATCTCTGTAGACGGAAACTCTACAATTGCAGAGAAATCAATAAAAGGGATTGTGGAAGAGAAAATCTCGGGGAAGTTTTTGTTTCTGTTTCCAAAGTCAAACATATTGCTTTATCCGAGGACGGACATTGAGGCGACACTTCTTGAGGCTTATAAAGGTATAAAAGAGATAAATATAGCTTTTGAAGATTTGCAGTCTATCTCTGTAACAATGGATGAAAGAAAACCGTTTGCACTTTGGTGTGATAAGGAGGTTATAGATGAGGAGAGCTGTTACTTCTTAGATGAAGATGGGTTTATCTTTACAAAAGCACCGAGCTTCTCGGGGAATGTGTATTTTAGATATTTCAGCATCTTGTCTTCAGATGAGCATGTTGGGCAACAGTTTATGGAAAAAACAGAGTTTCAGGAGATGACATTCTTCCTCTTATCTTTATCTGATATTGGGTTGACTCCGGTTGCGCTTGATGAAGTGGACGATGCTGACTATGAAATGCATTTAGAGGAGGGAGGGAAGATTTTCTTCGGGCAGAAACAAAATTTGTCTTTCGTGTTTGATAGTATTCAGTCCGTGTTTGACTCGGATGAGTTTAACGAAGAAGACCTCTTTAATCTTGACTACGCTGACTTCCGCTTTGGCAATAAAGTGTATTTCAAATTTAAATAAGGTATACTTCGCGACATAAAAATATGTCAAAGAATTTCTGGCAAAAACTTAATAAGCCGATATTTCTCTTAGCGCCGATGGCGGATGTCACGGATGCGCCTTTCAGGCGCATCATCGCAAAGTACGGAAAGCCAGATGTAATGTACACGGAGTTTGTCTCTGCTGACGGGCTTTTCTTAGGTGGCAAGGATGCGCTTATTAAAGACTTGGCTTTTACTAATGAAGAGCGACCGATAGTTGCGCAGTTTTTCACTTCAAAACCGGAGCTTATGAAAAAGGCTGCCGAGCTCGCTCGCGAGCTCGGCTTTGACGGCATTGATATTAATATGGGATGCCCTGACAGAAGTATTGAGAAGCAAGGAGCGGGAGCGAACTTAATGAAGAACCCTGAATTAGCTAGCGAGTTAATAAACTCTGCAAAAGAAGGCGCGGGCGAGCTTCCAGTGTCAGTAAAAACAAGGGTTGGTTACAGTAAATATGAACTCGATAAGTGGTTGCCGACACTTCTCTCCGCCAAGCCCTCTGCAATAATAATCCACGCGCGCACGCGCAAACAACTTTCCAAAGTTTCTGCGGACTGGAGCTTTGTAAAGAAAGCAGTAGAGATTCGCGACAAAGTAAATCCAAACGTTCTAATCATCGGTAATGGCGACGTCACTGATATCAAAGATGCAAGGGAGAAGGCAAGTGAGACGGGCGCAGACGGAGTGATGCTTGGGCGGGCGATATTTGGTAATCCGTGGCTTTTTGATGAGAACAAGGACTCTGTAAGTAAAGAAATGAAACTGAAAGTATTAGTAGAGCATACGAAACTATTTGAAGAGATAGCCCCACATAAGAACTTCTTAATTATGAAGAAGCATTATAAAGCATATGTGAACGGCTGGGATGGCGCTAAAGAACTCCGCATCAAACTGATGCAAGCGGGGAGCGCGAGTGAAGTAGAGAAAATCATTAAAATAGCAAATTTGTGATATAATCCCTGCATGTCGGAGGTACTCTATAGAAAATATCGCCCACAAGGGTTCAAAGATGTGCTTGGGCAAGAGCATATTGTAGACGCCTTATCTGGTGCACTAAAACAGGGGAACATCGCGCACGCTTATCTTTTTTCTGGTTCAAGGGGGACTGGCAAAACGAGTATTGCAAGGATTTTAGCAAAGGAAGTGAAAACTTCTCTAAACGACTTGCATGAGATAGACGCTGCTTCAAACAGAGGGATTGACGACATTCGCGAGCTAAGAGAGGCGGTGACAGTACTTCCGTTTGAGTCACCTTATAAAGTGTACATTATAGATGAGGTGCATATGCTTACGAAAGAAGCGTTTAACGCTCTCCTTAAGACTCTTGAGGAGCCACCGAAGCATGTGATATTTGTACTTGCGACCACAGAGATTGATAAACTGCCGGAGACGATAATTTCAAGGTGTCAGAACTTTACATTCAAGAAGCCCTCACAGAAGATTTTGAAAATTGCAGTAGAAGCGACTGCAAAGGCGGAGGGCTTTACGCTTGAGCCCTCCGCCGCAGACTTGATAGCAATCTTAGGTGACGGTTCGTTTCGTGATGCGCAGGGGATACTGCAAAAGGTTATTTACTCCTCGCCAGATAAGAAAGTTAGTATTTCTGAAGTGGAGAAGATCGCTGGCGCGCCCAAAGGCGCGCTCGTCAACAACATCGTTTCTGCAATACAAGATGGGGAACTTGAAAAAGGTTTGAGTGCTGTGAGCAGTGCAGTAGAGGGGAACATTGATATGAAAGTGTTTTTGAAAATGATTTTGCACAAAGTACGTTCTGTACTTCTGCTTAAATATGCAAAAGAAATGGAAAGTGTTATAAAAGAGCAATTCGGGAAAGAGGACTTTGAATTCTTAAAAAAGTTAAGTGGACAAACGAAGTCCACAATAAACTCAAATACACTAAACGAGCTTTTGGTTGCGTATGATGCAACAGGGCGGTCGTACATTCCACAACTTCCGCTAGAGCTTGCTCTTATCAAAATCTTGAGGAATAATGAGAATCAATCCTCCTAAATTTTACTTTGCGAAGCAAAACTTAAGAGGGCAAGATAAATAATATTGCCGGATCGTCTAATGGTAGGACTCGAGGTTTTGGATCTCGCTATCTAGGTTCGAATCCTAGTCCGGCAGCTTTGCAGAGAATGACCCAGTTTTAGGTGCATTTGCTAATAGTTGATACTCTGGTTTGTACTTAGTTTGAGTCACGTTTCCTTTTTCGAGGGATAAGTTCCAAAGTATAGTATTTGCGATTTTGTGTTTCTTTAGGTATTGTTGGAGTAACTTAAACAATAACATGTCTATTGAAGGATTTTCTACAAAAACAGAGCAAAATGAGTCAGAAAAAAGATTCACACTTCCAAAAGAAGAATTTGCCAAAGAAAGAATTAAAGCAGTCAAAGAATCTATTAGTGAACTTAAAGAAGGTAACCCGTTAATCTTATCTTTCTGCATGTATGGTTCTATGGTAAAAGGTACAACTAAGCCAGAGAGCGATATAGATGGTTTTTTGTTTGTTGATACAGGTTTGTCTGTAGAAGAGCGTCAACAGCACGATGAAAATCTTACAGAAGATAAAGAAAGTAAATCGAAAATTGAAACTTTTTTTATAGAAAAAATAAATGACCAATATACTGAAAAGTTGCACGAAACATTAAAATCACAAGCAAATCTTACCGAAGAACAGGTTGCTCATGCAAAAATCAGACCAATTAATGAGGAAATTATTGATAAGCATATAGACTTCATAGCGGATGGACTTCAAAATGAAAGGGAGTATAAAAAACAATATGACGAATGGGATAAAAACCTTGATAGTAGTACGACCGATTTTAATAAATTAGATGAGTATCTTAAAGCTCGTCCAGAATATCCTGAACCGGTTTC
>CAJWGW010000005.1 GCA_913041175.1 uncultured bacterium
CATCGGTGCAGAAGAAGTAATAGCTCTTTACGAAGCTAACCCGAGCGATAAATGTGGCTTAACCCTTCTTGATAAGTCGTACTATGAAAGCAAGTTCTTTATTTACAATGTACATGATAATGAGTATGGTGGAGTACAAGCGTATATTGTTTTTGTAGATAAACCGGATACAATTTTTGGTGCGTGGATATATAAACTGGGAGGTGATGATAATAATTATTCTTTGAGAAGTTTTTGTAAGTCTGGACCACCAGAGGAAAAACGTGCTGAATTTACCAAAATCATGCGATCAATAATTGAAAGAGGAGAGATAAAGTTTTCTTTATAAAAGGGCGGAAAAGCTTAAAATTTGGTAGAATAAAAATATGAAAAATAATATAAAGAAAATTGAAAATATAGCTAAAGATGTATATAAGAAATTAGGATCAGGGCACCAGGAGGTCGTCTATGACAAAGCAATGCAAGTCGGTTTGCGACTTGCAAAGATCCGATATGATAGCCAAAAAGTAGTTGAACTTATCTATAAAGATCATTATGTGGGCGAAGGATTCCCAGACCTTATTATATTCTTTGGAAAAACAAAGATTGTAGTTGAGCTTAAGGCTGTTGG
Source organism: uncultured bacterium (assembly GCA_913041175.1). Taxonomy (GTDB): domain Bacteria; phylum Patescibacteriota; class Minisyncoccia; order Phycocordibacterales; family UBA2163; genus UBA2163. The sequence goes on from CAJWGW010000005.1 coordinate 611, forward strand.
TGCAAAACTTGGCGTATCAGAAGAACAGCAAATCAAAAACTATATGAAGCTTCTTAAAATTAAAGACGGATTACTTATAAACTTTCAGCAACCCAAAAAAGAAGGCAGATCAGAAATTGAAATAAAAGAAATAGTTTAATTGCAAAAAAGTATCTTTCTTTGATTCCCGCTAGATATAAAGAGTAAATAAAAAAATCTATGTCTAATTATATAAAATACAAAATATTTAAAAAAGATCCCGATAATGATGACCTGGATAATGTTTATAAGGAAATAAACGGTTTATTGTAACCACAAAAATATGAAATTAATATTTAATAAAATTAAAAAATTTTATAAAGAATACAAGTATATGGTTATATACCAATAACAAATATCAATGTCTTCACTAGCAATCGGCATTGTTGGTCTGCCAAATGTAGGCAAATCAACGCTTTTTAATGCCTTAACAGCAAAATCAGTTCCTGCAGAGAACTTTCCATTCTGCACTATTGACCCGTCTGTGGGCGTCGTTGCCGTGCCAGATGAACGGCTAAACCACTTGAGCTCTTTGTCAGAGTCGGAGAAGACGATTCCAGCGGCGGTTTCTTTCGTTGATATTGCTGGACTTGTGAAGGGAGCGTCAGCAGGTGAGGGACTTGGCAACAAATTTCTCTCAAACATTCGTGAGGTAGATGCGATAGCCGAAGTCGTGCGGATGTTTGACGACTCAGACATAGCGCATGTGAGTGGGACAGTTGACCCAATGGACGACATAGAAGTAATCAATTTAGAACTCATAATGGCAGACCTGCAAACTGTTACAAAAAGATTATCAAATATAGAAAAAGAGATAAGAAGCGGGGATAAGGATGCGGTCTTGGAGCAAGAAGTACTAAAGAAAATAGAACAAGTTCTCACTACAGGTAAACTTGCAAATTCTTTGGAGCTTAACGAGCAGGAAGCGGGAGCAATAAAGCAATTAAATCTTCTAACGATGAAACCAATACTTTATGTGCTTAATAAAAAATCGGAAGGACTAAATATTGATGATGACCGCTACCAGAGACTTATGGACTTTTTGCAAAGTTCGGGCGTAAAGTGGGTTGAGGTGGATGCAAATGTTGAAAACGAAGTTAAAGATGTAAGTGAAGACGACAAACAAGAATTCAGAAGAGAGTTCGGCGTACTTGAAAGCGGGATTGATAGTTTGATACGCAAAGGATACGAGCTTTTGGATTTGATAACATTCTTCACAACAGGCGTGGATGAAACTCGCGCATGGACGATAAGAAATGGATGGGCGGTGCCACAGGCAGGTACTGCAATCCACAATGACTTTAAAGATAAATTCATCCGTGCGGAAGTTATCTCTTATGAAAAACTTACTGAAGCTGGCTCTTACACAACCGCGCGAGAGAAAGGATGGACTCGCACAGAAGGAAAAGAATATATCGTCAGAGACGGAGATGTGATAGAGTTTAAGATATAGTTGATAATATGGAAAATACAAGAGTAAAAATGACGCCGAAGGATTTCTTTCTTTATTTTGCCGCTATGGTGGCGCTTTATGTGAGCGCATTTTCGCTTCTCGCGCTTTTATTTGAATATATAAATGTCCTGTTTCCAGACGAGCTCCAAGTTTTCAGTGGACAATTTTCCTCAGCTATTCGTTTCTCAATAGCATCACTCATCATAATATTCCCGACATATCTTATTCTCACAAAAATACTCAATAAAGATTTGCGCCAAAATCCGGAGAAGAAAAACATCTGGATCCGCAAATGGCTTATTTATCTGACGCTGTTTATAGCAGGGGTTACCATTATTATTGATCTTGTGCGACTTGTTAATGAATTTCTTGGCGGGGAGATTACAATACAATTTGGGCTTAAAGTTCTTGCAGTACTTGTTGTAACAGGTGCGGTGTTTGGGTATTATCTCTATGATTTGAGGGGTAAGTGGGAGGCAGATGCAAAAAGAGCGAAAACTATAGGTCGGATTACAGCTCTCGTTGTTCTTATAGCGGTTGTCTCGGGCTTCTTTATTATAGGATCTCCGGCTAGTCAGAGATTGGTACGATTTGACCAAGACAAAGTAAATGACTTGCAAAATATTCAATGGCAAGTTGTGAATTTCTGGCAGAATAAAGAGAGACTGCCGGAGATACTTTCAGAGCTTGAAGACCCTATTGAAGGATTTGTTGTGCCAATTGACGCACAGAACAAAGAACAATACGGATACAAAGTAGTTTCCAATCTGACTTTTGAACTTTGCGCGAACTTTAATAAAGAAAACACTGATCCTTTCCCATCTCTTTATGATTATCCTACAAGAGGAGAATTTGATATTGAAAATGCAAACTGGCAGCACAGTGCAGGAGAAGAATGTTTTGAAAGAACAATAGACCCAGATTTATTTCCACCAATGAAAGATAGATAATGGAAAAATATAATCATAAAAAAATTGAAAAGAAATGGCAGGAAAAATGGGATAAAGATAAGCCGCACAAAGCAGAAGACTTTTCCAAAAAAGAAAAGTCTTATCTTTTAATTGAATTTCCATACCCATCGGGCGACGGGCTTCATGTAGGACATCCGCGTCCGTATATTGGCATGGATGTTATTGCGCGCAAAAGAAGGGCTGAAGGCAAAAACGTGCTGTATCCGATAGGGTGGGATGCATTTGGACTACCAACAGAGAATTTTGCGCTTAAAACAGGTGTCCACCCAAAAGAAGTAACAAAGAAAAACACTGATATATTCAGAAAGCAAATCAAATCACTCGGCATTTCGTTTGACTGGTCGCGAGAAATAAACACAACTGACCCAGAGTATTACAAATGGACGCAGTGGATTTTCTTACAACTTTTCAAAAAAGGTCTCGCTTATAAAGCAAGCGTTGCAGTCAATTGGTGTCTTTCTTGTAAGATTGGTCTTGCAAATGAGGAAGTAGTAGATGGTAAGTGTGAGCGATGCGGGGGCGAGACAGAAAAAAGACAAAAAGAACAATGGATGCTTGCAATAACAAAATATGCAGACAGATTAGATAAGGATTTGGACGACGTTGATTATTCAGAGCCGATAAAAATCCAGCAAAGAAATTGGATAGGTAAATCAGAAGGCGCAGAGATTGATTTTGATATTAAAAATAGTGATAGAAAAATAAAAATATTTACCACGAGAGCAGATACATTGTTTGGTTCTACATATATGGTGCTTGCGCCTGAACATGAACTTGTTCAAGAACTTAAATCACAAATTACGAATTTTAATGAAGCAGAAAAGTATATTAATGATACAAAGAAAAAAACAGAGATTGAAAGAACTGCAGAGGGTAAGGAAAAGACGGGAGTTGAACTAAAAGGAGTGACAGCTATCAATCCTGCTAACAAAGAAGAAATCCCAGTATTCATAGCTGACTATGTAATGGTGGAATATGGTACAGGAGCAATAATGGCAGTTCCTGCGCATGACCAACGTGATTTTGAATTTGCGAAGAAATTTAATCTGCCAATTGTTGAAGCAGATCTTGTCGATATGGATGAAGTTATAGAAAAAGTCAAAGGCAAAAAAACTATTAAATATAAACTTCGTGACTGGGTGTTCTCAAGACAGCGTTACTGGGGTGAACCGATTCCTATAATCCACTGCGACGAGTGCGGGCCTGTGGCAGTGCCAGAAGAGCATCTTCCGGTTGAACTTCCTGATATAAAAGATTACAAGCCGACTGACAGCGGGGAATCACCACTATCAAAAGCAAAGAGTTGGGTAAATGTAAAATGTCCAAAGTGTGGAAAGATGGGGAAAAGAGAAACCGATGTGATGCCAAACTGGGCTGGCTCTTCTTGGTATTACTTGCGCTACGCTGACCCTAATAATGATAAAGCTCTCGCTGATGCTAAAAATCTTAAATATTGGACTCCTGTTGATTGGTATAACGGAGGAATGGAACACACAACACTTCACTTACTTTATTCTCGTTTCTGGCACAAGTTTCTTTACGATATAAAAGTAGTGCCGACACCAGAGCCGTATCAGAAAAGGACTTCCCACGGGCTAATACTCGCAGAGGGCGGGGAGAAAATGTCAAAATCAAAGGGAAATGTCGTGAATCCTGATGAAATAGTAGAAACATTTGGTGCCGATACATTGCGAACGTACGAAATGTTTATGGGGCCATTTGACCAAGTAATAGCTTGGAGCACGAACAATATGGTGGGAGTAAGAAGATTCCTTGAAAAAATTTGGAGATTGCAAAGAAAAATCGGAGACGGTTCAGATGTAATTCTTGACGGAACAATTAAAAAAGTTACTGACGATATAGAAGCGATGAAATTCAACACTGCAGTGAGCACGATGATGATTTTGGTAAATGAATTAGAGAAAACAAAAGAAATTTCTAAAAATACTTATGAAAAATTATTAATATTACTCGCACCATTTGCGCCACATATCGCAGAAGAGTTGTGGGATAAAATCGGAAATAGTGATTCTATACTTTCAGAAGTATGGCCTAAATATGATTCTAAAAAAACTATTACAGATAAAGCTGAAATAGCTGTTCAGGTTGACGGCAAAGTAAGAGCCACAATTCCAGTATCTATTGATGATGACGAAGATAGTGTAAAAGAAAAAGCTCTCTCAAATGAAAATGTCAAAAAGTGGACAGATGGTAAAAATATAAATAAAGTACTCTATGTAAAAGGCAAAATCATCAGTATTGTGACAGGTTAATCTCTCTTGCACCCCATTTGCTTTTGTGGTAAAAGTATAGTATAGTCAAATAATCAAGTAATAAAGGCATATGTCTGCAATAATCACATTCAAGCCAAAACAAGTCACAAAACAGCTTCTCGTTGTTCTTCTCCCTCGTGCCAGAGAGGTTGTGACTAATAGACATGGTCTCGGCAAAAGCACTGGAAAGATGACGCTTGAAGCAATAGGAAACCAGTACGGTATTACAAGAGAAAGAGTAAGACAGATTGAAAATGCAGCATTAGGTAGTATTAGGAAATCAGACGCTTTTACAGGTGAAAAACGAGCTCTTAACGAGCTTGCTTCTGCTATTGATTCTCTCGGAGGTATGGTATCAGAAGACGAATTCCTTGAACTTATTTCTAAAGATAAAAATACTCAAAACCACACACTCCTTCTTCTTGTACTTGGTGATGAGTTTAAAAAGAAAAAAGAAGATGATGAATTTAGAAGCCATTGGTATGTGGACGAAGGACTAGAAGATACTGTACATAAAGCACTTAAAAATGTTTACAAGGGTCTTTCACTAGAAGATTTGGTCCCAGAATCAGAACTTATAGATTCATTTTTAGGGGAAGTTAAAGATTTGAATAAAAAATACAAGAACGAAGAGATTGCAAAAAGATGGCTTGCAGTTTCAAAGACACTCGGTAAGAATCCGCTTGGAGAATGGGGTGTTGCAGACTCTTCAAATGTTAAAGTTAAGGGTATGCGGGACTATGCGTACTTGGCAATCAAGAAGCACGGTTCTCCTATGCACTTTACTGAAGTTTCAAAGGCGATTTCTGATTTTTTTGGCAGAAAGGCGCATACTGCGACATGTCACAATGAACTCATTAAAGATCCGAGATTCGTGCTTATTGGAAGAGGGCTCTATGCACTTTCAGAGTGGGGCTACACTAGTGGTGTTGTGCGAGATGTTATCTCTGAAATTTTGAAGAAAAATGGCCCACTTACACGAGAAGATATAATAGACAAAGTACGCAAAGAAAGATACATAAAAGATAATACGATTATAGTGAATTTGCAAAACAGAGATCAATTTAAAGTTAATAAAGCAGGAAAATATTCAGTTGCGTAAACTAAAAAAACACCCCCGATGTAACGTCGGGGGTGTTTTTTCTTATGTTATTTTCGTGTATTATATAAACATATGGCTACTGAAAAAATAGATAAGACGCTGAAAAATTGGGTCGGAGAATACGGTGCCCCAATTCCTGCTTTTCTTGCAAGTGTCGTAATTGTCATTTTATATATGGTTTTGCGGTTGTCACCTGAAACGTTTAAGGAAATATTTTTGGTTATAGGAATCCTTTCTCCTATATGGCTTCCGCTTTTCCTCCTCTATTTCTTTTGGTTTTTTTGGATGATATATATAAAGTCTGATTTTATCAAAAATCAGGAGAATTTTTTACTTGAGATTAAACTTCCAAGGGAGATACAAAAGTCACCACTTGCAATGGAAGCAGTATTTTCTGGTCTTAATCATACATTGGGCGAGTCAACAGAATTCGCTCGTTATTGGTTTGGAAAATTAAGAACATGGTTTTCATTTGAAATAGCTTCAATAGATGGTGAAGTCCGCTTCTTCGTGTGGGGTAGGGATTTTTTCAGAAAAGCACTTGAGGCTCAAATCTATGCTCAATATCCTGAAGTGGAAATAGTTGATGCCGATGATTATACAAGAGCGATAAGACTTGATCTAAAAAAGATTGATGTGTGGGGAGTTGATTTCAAGTTAAAAAAAGCTGATACTTATCCTATCAAGACATATGTTGACTATAATCTGGACAAAGACCCCAAAGAAGAATTCAAAGTGGACCCTATGTCTCACATGATTGAGCTTATGGGCTCTCTTGGTAAAGGCGAACAGTTTTGGTTTCAGTTTATAATCAGGGCAACCAAGAAAGAAAGAAAGAAAAAAGGTACATGGTTTAAAAAAACTGGTTGGAAAGAAGAGGCTCACGCTGAAATTGACAAATTAATGCTAAGAGACCCAGAAACTAAAAGCACAAAAAAACTTACAACAGCGGGTTTTCAGATGTTAACAACCTTAAGCGAAGGAGAAAAAGATATAATCAAAGCAATTGAGAGAAGTATCACTAAGCCAGCTTTTGATGTTGGAATCCGTGGAATCTACTTAGCAGAGAAGGAAAATTTCAATCCAGGGAATATCGCTGGTCTTATAGGTATTATGAAGCAATATAATTCTAATACTCTAAATGAATTTACTCCAACACGATATGTATACGGGTTTCAATATCCATGGGAAGATTACAAAGGATTGCGACAAGATCGTCAGAGGAGGAGAGTGTTTGACGCATACCGCAGACGTTCATATTTTCATTATCCATACAAAACACAGCCATTTGTACTCAATACCGAGGAACTTGCGACTATGTTTCATTTCCCAGGCGCTACAGTGCAGACACCTACAGTAGCGAGAGTGCCTTCCAAAAAGTCAGAAGCTCCATCTGATTTGCCGATATGATATCAAAATTTTTAAACAGAATAATTAAATATCTAAGTAATAATAAAAGAAAAACATCTACGCTTTTAGTTGCTCTTTTTGTCGTACTTGTTTCTTTTTATGTTGGGATTTTCCGAGCGCCTGCAGATTTTCCAATTAAAGAGACGATAACGATTGAGGAAGGAAGCACCTTGTCTTCCATTGCAGAGAAATTGAAAGAAGACAGCGTTGTACGGTCATCCCTGTGGCTCAGAAATATTGTGATTATATTAAATGGGGAAGACGGAGCACTCTCTGGTGATTATTATCTGGGACGAGAAGAAAACATCTTCAGTATGGCGCGGAGGATAGCAAAAGGGGACTTTGACCTTGATTTAGTTAGAGTTGTGATTCCAGAAGGAGCGACAGTAGATGAGATTGGCCAGATTTTTGAGAAAAGATTTGAATCATTTAATAAAGAAGTATTCTTGAATCTTGTAGGAGACAACGAAGGGTACCTTTTTCCTGATACTTATCATTTTCTTCCAAAGGTAGAGGAGGGAGAAGTTGCAAGAATACTTAGCAATACATTTGTAGAGAAACTTGCGGAAGTTGATGAAGATATCAGAAAGTTTGGGAAGCCGATTGATGAAGTTATAAATATGGCTTCAATTTTAGAGGAAGAAGCTCGCACCACAAAAACAAGAAGAACAATTGCAGGGATTTTGTGGAAACGGCTTGAAATAGGGATGCCACTTCAAGTTGATGCGGTATTTACTTATGCAAACGGCAAGAACTCATTCACGCTCACTACAGAGGATTTGAGAGAAGATCACCCTTACAATACATATACAAATAAAGGCCTTCCGCCAACACCTATTTCAAATCCAGGGCTTGATTCAATCCTTGCTGCAGTTACACCAATAGAATCTGACTATCTGTATTTTCTCTCAGACAAGAATGGAAATATGCATTACAGCATCACATTTGAGGAACATATACGCAAAAAGAGGATTTATTTGAACTAAGACTGTGTTTAAGTCAAACTTAAACAGATTATGAATAAAATTAAAGGAAAAAAAGTATTCGTTGCGCTCTCAGGCGGGGTGGATAGCTCTGTTGCCGCCGCGCTTTTGAAAAAAGAGGGCTTTGATGTAACAGGCGTTTTTATAAAGGTATGGCATCCGGATTTTTTGCCGTGCCAGTGGCGACAGGACAGGATTGATGCAATGCGTGTATGCGCCAAACTTGAAATCCCATTCCTTACATTTGATTTGGAGAGGGAATATAAAAAAGAAATCATTGATTATATGATTTCTGAATATAGAGAGGGCAGAACTCCAAATCCCGATGTAATGTGCAACAAACAGATTAAGTTTGGCGCATACCTCAAAAAAGCACTCTCCTCGGGAGCGGAGTATATCGCAACGGGACATTATGCAAGGAAAGTTGAGAAAGATGGTGAATATAAAATGTTAGTGGGGAATGACAGCAATAAAGACCAAAGTTATTTCCTTTGGACGCTTACACAAGAACAACTAAGACATTCTTTTTTCCCGACAGGAGAATTTACTAAACCGAAAGTAAGAGAGCTAGCAGAGCAATTTGGACTTTCAACTGCAAAGAAAAAGGACAGCCAAGGACTGTGCTTCATAGGTAAACTTGATATTGCAGATTTTCTTAAAAACTATATTGAAGAAAAGAAAGGAGATGTTTTGAACGAAAAAGGTAAAGTGATAGGACACCACAGTGGCGTGACATTTCTAACTATCGGTCAGAGACATGGATTTACAATTGAAGATAAGGGTACGCACGACAAGCCGTATTACATAATCTCAAAAGATATCTCAAAAAACACAATTACTGTCTCGCATGATATTGAAAGTAAAGAGATAGATAAAAAGAGCATAAAAACAAAAGATGTAAATTGGATAAGCGGGAAAGCCCCAAGTAAAGCCATGAATTACCAAGCACGAATTCGCTATCGCCAAGAGCTTCAGGATTGCACAATCACTTGGCTATCGCATAGCCAAGTGATTGTTGAGTTTGATGAGAGTCAGGACACCGCCACATCCGGCCAATCGCTTGTTTTGTATAATGGCGATGAGTGTCTGGGAGGTGGTATAATAATTTGATGAAACAAATATTAATTACAAAACAGGACGGGACAAAAGAACCGTTTAATGTAGAGAAACTGCGTCATTCTCTTACACGTTCTGGCGCTTCTGAACAAGAGATTGATGGAGTTGTAGATTATGTGAAAAAAGATTTAAAAGAGGGAATGAGTACATCGGAAATTTATAAACACGCTTTCTCTTATCTTGAACATGAAAAGAAACCAATTGCAGCTCGCTACTCTATGAAGCGTGCAGTGCTTGCGCTTGGCCCATCTGGCTATCCATTTGAGAATTTTATCGCTGAAATTTTTAGAACTAAGGGATATAAAGTTGAAGTAGGGAGTGTAGTAAAAGGTGCGTGCGTAGAGCATGAAGTTGACATTATTGGAGAGATGAACGGACAAAAGATAGGAGCTGAAGTTAAATTCCACAATAAACTTGGTATTCGCTCAGACCTTAAAGTTGCACTTTATGTACATGCAAGATTTGAAGATATAAGAAGCGGGGAAATTCAGATAGATGAAGATTGGCTTATCACAAATACAAGGTTTTCAAGCAATGCGATCAAATACAGTAATTGCATTAATATGAAAATGATATCTTGGACTTATCCCAAACAAGGGAACTTACATGACCTAATTGAAGAAACAGGTATACAGCCAATAACCGCACTGACCTCACTTTCGGGTGCAGAGAAGAAGAAATTGATGGAACAAAAGGTAATTTTATGTAAAAATATTGAAAGCAATGAAGAAATTCTTCACTCTTTAGGCTTAGGAGCGCAAAAAATTGAAAACGTTATGGCAGAAAGTCAAGCCTTGTGCCGTATTTAATCTTGTGTACTATATATTCATATTTATTAAAATAGTGATAATAAAAGTATGGAAAAAGACAATATATTTTCTACAAAAGTCATTATAGCGTTTGTAGTCGGTATTGCAGTAGGTTTTGGGGGTACATGGTTTTATCTGCAAGCTCCAATGAGCGATGTGGCAGAAGATGAAGTATCTGATACTTCATCGGAAGTTGCACTTTCAGGTGAAAACGCTATATTGGTTCGCAGTCAAGAAGCGGGAATTAATGTAGAAGTGGAGCTCGTGACACTTGAAAATGCAGGTTGGGTTGTGATACACGAGAATAACAATGGGGCTCTGGGAAATGCTCTCGGTGCGCAGTTGTTCGATAGCGGTCCAAGTAAAGGAGTTGTTGAGCTTTTGAGAGGCACGGAAGCTGGAAATACATATTTCGCAACAATAAGACAGGACGACGGAGACCGAGCGTTTGACCTTACAAGAGATTTACTTCTCTCAGGTATTGAAGGAAATCTTGTACAGGTTGAGTTTAATGCAACTGCCCCTGTAGATGAAGAAGAAACAGAGGAGTAAATTCAGATTTATTTATTAAGCAATGCTTTCAAAAACACCCCCCTCCGCCTTAGGTGGGGGGTGTTTTTGTTTTAGAAAAGTAAATCAACGACTTCTTTTACAACAGCGCCATCTGCTTTTCCTTTTGTTTCTTTCATTACGGCGCCCATAAGTATTCCCATTTTTGATTTATCTGTCACTCCAAGTTCTGCTTTCTTTATATTGGCAATTTTCTCAATCTCTTGTCGACTCATTTCCTCTGGTAGATATTCGGAGAGTATAGCCAGTTCTTTTTCCTCCTTTTCTGCCAATTCATTTCTACCACCACTTTTAAACTGCTCAATTGACTCTCTTCTTTGTTTTGCCTGTTTTTTAATCACTGCAATTGCTTCATCGTCAGTTAATTCTTCATCGGGCTTTCGCTTTGTCGCGACAAGCTCATTTGTAAATGCGGCGGAAAGTCCCCGTAAGACAGAAAGCTTTATTTCATCACGAGCTTTCATTGCGTCTTTTATTTTTTCTTTTATTTCCTTCTGGACCATAGAGTAATATTAACAAAAAATCTCCATATATCATAGCACTTCTGCTATACTAAATAGATGAAACCAAGGCATATATTGTGGGAAACTTTCTCGCGGGAAAATCTTAGAAAAGTTCTATCTGCTGATCTAAAGAGCGGATTATCTGCCGAGAAGATTGAAAGACTGCAGAAAAGACACGGCAAGAACATTCTTGAGGCAGGAGAAGATTTTACATTTATAGATAAGATTGCAAAACAGTTTAAAAGTCCACTTGTAATAATTTTGCTTGGAGCAGGAATAACCACTCTTTTCCTCCGAGAGTTTTTAGATACGATTGTAATTTTCGCGGCGCTTTTCATAAATGTCGGTGTCGGCATATTCCAAGAAGAACGGGCGTCTAATGCATTTGAAAAGCTCAACAAATCTCAAATAAAACATGCGACCGTAATAAGAGACGGGAAGAAAGCGATAATTCTTTCAGAAAATCTCATTCCAGGAGATTTGGTTATTTTAGAGGGCGGTTCACAAGTACCAGCGGATATCAGAATTCTTGAAGCGAAAAATCTCTCTGTTAATGAGGCAGCTCTGACAGGGGAGTGGGCACCAGTGCATAAAGATGCACTGGTAAAACAAAAAAGTGTCTCACTTGGCAAACGCACTAATATGGTGTGGATGGGAACGCTTGTTTCGTCTGGAAATGGAATCGGTATTGTCGTTGAAACTGGGAAAAACACTCAAGTTGGAATGATTGCAAAACAGTTGGGTAATATAGGAGAACAGCTGACCCCTCTTCAGCACAGCATACGAAAGATCGCAAGATTTTTGATATATATCATACTTACCGCAATAATTGCTATTATAGTGCTTGGGATATTGCGCGGGGAGCCACTTGGCGATATGTTTTTAATAGCAATAGCGATTGCTGTTGCCACGATGCCAGAGGGCTTGCCAGCGGCTGTTACTGTGGTTTTGGCTCTTGGTATGGAGTCAATCCTCAAGCACGGAGGGCTTGTACGAAACTTACTTGCTGCAGAGACATTGGGTGCAACGACGGTGATTCTGACAGACAAGACAGGGACACTTACAGAGGCGAAGATGAAACTCGCATCTCTCTACACTCTTGAGTCTCTGAAAACAGGCGGTAAAGGTATGACAGAAGATGACAAAAGCTTGCTTACTATGGCAGTGCTCTCCTCCGATGCATTTGTTGAGGAAAGTAAAGAAGAAGAAAAAGATGAACAGGTGAAACTTACTGTTCAAGGCAGGCCGATTGAAAAGGCGATTATAGTTGCGGGACTTGAGATGGGAATTTCGCAGGATGAACTCAAGGAAGAAAATGGAAGAATTGATTTTCTTAAGTTTGAATCAAAAAGAAGATTTAGCGCTTCTTTAAACAAGCACAAAGAATACAAAAAAAACAGAATTTACTTAAGTGGTGAGCCAGAGTCACTACTTAATCATTCAACTCATGTTCTTAAAAACGGCAAAATCGAAATACTTATGGACAAAGACTACTCTGTCTTCAGAGAAGTTCAAAGACGAGAAAGTGCCAAAGGCAAGCGCTTCATAGGCATCTCATATAAAGATGTACTGTGGGAGGATATTGAAAGTAGTGCTAAGGATAAGAAAGGAGAGAAGAGTAAATTTACCGAGAAAACCGTATTCGCGGGCTTTTTGGCATTTGAAGACCCAGTCAGAGAAGATGTAAGAGAAGCGATTTCCAAAGTCAAAAGAGCAGGAGCTAGGGTCATAATGCTCACAGGGGACAACCCAGGAACAGCGGGGAATATTGCGGAGAAGGTCGGCATATCAAAAAAAGGAGACCAAGTTCTCCTTGGAAGCGATATTGAACTTCAAGAGGATGACGAGCTCTTAAAGACGCTTCAAAAAGTGAAGATTTTCTCACGCGTATTGCCCGACCAGAAACTTCGCATCACAAGGGTTCTGCGTGGTGCGGGTGAGATCGTTGCTATGACAGGAGACGGTATAAACGATGCGCCAGCACTTCGCTCCGCAAACATTGGAGTTGCAGTAGGGAGCGGTACAGAAGTTGCAAAAGAAGCGGCGGATATAATACTTCTCAACAACAGCTTTTCTATAATTGTCTCGGCTATTGAAGAGGGCAGGAGAATAATTGACAATCTTAAGAAAATTCTCGCGTATCTGCTCTCCACAAGTTTCGTTGAGGTGTTTATAATAGTTGGTGCACTGGCTTTTGCTGCACCCATACCACTTCTTCCATCACAGATTCTTTGGGCAAACATTATAGAAGAGGGTCTGATGAGTTTTGCTTTTGCGTTTGAGAAAAAAGATAAGAACATAATGAAAAGAGACCCGCGTTCGCATGCTTCAAGGAATATATTAACGCCTGTAATCAAAAAATTTATTTTCACAATCGGCATAGTAACAGGAGTATTCTTAACAGCTCTATACTTTATACTTCTTAAAATTGGAGTGCCGATTGAAGAGGTTCGTACAATGATGTTCGTTGCTATTTCAATTGATTCTATATTCTTTACATTTTCACTCAAGAGCTTTGACACACCTCTCCACAAGATGAATATATTCTCAAATAAATTCTTAATTATTGCTTTTGTCTTCAGCACACTTCTTCTCATTGCCGCAGTTTCACTTAGTCCTTTGAGAACGCTTCTCACGCTCACAGTACTTTCAGTTTCACAGTTATTGTTCTTGACGGGTGTGGGAATATTCAATCTTATTACAATAGAAGCGACAAAATACTATCTCTTTTTCCGCAAAAGAGCTTGACTTTCCTATATAATGTATGATATAGCTCAGGAAGAAAATCGTTGACCTTATTTAGGAGATTAAAATGTCACATACACCAGAGTATAAATGTGAAAAATGTGGAGAGACAGCAGTTGGTTGGGGTGCAGAAGAAGAAGAAAGAAAAACAGGCAAAGTAAAATGCAAAGATGGTGTAGAAATGGTGAAGATAAGAGGCAAAAAGATAAAAGATAAAGTTGTTGTAAATGGCGATCCAGAATAATACATTCAGGGTTGCCATTTTTTATGCATTAATTTTGTGATAGAATAGGCTCAATATGGATACTATTTGGGCTATTGTAATAATCCTTGTTGTTTTTAGCGCTATAAATGGCGTAATTATCTGGCTTGCTATGCGCAAGCGTGGTGACAAAGAAGATAATCAGTCGTCACTTCTTATACAAAATCAACTTCAAGAGCTTACAAGAGTAATGGACAGTAAGTTTGGAGAAAGCACAAAGCAGATGAGTGAGTCAGTGAGACATCAGTTTAACCAATCACAGAAGCTCATCCAAGACGTGAATGAACAGATGATAAAGCATTTGACAGATGTCTCAAAGGGAATGACTGAAGCAAATGAATCCAGCAAGCAAGTTTTCACAATTGCAGAGCAATTGCAGAATTTGGAGAAAGTTCTCAAGCATCAAAAGCAGAGGGGAAACTTAGGTGAGGCAAGTTTGGAGCTTATCTTGAGCAATATCTTACCTGCGACTGCGTATAAACTGCAGTATCAGTTTGAAAGTGGAGAAACAGTAGACGCAGTAGTGATGACAAAAGAAGGAATCATACCAGTTGATGCGAAGTTCTCGCTTGATAATTATAATCGTCTAGTGAATGAGGAAGATGAACACAGGAAAGCAGAACTTGAGAAGGAATTTAAAAATGATTTAAAAAAGAGAATTGACGAGACAGCAAAATATATAAAACCAAAAGAAGATACACTGCCGTTTGCGTTTATGTTTATTCCTGCAGAGGGGATTTATTATGATTTGCTTGTGAACGAGGTAGGTGCAGTAAAAGTAAACACAAGAAGTTTGATTGATTATGCGTACAAAGATAAGAATGTGATTATAGTTTCTCCAACAACATTTGCTGCGTATTTGCAGTCGGTGCTTTACGGATTCAGAGCATTCAAGATTGAAGAGTCAGCAAAGCAGATAGGGAAGCAAGTAGAGGGTCTCTCAAGGCATTTGAAAAGTTATGACGATTACTTCAAGAAAGTTGGCAACTCGCTTTCTACAACTGTGAATCATTACAATTCTGCCTCAAAAGAACTCGGTAAAATTGATAAAGACGTACTCAAAATAACCGGCGACTCTGCCGATATTGAGACAGTTATGATAGATAAGCCAGAAAAGGAGGAATAATTTGATTTTTTATGAAAATGCTGTAATATATGGTGATTATGTCTAAAGAATTCGCAGTGATAAAAACAGGCGGGAAGCAATACAAGGTCTCAAAAGGGGACACTATCAAGATTGAAAAGCTTCCTAAGGAGCATAAAAAGGGTGCAAAAGTAGCGTTTGACAAGGTGCTTTTATATGACGACGGCAAAACTACCAAAGTCGGTGCGCCTTTTTTAGACAAAGCTAAAGTAACTGGCACATTTGAGAGTGAAGGAAAAGCGAAGAAAATTGACGTAATCAAATTCAAATCAAAAAGCCGATACTTTAAGAAAAGAGGTCACAGGCAAATCTTCAACACTATAAAAATTGAAGCGTTAAAATAAACAAAAAACCGCTCACCTGAAGGTGAGCGGTTTTCTTATGTTCTATTTTTGAATGCGTTTTTGAGAGTTTCCGAATCTGGATACTCAAGCTCAATCCCTGTTGAAAGCCCCCTCCCAAGAGTTGATATTTTTATTTTCTTTTTCTCTACAATAGGTGAAAGAAGTTCTCTCACATACTTTTCTGTGTTTTCTCCATCTGGACTCACAGAAAGAGCAAGGACTATTTCTTTTAGATTTTTATCTTGCACTCTTTCTTTAAGCTCCGTCACCCTTATCTTTTGCTCTGGATTTTTCTCAAGTATTGGCACTTTTCCCCCGAGTATAAAATATTTACCACCAAATGCTCCACTTTTTTCAATATTTTCAAAATCTGCATCTCGTTCAACTACCATTAACATCCCGTTCTCTCTATTTTTATCAGTACATACATCACAGATTTTAGACTGAGATGTTTTTGGGAAAAATCGTTGGCATGACTCACACACTGTTACTTCTTTTTTCAGTTCTAGTATAAGTTTTGAAAGCTCTTCAAGAGAACCGTTGTTTCTTGTCAGCAGAAAATAAACAAACCTTTTTGACTGGCGTGGGCCTATGCCGGGGAACTTAGAGAAAATTTCTGTTAATTTATTTATCGTGTTCATCTAATATTTCTTCTTTAGTTTCGTCAAAATCACCAAAACCACTTTTATCAACACTCAAGAATGTTACCTTTTGTTTGTCAAAGTAAAGCTCTACTTTTCCTATAGGGCCATTTCTGTGCTTTTCTATAAGAATTTCAGCGATGTTTGGTTTGCTTGAATCCTCGTTGAATTTGTCATCACGGTGGATGAACATCACAACATCCGCATCTTGTTCTATAGAACCTGAATCACGAAGGTCAGATAGCCTTGGTTTGCCTCGACGCTGTTCCACTGCGCGCGAAAGCTGAGAAAGTGCAAGTACAGGCACATCAAGCTCGCGTGCCATAGTTTTGAGCGAACGGGAAATCTCTGTAACCTGTTGTACAAGAGAGTCGTTGCTTTTACCCGAAGTTGGCACCATAAGTTGTAAATAGTCCACTATTATAAGCCCCACACCGCGCTCACTCTTGAGGCGCCTCGCTACAGAGCGCATTTTGAGAATATTGTTTGCCGGCTGGTCGTCTATGTAAATCGGCGCTTTTGCAAGTGCATCAAGCGCATTGCGAATTTGGCCAAATTCTGTAGTACTGGTTTTAAGTTCTCCTGTGCGGAGCTTCCAAGCATTCACACGGGACTCTGATGCGAGCATTCGGTCTACAAGTTGTTGGGAGCTCATCTCAAGGGAGAAGATGCCCACCGGTGTGCCGTGTTTTGTCGCGGTTTGGCGAGCAATGTCTAGCGCAAGTGCTGTCTTTCCCATTGAAGGACGAGCGGCGAGTATTATCAAATCTGATTTTTGAAAACCAGCAAGCATATTATCAAGCTCTTTGAAACCCGTCCTTATCCCTCGGAGCTCACCTTTTGTATTATGTAGATGGTCAAGACGCTCCCATGCTTCTTCTATTTCATCTTTAATTGCCACAAATTTATGCAGGGTGGGGGACTCTGTAACTTCGTAAATCTTTTTCTCTGCTCTATCAAGCATCTCTTCAAGCTCTTGTGCTTCGTCATACCCGAGTTCTGAAATAAAATCTGCTGCTTCTATGAGACTTCGCATCATGCCTTTTTTCTGCACAAGCTCTGCATAGTGTTTTGCATTTCCGGAAGAGGGCACGATATTTACAAGTTCTGCCAAGTAGCTTCTCCCACCTATTTGTTCAAGTGACTTTTTTTCTTTGAGCTTTGATGTCATTGAGAGAAGGTCAATAGGTTCGTTCTTTCCAAAAAGTTCGAGCATGGTTTTGTAGATGATACGATGCTTTTCTGCATAAAAAGAATCATGAGACACAATGTCGATAATTTCATCCAAGATATCTGGCCTGAGCATTATGGAGCCCAAAAGTGCTTTTTCGGACTCAATATTTTGAGGAGGTATGCGAAGATTTGATTTTTGAGATTTCTTGCTTGTCGCCATAGTGAACATATATTATCACAAAACCCTCGTCCACCTAATGTGGACGAGGGTGTGGAAACTGTGCTTAACTTGTGGACACCTCTGGACCCTTATCGGTATCCTCAATTTCGTAGCCTTTCTCCTTAAGCTCATCACGGATAGCGTCCGCCTTTTCAAAATCTTCTTTTTTGCGCGCTTTCTCTCTCTCGTCCACAAGATTTTTGATTTCCTCAGGTAGTTTTCCGACTTTGAGCTTTTCTCCCTTACCACTAAGCAACCCAACAAGCTTTTTATTGGAGTGGTCAAGTCCAAGACCCAATACTTCGTCAAAGGAAAGTAAAGTAGAGCGTTTATCTTCTTTTGGTACATTTTCGTCTTTTATCAAGTCCCAAATAAGCGCAATTGTCTGCGGAATATCCAAATCGTTGTTTACAAAAGCGTCAAATTTTTCTTTGTATTCTATACTAACAACTCCTCCTTTCTTTGCACCATATTCTTCCACAAAATGTTTGTGAAGCTTGAAGAGAGCAGTTTGTGCGGCTTCAAGTGCATCCCATGTAAAGTTTGCTTTTGTCCTATAATGGGCAGTCAAAAACCAATAGCGCAAAGATAGTGGAGAGAGACCGCGGTCAATAATGTTTTTAAGATAAATCGTATTGCCGAGTGATTTGGCAATTTTTTGACCCTCTATGGTAATGAACTCATTGTGCATCCAGTAATTCACGAATTGCTTACCTGTAACAGACTCCGTTTGGGCGATTTCATTGTTGTGATGAACTGGGATGTGGTCCACTCCTCCTGTGTGGATATCAATCTGTTTTCCAAGGTGCTTCATAGACATTGCAGAACATTCTATATGCCAGCCGGGGAATCCTACCCCCCAAGGAGAGTCCCACTCCTGCTGACGTTTCTCTTCTCCGCCAGCTGGCGGAGAGAATTTCCACAGAGCAAAATCGGTTGGATTTTTCTTTTCTCCTTTCTTTATTCTAGCTCCTTCTTTGAGCCCCTTAGTGTCAATGTTACCGAGCTTTCCATAGTCGGGAAGTAGTGATGTGTCAAAATATATTCCATCACTTGTTTTATACGTGTATCCCTTTTCATCAAGAGTTTGGATAAAAGCAATTTGCTCACCGATATATTCCGTTGCTTTTGGGAATATTATATTTTTAGTGTCTACATTTAATTTTTTAAGATCATTAAAGAATGCGTTGGTGTAACGCTTTACAATATCTTTCACTTTTATCCCTTCGCGCTTAGCACCACTTTCAACTTTGTCTTCTCCCTCGTCAGCATCAGATGTGAGATGTCCAACGTCAGTAATATTTATAACTTGCTTTACATCGTATCCACTGTATTTGAGAACTCTTTTTATGGAGTCAGCAAACACATACGCACGCAAATTACCAATGGTTGCATAATCGTAAACTGTGGGGCCACAATTATACATAGTAACCGCGCTTTCTTTGCGCGGCTTGAATTCCTCATTTTCATTTGTAAGCGTATTGTGAAATTTTACAACCATTTTTTATACTTGAAAACGATAAAAATAGAAACAGTGAATACAAGCATTATACTCATAATTGCCCAAAAGTCATATGATGCTCCCACTATTGGAAGGAAGTGTGTATTCATCCCGAAAATAGAGGCAATCAGCGAGAGTGGGAATGTGATAAACGCCATTATCGTGAGAACTTTCATAACCTCATTTTGCTTTGTGGAGACGAGGGAATCGTTCGTTTTACGAAGTTCGTTTAGGGAGTCCGTATGCTCGTGGATGATATTGTTTACTCTGTAATATTCCCCGATAATTGACCTAATTTGATGTATGAAATCTTTGCCGAAGAATTTTGTTCCTGCTTCCTCAAATGATTCAAGAACTTCTTTATGAAGGGCAAGCGCTTGTCTAAAATTTAGAAGATCACGGCTTATGATTGAGAGCGAAATAACCATCTCTTTTTCATGGCCTTGGAAAATATCTTCTTCTATTACCTCAAGTGCATCATTGATGTATTCAAGTTCGTGCTCAAGCGCACTGTAAAGCTTTTTAAGCATAAAGAAAAACACAAATCCTGCGTGCGTACTCATATTGCTTTTGTCTAGAATTGAATTAACTTCAAATACTTTTGAAAATTTATGCAGAGGGTCAATCGTATCGTAACGTGTCGTAATAAGAAAATCCTTGCCGATTATGAAATCAATCTCCTGATTTTGTTGATGGTTGTGGGTGTGCCTGAAAGCAGGAAAATGAAGAATCATGTACATAGAGTTATCATAAAGCTCAACCTTTGGTTTCAACGAAGGCATAAGGAGCTCTTCTGCAACAGAAGGATGAATGGAATATTGTTCCATTATTTTATGCACCTCTTGCTTAGTGGGGGACTCCAGGTCAATCCATGTTACATCTTTGTGAGTATATTTTGTCAGCATGTATTTATTATAACTATTTGCTAATTTTACAACAAGTTAATTTTACACACCTGTTTCTTTGTTTGACCAGAAAGTGATTTTTTGTAATAATTATATAAATATGAAATTTTTCTCGCAGAATTCTGTTTTTACAATAGTCGTGATAATACTGCTGGTCGTAGCAGCATTTTTTTCTGGGCTTTTCGTGGGTAAAGAAAATGATACTGAAATAAGCACATCTTCAATCTCTATATTAAATGGCGGTACACTTCAACCGTCAGTTGTTGATTTTTCTCCTTTATGGAAGGCATGGAATGCAATCAATGAAAAATTCGTACCCGCGACCACTACAGACCCTGTAACAGACGAAGATAAGCTTTACGGCACCATACAAGGGCTTGCGCGTTCACTGAATGACCCATATACAGTGTTTCTTCCCCCAGAGGATTCAGAGATTTTTGAAGATGACATAAGGGGAAATTTTGAAGGAGTTGGAATGGAGATTGGAATAAGAGATAATATTCTTACAGTAATAGCGCCACTTAAAGATAATCCTGCAGAGCGTGCTGGTATCAGAGCAGGGGATAAAGTTATAAAGATTGACGATACAACTACCGAAGGTATGACAATAGACAAGGCAGTTAAGCTCATACGTGGGGAAGGCGGGACTACTGTCAATCTTACAATACTCCGAGAAGGAGAAAGTGAACTTTTAGAGATTTCAGTTGTGCGTGATGTGATACAGATTCCAACTATTGAAACCGAGCTCACAGAGGATGGTGTATTTGTGATTAAACTTTTCAACTTCTCAGCGATTTCTCCAAATCTTTTCAGGGAAGTGCTCCGTGAGTTTGTAGAATTAGGTACTGATAAAATGCTTCTTGATCTAAGGGGTAACCCCGGAGGATTTCTAGAAGCAGCGATTGATATAGCAAGCTGGTATTTGCCGACAGGGAAGGTAGTTGTAACCGAGGACTTTGGGGAAAATGGCAAACCGCGTATTCACAGAAGTAAGGGATATAATATATTCAATGAAAATCTTAAAATGGCGATTCTTATCAATCAAGGTTCAGCTTCAGCTTCCGAGATTCTTGCAGGCGCATTACAACAACATGGCAAGGCAACATTGGTTGGAGATAGGACTTTTGGGAAGGGCTCAGTGCAGGAGCTTGTAAGGATTACACCGAATACATCACTTAAAGTGACAATTGCGCGCTGGCTAACTCCAAATGGAGCTTCAATCTCAGACGGTGGACTTACGCCAGATGTAGAAGTTAAGTTTACAACGGAGGATTTTGAAGCAGGAGAAGATCCGCAGTTTGACAGGGTAATAGAAATATTAACTAAATAAAAAAATATGCAAATTATTTTACTAAAAGATATTGTGAAAATCGGGCAGAAGTTTGATATCAAAAACGTATCAGACGGGTACGCGATGAATTTTTTGTTTCCTAATAACTTGGCGGAGCTTGCAACGCCGAAAAAAATCAAAAATCTCGAGACTGCCAAACTTCAACACGAAGCAGAAGATAAGGTGCACCAAGAGCTTCTTCTTAAAAATCTAAAAGTGCTTGATGATGTTAGAGTGAAGATACAAGGCAAAGCAAACGAAAAGGGGCATCTTTTCAAAGGTATTCATATTGAGGAGATTGCAGAGGAATTAAAAAAACAAGACCACATTGACCTCAAGCCCGAATACATAGAACTCGAACATCCTATAAAAGAAGTAGGAGAGTTTGATATTACTGCAAAAGTTGGAGATGCTTCTGCGACGTTTAAGTTGATAGTAAACAGCGTTTAGACAACATCAACGACTTTTTTTACTATAATTTTGCCATCAAAGTGGAGTTTTCTTTTTTGACGGAAATTTACTTTTCCATCCTTTAGGGCAAACAAAGTATGGTCATTTCCTGTACCTACGTTTTTACCTGCCATTATCTTTGTTCCTCTTTGGCGCACGATAATAGAGCCGGTTTTTGCAGTTTCTCCGGAGTATAATTTTGTACCCAAATACTTGGGATTTGAGTCGCGTAAGTTTTTGGCTGAACCACCAGCTTTTTTATGTGCCATAATTGGTTATAATATAAGGTATGATTATAGGGGAATATCTCCAAAAAAGCAAGAGTAAAATAGACGATTTAACTCGTAGCGATCTATACATAGTCACTGTAATAATCCTTGTCGGATTCGCTGGTTTTGGCTTGGGGCGTTTATCTTTAATTGAGGACAGTAAGGAGCCGGTGAGGATTGAGTTCCCAGAACACTTATCAGCGAGTGTTTTGAATTCTGGTAAAACAACCGAAGGTACTGCAGTACCTTCGGTTGTAAACGGCCTTCTTGTAGCTTCCAAAAACGGCTCCAAATACCACTATCCGTGGTGTTCTGGAGGGAAGCGAATTTCAGAGAAAAACAAAATCTGGTTTGACTCGGCAGAAGAGGCGAGATTTGCCGGCTATACTCCAGCGGCAAACTGCAAAGGGTTAAAATAGTTGTCCACATAATTAGTTGATTTTCTATAGGACATTATAAAGGACAATATTATAATTTTAGTAGAGCAGAATATTAATTTATTTCGATTTTTTCTGACTTTTTTAAAGGGAGGGATGAAAAATGAGAAAATATATTTGTTCGTTGATAGTTTTTATATCGATATTTACTATTATGCATAGTATCTATGGTTTTGATGAAGATAGGCCAAACAACCCAAAGTTTAAGAATTGGTGTATAGAAACATTTGAATATGGAGAATCTGTATACGAGGCATATAAAAAGATTACATTTGGGATTGACTTTACCTTAGAATTAGACAAAAACGACATATGGCAGACACCTTTTGAAACTCTAGGGTCAAAAAAGGGAGACTGTGAAGACGTTGCTTTTCTTTTTCTGGATTATTTAAGTATGAGTCAAGATAACGCAGAAATCGTTTGGGGATTCATTGTTAAAAACGGTGATGATACTGCAAGGAGACATGTATGGTGTGAGCTTACAGGTAGAGATGGAGAAAAATACGCTGTAGAAGGTTTTACAAGAAGTTGGAGAGGGATAATACCGATGAAAAAAGGTGTGTGGAGATATTCAGTATTGAGAATGTCTAGCAATGAGTTTAATAGATTGTCTTACTTATTTTTTGCTTCAGTGGTAAATGAATGGAACATTAAAGTATGTACTGATTACAGTGGCGTAATAACAGATGAAATTCAAGTAATTGATGGAGGATATATGACGTATGGACATGGAAAACCTACAAATGAAATAATTTTCTGGAAATCTCAACCTCAATCACCGAAATTTCTTATGTTAGATTTAGAGTTTGAGATAAATTATCTCTTTGAAAAACTTCATGTACTATTTACGGAATGTCATAAAGGAGAATAAAATAAGATGAACAAAGAAGAAATTTAAGCCGATGATTCAATGAATTATGAATCATCGGCTTTTTTGTATGTGAAAATTGAGGTATAATATAGCTTATGATAGTGGTAGATGTAGAGGCATCAGGTGTTGATTATAACAAGCATTCCATTGTGAGTATTGGAGCGTTTGATTTTGATAACCCTAATAATCAATTTTATGGAGAATGCAAGATTTGGCATGGCGCACACATTGACGAGGATGCCCTTAAAGTAAACGGCTTTACAGAAAAGGAAATCACTGACCCAACTAAAAAATCAGAGGGAGAAATAACAAAAGAGTTTATAGCATGGGCGAGTGCTATCGAGGATTATACAATGGCAGGACAGAATGTTTCGTTTGATAGGGACTTCCTTCAAGCTGCAGCACACAGAGGGCATTTAAACTGGCCATTTGCACATAGGACGATCGATGTGCATACACTTGCATATATGCATATGATAAAAAGTGGGATTAAACCTCCAGTAGAGAAGCATCACACTGCTCTTAATCTGGATAAAGTTTTAAATTATGTAGGGATTCCAGACGAGCCCAAACCGCATAATGCTTTGACTGGTGTGATGGCTCACGCTGAAGCAATCGCGAGACTTTTGTATGATAAGAAATTATTAAAAGAATTTAAGAAATATGAAATTCCTTGGTTAAAAACATGATGTATGAAGCTATAAAAAATTTCAATAAACAATTTGAGTACGAACCAGTTATTGAGAACGAAGACAAACTCGAAAGAAAAAATAAATTCATAGTCGCAGGGATGGGCGGTTCTCATTTGTCAGCAGGACTTTTGAAGATTTGGCGACCAGATCTTGACCTCACAATCCACAGAGATTACGGTTTGCCCGATGTTCCAAATAGCTTAGTAATTTTAAGTTCATACTCGGGAAATACCGAAGAGATTGTTGATGCGTTTGAAAAGGGGATTAAGAATAATCTATCCATGGTAGTTATATCAATCGGCGGCAAGCTCATAGAATTGGCAAAAGAAAATTCTATACCATATATACAAATGCAGGACACTGGTATACAGTCAAGAAGCGCGCTTGGCTATTCTCTTAGAGCGCTTCTTAAAGTGATGGAGGAGGAGAATATGTTGAAAGAGTTAAACGCTCTTTCCGAGAGCCTTGACCCATCTTCATATGAAGAGGCAGGCAAAGCACTTTCGAAGAAGCTTAAAGATAAAGTGCCTGTGGTTTATTCTTCAACACAGAATATGCCAATAGCGTACAGCTGGAAGATTAAGTTCAACGAGACAGGCAAAATTCCAGCATTTTACAATGTTTTCTCAGAACTAAATCATAATGAGATGACAGGATTTGATATAGAAGATTCTACGAAAGAATTATCTCAAAATTTTCATTTTATAATCTTGCGAGACAAAGAAGACAATCCACGAGTGTTAAAAAGAATGGAAGTCTTGGAGAAACTCTACAAGGATAGGGGATTATCAGTGGATGTAATCAACATAGAAGGCAAAGATAAATATCACAAAGTATTTGCATCGCTTTTGACCGCAGACTTTGCAGCTTACTACACAGCGCAGATGTATGGACTTGAGGCAGAGCAAGTGCCAATGATAGAGGAGTTTAAAAAGTTAATTAAATAAGATTATGTATTTACTTTTTGATATTGGAGGGACAAAAATGAGATTAGCTGTTTCCAAAGACGGCGAGACTTTTGGAGAACCGAAAGTTGTGCCTACACCAAAAGATTTTAAAGAAGGTATGAAAGTATTTAAAGAACTTGCAAATGAACTTTCAGGTGGTGAAAAGATTGAAATAGCGAGTGGGGGAATGAAAGGTCCATTTAGTAAAGACAAAACCATGCTTGCAAATTTGCAAAACTTACCCGACTGGTCACATAAACCAATCAAGCAAGGACTTGAAGAAGCTATAGATGCGCCAGTATTTTTTGAAAATGATACTGCTGTAGTTGGATTCGGAGAGATGTTCAGTGGAGCAGGGAAAGATGCAGAGATAGGAGTATATATAACAGTAAGTACTGGAGTGGGAGGAGTAAGATTTATAAACAATAAAATTGATAAAAATAGGTTTGGTTTTGAACCAGGGCATCAAATTATAGATATTGAGAATAATAAAAGTTTAGAAGATTTTGTTTCAGGCGCTGCGCTTGAGGAGCGTATGGGTAAGAAACCATATGAAGTAACTGATTCTAAAGTATGGGACGGGCTTGCAAGGACTCTCGCATACGGGCTATATAATACAATACTTCATTGGTCACCAGATGTAGTAGTACTCGGCGGTCCCATGATAGTAGGGGATCCCGCAATCTCTGTGGAAACAGTTAAAAAATATCTGAATGATATTAATTCAGTTTTCCTCGAACTTCCTGAAATCAAAAAGGCGGAGCTTGGAGATTTTGGTGGACTACACGGCGCTTTGGCTTTTCTAAATCAGAAGAAAGAGTTAAAATAAAAAAATGAAAGAAAAAAAATGGTATAACAACAAAACAACTCTAATAGCTCTTGTTACTGGTTTTATAAGTACTGCATTATCGTTAGCAAATGTTTTTATTTCAATAGCAAAATAAAATGATAAAAACTATTTTTTTATTAAGTCTTGTAGGACTGGCTGATTCTGTATATTTGATTGTAAAACATTTTACACATTCAGATATAAACTGCTCTATATTTAATGAGTGTGATTTAGTGACTACAAGTGCTTACTCTACAATATTAGATATTCCAGTGGCTCTCTTGGGGGTAATATTTTATGGACTTCTGATTGCTCTTACTATTAAGAAGTCTCTGGTCTCACTTTTAATCATCTCAAGCATCGGCTTTTTCGCTTCAATGTGGTTTGTGTATGTGCAGGCATTTGTTTTAGAATCTTTCTGCCTTTACTGCATTATCTCTGCAGGAATATCCACAATGATATTTATTTTAAGTTTAATTTTAATGATAAAATATAAGAAACATGAGACGATTTCTTAAAACAAACACAACACTCGTACTTTTGCGACTTGCATTCGGCTGGTTCTTTCTTTATGCAGGACTTACTAAAGTGGTAAACCCAGAGTGGACTGCCACCGGATTTCTAAACAATGCACAAACATTTTCAGGATTTTACAGTTGGCTTGCATCTTCCAATATTCTCCCTATTGTTGATTTCTTAAATGAATGGGGACTGACTCTCATAGGCGCTACGCTTATTTTGGGAGTCTTTGTCAGATTAAGTGCATATCTTGGAGCACTTTTGATGATTCTATATTATTTCCCGGGACTTACATTTCCGCACGTAGGGGAGCACGCATATTTAGTGGATGAGCATATAATATACGCTTTAGCTCTCCTGCTTCTTGCAAGTCTTCACACAGCGCATCACCATTTCAGCATATTTGGAAGTAGGTTAAAACGTTGATATTCAAGGTAAAATATAGGGGATTGACAAATATTGACAGTATGCTATAGTAGTAAAAAGTCGGGCAAACGCTCGGCCTTTTTCATTTAATAGCATAACAAATAGGCTTATCATTGAAATAGCAATATTAATCGTAGCGTTTCTTAGTTCAACTACTGGAGCTCCTCTTGTAGAGGCTTCAGTAGGAGAAAAACAGGGAAGCGTGACTCACAGAGAAAATATGAGATTCTATGAATCTCCGACTGTTGAGGAATATGTGCGAGAGCACTTTGAAAATTATCCGGTGATGGCAGAAGTTGCCAAATGTGAATCACGATTCCGGCATTTTAAGAAAAATGGCGATATAATAAGAGGCGAGATTAATCGCGCTGACGTCGGTGTAATGCAAATCAATGAGCATTATCACAAAAAGACGGCCGATAAGCTTGGTATCAGTTTATATACGCTTCAAGGCAATGTAGATTATGCGACATATCTTTTCAATAAAGAGGGGACTAGTCCATGGCTTGCATCGTCTAAATGCTGGGGAGTTGAAAATCATATCGCCAAAAGATAATTTTAAGATAACAAAACTACCGTGAGTGTAAAAACTTTCGGTAGTTTTGTTATCTATGTAGCTTCACGTTTAAAATATTTTTACACATGTATTTATGTGGGGTAGTGGTATGGTGATTTAAATTATATGCGTCGTACAATATATCTTTTTAGTAGATATGTTATGCGACATAGTGTTATATATCTATATTGTATATACCCTACTATTAATTAAGTTTTTTCAAGAGGGGTCTTTTGGGAGCAAAACTTCTTAAATTCTTTTAAGTTCATTACACTTTGATACTTAAGTAACTTATTCTTCTTTCTTTTTAATATGTTCTCTATTTCTTCCTGATTAATATCATTATTCATTTGCAAAAAAATAACTGGATATTGAAGCATTGTTTCGCTTGCATAGGTATGCATTTTACTATTCAAACAACCAATAAAATTATGTTTATCACTTGGATAAAAAACATCTACAGAAAAATCCCCATTTTTACAATATATAAAGAAGTCTGTACGTGTTCGCCTATCGTCAGTGAAAAAAAACTCTCTGTGGACGAATTCTATGCCAAAAATATTTATTAAATAATCATAAACTTCCTTTTCAAGCTTATGAGCTCGCTCATTGATTTTCTTTGCTCTTTGGGAGCTATATTCACCTGTCCTAAAATCAGACGAACTTTTAAGATTCAAAACTTTTCTTGTCTCTACTAATCCCCCAAACCTTCTCTGTATTGAGCGAGATGTCGGTAGAAATTCAAAATTATCAGTCTCACGTGATGTTGGATATCGTTTATGCAGCTTATAAAATTGCTCAAAACCGCTTTTCAAATCTTCAAATGACCACCCTTTTTGTTTGCCCGTCCTTTGCTTTCTCATCCCGTTAGAGATAGGAAATGGAATTTCCGTATCTTAAATTATTTAATAAATTTATATATATTTTACACAATATAACCCCGCTATCACCATGGACAAACTTTTTTTATCTCTAACGGGACTCATAGCTTAATTTTACAGAAGGTACTTCCCTATCTCAATATGTCGCCTGTGGATATCTTTTGTGCGACTCTTATTTCTACAATTTAAAATAAAAAAGCTACTACCTAAATTAGTAGTAGCTTCAGAGACTTCGAAAAGATTTATTTTCAATATCTGTCCTGATTCGTATTGAATGCACTTTTTGTCTCTTCAATTCATATCTGTATATTTTCTTCGTTTGAAATTAATATAATTTCAGTATCTGAATATACGTACACAGTTTTTGTATTTTTGTCTTCGTTACTATCAACTTCTTTATATGGTTGTTTAAGCTTACCAACAACAGCATATATCAGATTTCTATCTGCTTCCGCCTCTGCAAGTTCTTTATGTTTAGAACCTTCTTTTCTGAGACTTTCAAGGCCAATAACTTCTGTAACATCGCTCAGTATAATTGGGTGGCAATCTTCCCCGTTTACGAAATTTACAGTATAACCTATTAATTCTTTTCGTATTTTTTCCATACAAATACCCATTTTAAAACCTCCTTTTAGAATTAAAAAAGTACAGTTATGTTTCTAGGGTATTTTTATCATTTATATTATCAAAAATCAAGTATTTTGCTCTTTCCCCTTTTGTTTTGGATTATACTCATAAGTGTCGCACAATATTAAGTACTAGATTTTTATAAATAATCCATTGGGTTCAGATATGCATTCAAAGGTGCGACTGGGATGTATGCATCAGCGCAATTTGTTTTGGCTTTATAATCTCCATATCGGACAATTCGCACACCCTGACTTGCATAAACGGTAAAATGAAGATGTGGGCCTGTTGAGTAACCTGTTTTACCAGAATAGCCGACTGTATCCCCGGTGATTACCGTGTCCCCTTTTCTAACTTTTATATAACTCAAGTGAGCGTATAGTGTTGTAAGACCATTGTTGTGCTTTACTAACGCATACTTTCCATATGAATAGCACCCTTTAACTTTATCTGTATCACCTACTGCCTCTACAGTACCAGTGAGTGCGGTTTTTACTTTTGTGCCGGATGATGCGCGGAAATCTACTCCATTATGACCACTTCCGTTATACCCACCAGAGCGTGCAAATTTCGTATTGCCAAAATATTGAGTAACTTTTACACTATCAAGTGGCCATGCAAGCACCCCCTTCCCTGCTGGCGGGATTTTATTTGGGTCAATCTCAATCTTCAACTGTGACTCAAGGTCAAGGAGTTCTTTCTCAAAAGCTTTTCTTGCTTCAACTTTTTCATCTAAAAGATTCTGATAATTTGATTCTTTATTTTTTGTGATACTTAAAAGTGTGTTTTTATCTTTTCTGTTTATATCAAGAACCCATTTCTGGTCAGACAAATCGCCTTTGAAATTTGCAAGCTCTTTCTTCTTTTTTTCAGTATTACTCTTTTTATCTTCAAGGTCGTCTTTCAATGTCGTTAAACGCTTAACATCATCGCGCATTGTGGACTGAAACTGCTGGAGTGTCTCTATCTGATTAAGAAACTCGGAAAGATTGTTGTTTGATAAAACTATTTCAATAAGAGAATCGGATTCTATTTCATTTATCGCACGGATTGTCCGTGCGATTGCCTCTGTATTTTTTCCTATTTTTGTTTGCTTTGTACCAATGTCGTATGAGAGTTCTTCTATTTGAAGACCTGTTGAATCTATCTTACTCTGTGTAAGGCGAATATCTGCCCCGATTTTTTGGCGTGAAATATCAAGTGTCTTGACTTCATTTGTGAGCGTTTGCTTTTCTTCACCGACCTCCTCCAAGTCATCCTGATACTTTACAATCTCCTTTTCAAGCTCTTGGATTTTCGTATTTCTGTCTGCAATTCTGTCCCGTAGTTCATCAATAACAGAAGCATCAACGTCGTTTACAGTAAATATAAAAAATCTGGCAACTATTAAAATAATAGCCGTTATTAAAAATGACCGATTAATCTTTCTATGCATTGAGTTATTATACCAAAAATCTCCGCTTAAAGTGGAGATTTTGGGTGATTCTATAATTTAGTTAATTTTTCTCGCAACCGATTTCAGTTTGAAAGGCTGTACAAGTTCTTTTTGGACCCTTTTTACACCGACCACGGTTTTGTGAATAGTAACCTGCGGAATAAGAACATGTTTCTCTAGCAATGTTTGATCTATAATGATCTGCTGTGGTACAAGTAGGAGGTGATAACCAACAATTTCCGCGTCCACCTGTACAAGTAGATTGTATAGTACTACTATGACTTGCATTTGGACTCCACCCAGATAGACAACTCGTACCAGAAAAATAACATGTGTTCTGTGTATTTTCCCAACTACCTCCAGCATTTGCACATTGTGTGGACATAGGTAGAACATATGTG
>CAJWGW010000006.1 GCA_913041175.1 uncultured bacterium
CAGCGATGTAGAGGAATCCACCTGCAGCAAATGCGATGATTGCTGGTACAAACGCCTCACTATTTGATCCAAAAGCGAAAGCAAGAGCAACTCCCACAATTGCAAAAAGTGAAGAAAAGAAGTTCAGCAAAAGCGCTTTTGTTTTGGTGAAGCCTGCGTGAAGTAAAAGAGCGAAGTCACTTATTTCTTGTGGGATTTCGTGCAGGATTATTGCAAGTGTGGTTGCAATACCTATTTCAATACTTATCAAATAACTCACTCCTATAATTATCCCGTCTACAAGATTGTGAACAGAGTCTGATGCGACAATTAGTGAGCCAACAGGTTTTGTTTTTATATCTTGCGCGGCAATTCCGTGCTGACACTCTTGCGTATCACACTCATGTCCGTGTGCATGACGCCAGCGCAGGAATTTTTCAAGAACAAGAAATGTCAAAATCCCTGAAAGAATTAACAAAGAGGCACTTGCAGGATTTGCTATTCCCTCAAACGCCTCGGGTATGAGGTGAATTATTGCATCACCAAAAAGTGCACCAACTGCAAGAGAGACAAGCAAAAAGACACTCTTGTTTAGAAATTTCTGATTCAGAGAAAGAGCAAATACTCCTATAAGAGAAATCAAACTTACGATAATTACGCTCCCAAAAGCATATATAGTTACGATATTCATATATAAATAATAGCATAGACATAAGTTTAAAGAAGGTATATTATTCGAGTAATATTATAAATTAATCAATTTTGCTTATGAATGACGATATAAATGACCACGGCTCACACGGACATTGTTGCGGGTTTGGAGGAGGGCGCGCTAAAAGAATGCTCTCTTTTGTTCTTTTTATACTCGCAATCTTCCTCATTGTCATTACAATAAACTCTATTAAAGAGTATAGATTTATTGGTGGCGGTGTATCTGCTACAAATACAATTACAGTATCTGGCGAGGGAGAAGTATTTGCGGTGCCGGACATCGCAGAATTTTCATTTTCAGTTGTTGAGGAGAAGAACACTGTTGCTGATGCGCAGGAAATCGCAGCACAGAGGATTAACAGCATCATCTCTTTTCTTGAGAAGAGTGACATCAAAGAGACTGACATAAAAACTACAAACTATAATGTATATCCGCGCTATGAGTTTATAAAAGAGAACTGCAGTACTGAAATATGTCCCCCAGGAGGTGAGAGAGTGCTAAAGGGTTTTGAAGTTAGTCAAAGTATTTCTGTTAAAGTTCGTGATACTGGGGAAGCTGGAGATGTTCTTTCTGGAATTGGCGAGAGAGGAGCGTCAAATATAAGTGGGCTTGAGTTTACAATTGATGACGAAGAGGACTTACTTGAAGAAGCGCGCAAGGAGGCAATTGAAGACGCGCAGAAAAAAGCAAAACAGCTTGCAAAGGATTTGGATGTAAAACTTGTGCGAGTAGTTAGCTTTTCTGAATCAGGCAGACCATTTTCTCCAAGATTTGCATTTAAAGAAATTGCTGCACTTGATTCAGTAGGCGGAGGAGCACCTGAAATTCCAGTTGGGGAGAATAAAATTACATCTAATGTAAGTATTGTATATGAAATCAGATAATGGTATACTAGATGCAGATTTCAAGAAACCTTTTTAAGGAGATGAATTATGCCTAATTTGATTGGCCGTATTGGTAACGAATTTAAATCAATAGAGGTTGGGAGAGATACATTCAGGAAGTTTACAAAGACGGCTATCAAGCATGGATGTAGCACCGATAAAGTTGCCGATTTTACGGACGCGTTTATTAAAGAACTGTTTGAGGATGGTCTTCCTCTGACAGAAGAGAGTGTAAAACAATATCTTTCAAAATATAAAGAAATCACAGTTTAACTAAGCTATCTATGGCCAATGTCTTCGGACATTGGCCACGTTCTTGACTATTTTTTTAAAATAAGTAGTATATACATAACACCCGCAGGGTGTTTTTTAATAAAAAATCATGAGACTAATAAATTATATTAAAGATACAAAAGGAGAACTCAAACATGTCAGCTGGCCGACAAGGCGGCAGGCCTTTATATTCACAATACTTGTTATAGCTATCTCACTCTTCACAGCAGCTTTTCTTGGGCTCTTTGATTTCATATTTACATTTTTACTTGAGAACTTCGTACTTTAATTATGAAACAAGACATAGCACAAAAAAGAAATTGGTACGCGATCCATACTTACTCCGGTTATGAGAACGCGGTTATGCGCAACTTGAAACAACGTATAGAGTCTCTTGGAATGGAAGACAAGATATTTGATGTTATCGTTCCTACAGAGAAAAAAATAAAAATAAAAGCAGGTAAGCGCGTTGAAGAGGATGACAAAATATATCCCGGCTACGTGCTTGTTGATATGGTTGTTGATGATGACTCATGGTATGTTGTCAGGAACACTCCGCGTGTTACTGGGTTCGTTGGTTCTGGAGTTCATCCTGTTCCACTTTTGAAGGAAGAACTTGATGTACTTTTGAGCAGAATGGAGTCTGGTACTGCAAAGCACAAGATAGAACTTGCAGTTGGAGATGCTGTAACTATAATAGACGGACCGTTCAAGGAGCTTGATGGGAAGATAGGGGAAGTTGATGAGGACAGAGGTAAGATAAAAGTTCTTGTATCAATGTTTGGAAGAGAAACTCCTGTTGAGTTGGACTTCCTTCAGGTTAAAAAGATTTAATAAAATACTATGGCAAAGAAAGTAGAAAAAAAAATGAAGTTACAAATTCCAGCCGGAAATGCAAACCCTGCTCCACCTATCGGTCCCGCGCTCGGGCAAGCTGGGATTAACATTGGGGAATTTGTAACAAAATTCAACGATGCAACGAAAGAGATGATGGGAGATATTATTCCTGTTGAGATTTCTGTGTACGAAGACAGAAGTTTTGATTTTGTACTTAAAACTCCTCCTGCGTCACGACTACTTCTTAAAGCACTTGGTAAAGACAAGGGCTCTGGCAAGAACTTGGTAAGTAAAGTTGGAAAAGCGACAAAACAGCAGCTTGTAGATATAGCTACCAAAAAACTTCCAGATCTAAACACCAACGACCCAGAACAAGGAGCCAAAATAATCGCAGGTACAGCGAGAAGTATGGGGATTGAGACGGATATCTAAAATATAAAAATCACGGGTTTGACTTGTGGTTTTTTATTGACTTTTGTATTGAATGCTATAAGATATGCTCAGAATAAAATTTTGAAACTTATTGAAAGAAAGGTAGGTGTTGAATGTTTACTACTTCAGTACTAGGGAGCTTGCTTACAAGTTTTGAGATATCGGTTGATCGTTTTGGTAAAGGAATAGAAGATCTTTTTAATGAGATAAATAATGGAGATTGCGAGCTTATTATTTTAGGAAGTAACATTTACTATGGAATTTCTATGGTTAGGATATTTGTTTTTCACAACAACTCTACAGTACATATTTCTGTTGATGGACAAGAGAAAAAGAATTATTTGATTGAAAAAATCTATTACCATGAAAATCCGAAAATAGCTCTACATAGAGTATTTACTGAAAAACTTAATATTCACAGTTCTCTTAACTACCATAATCATTATGAGGATGAGGGCACAAAGATAGAAACATATGATTCAACAGATTATCCTGGTTTAGAAGTCAAAAGCACTATCTATGAGATTGCCGTTATTTTAACCCAAAAGCAATTCAAAGAGTTAGAAAAAAGTAAGTATATTAAAGAAGAATTGGTGTCTAATATAGATTAAGATATGTTTGACTTTTGACTCCTCATGCCGTAAGGTATGAGGAGGTTTTCGTTATTTAAAATTCAATATTTCAGAAAAGGGAGGATTTAAATGGTTTTATCTGACAGAGACATAAAGATGTCTATAAGAAAAAAAGAGCTTGTATTTAATCCCGATCTTACGGCTGACCAGATTGGACCTGCCTCTATTGACTTAAAATTAAACGATGTTTTTAAAGTATTTAATACTGAGAAGCAAAGCTTGTTGGACATCAGAGAAAAATTGCCAAAAGATTTTACAAAGACTATTAAGTTGAGAAAAAAGGAACATTTTGTACTACACCCGAACAATTTTGTCATTGCCAGTACGGTTGAATGGATTAAAGTTCCTGATGACATGGTCGTCAGAGTTGAAGGAAAAAGTTCACTCGCGAGAATGGGCATATTAGTTCATACGGCAGGATTTATCGATCCTGGGTTTGAAGGAAATATTACACTTGAGATTAGCAATCAATCCAATATAGCTATTGCAATTTATCCCAATATGTATATTTGCCAGATTGCTTGTGAGTACTTATCTTCTCCTGCCGAAACACCATATGACAAAAGAAAAAAATCACTTTATCGGAAACAGAAAGGACCGACAGCGGCAGATACAAGAAACTTATTTTGAATTTTAATTTTCCCCTCAAGCTCACAGTACAGTTTGGGGGGATTTTTTTATTGTTCCATCGTGTTATACTTGCACATTATGGAACACGAGGATTTAGATTTTATAAAAAAAGAGGATGAAGAGATTTATAAAGCGATTTCTGGCGAGGAGAAACGGCAGAAAGAGACTATCAATCTCATTCCATCTGAGAACTATGTATCACGTGCTGTGAGGCAGGCGAGTGGCTCTGTTCTTAGTAACAAATACTCTGAAGGATACCCCGGGAAGCGCTATTACTCTGGGCAGGAATTCACAGATTCTGTTGAGAGGATTGCGATTGAACGAGCTACTAAACTTTTCGGATGCAAATATGCAAACGTTCAACCACTCTCCGGCGATCCTGCGAACATCGCAACTTACTTTGCACTCGCAGATAAGGGAGACACAATTCTTGCGATGGACTTATCGCACGGCGGACACTTAACACACGGGCATTCTGGATTTGCTCTTTCAAAAATTTTTAAATTTGTTCATTACAAAATGAAAAACATTAATACAGGCGAGATTGATTATGATAAACTTCTTTCTTTAGCGCGTGAGCACAAACCAAAAATTATTGTCGCAGGCTTCTCTGCGTACACAAGGGAACTTGATTATGAAAAATTTGTCACAATCTCACGCGAGGTTGGAGCATATGCTATGGCAGACATAGCGCATATCGCGGGAATGATTGCAGGGGATGCACTCCCTAATCCGTTTGACGCCGGTTTTGATATTATCACCACAACAACACACAAATCACTTCGTGGTCCGCGCGGAGGATTAATTTTAATTCGCAAAAGCAAAGAGTTAGCAGAAAAAATTGATAAAGCAGTATTCCCCGGTATCCAAGGCGGACCACATATGAATATGATTGCCGCAAAAGCAATTTGTTTTAAAGAAGCATTGCAACCAGAATTTCAAGAGTACACAAAACAAATTTTGAAAAACGCAAAAGCAATAGAGGAAGTATTAAAGAAAAGAAATATACGAATGATCGCAGGTGGAACCTCAAACCATATGATTCTTACAGATGTTCATAGTTCATTCGGCGTAACTGGGAAGGAAGCACAGGAAATACTTGAGAGTATCGGCATTACGGTTAATATGAATGTTATTGCTGACGATGAGCGTTCAGCGAAGGATCCATCTGGAATTCGCTTCGGTACTCCTGCTGTTACAACACGAGGACTAAAAGAAAAAGAATGTGAGCTTATTGCAAACCTAATGCTTGATGCACTTGAGAACAAGAATGATGAAAATAAAAAGCAGAAGATTGCAGATGAAGTTGGGGAGCTCTCCAAACAATTCCCCATCCCTGACTCATTTTAGCCTTATTAAACGCCTAAAATAGCAGTTTTAGGCGTTTATTTGTATAATAGACCAATGATTAGAGAACAGCTTAAGAAAGCGATAAAAGAGGCAGTTTCAGCTCTATCTCTTGAAACTAGCGAAATTCACTTGGAACATCCGGTGGATTTGACACATGGAGATTATTCTACCAATGTCGCTATGACTCTTGCAAAAGAAGTGAATAAAAATCCAAAAGAATTAGCACAGGAAATTATAGATAATCTCAAAGAGGATAAATTAATTGAGAAAATAGAAGTTGCAGGAAACGGATTTATAAATTTCTATTTATCAAAAGAATTTTTTGCTGAAAATCTAAATGAAATTATAAAAACGAAAGATAAATGGGGAAGTAACAACTCTCTTAAGGATGAAAAAACAATTGTTGAGTACACAGACCCAAATCCTTTCAAAGAATTCCACATTGGACATCTGATGAGCAACGCTATAGGTGAATCAATCTCGCGAATTGTAGAATTCTCTGGTGCAGAGGTTATGCATGCAAACTACCAAGGGGATGTAGGACTTCATGTTGCAAAAGCGATATTTGGTAAGCAAAAAAATCCTGAACTGCAGTGGGGAAAGGCTTATGCATACGGAGCGCAGAATTATGAAGACCACGAAGAAGAAATAAAAGAAATAAATAAAAAAATATACAATAAAAATGATGAAGAAATAAATAATTTGTACGAAGATGGAAGAAAGTCATCTCTAGAACATTTTGAAGAGATTTATGGGAAACTAGGAACTAAATTTGATGAGTATTTCTTTGAAAGTGAAGCTAGTCCAATAGGTAAGAAGCTTGTTGAAGAAAATGTCGGAAAAATATTTGAAGAAAGTGACGGCGCTGTAATTTTTAGAGGAGAAAATTTCGGACTTCATACAAGAGTGTTTTTAAATTCAGATAAACTCCCAACTTATGAAGCGAAGGACTTAGCTTTAGCAAAAATAAAGACAGAGAGATATGGTTATGATAAATCTATTGTTATAACAGCAAACGAACAGAAAGAATATTATAAAGTTGTGCTTGAAGCGATGAAACAAATTTTTCCAGAGTTTGCTAAAAAAACAAAGCACATTACTCATGGGTTACTTCGTTTGCCGAGTGGGAAAATGGCGTCAAGAACAGGAGATGTAATTACGGCAGAGTCTTTGATTGATGAAGTAAAGGAGAGGGTTCTAGAGAAGATGAAGGACTCTGATATTACAGATATGGACAAGGTTGCAGAGAAAATTGCTGTAGGAGCCATAAAATACTCAATATTAAAACAATCAGCTGGGAAAGACATTATATTTGATATGGACAAATCCCTCTCATTTGAGGGGGACTCAGGTCCTTATCTGCAATACGCTCACACAAGAGCAAATGCAGTTTTGGAAAAGGCAAAAAAAGAAAATATCAAACCAAGTACAAAAATACCAAGGTCGAACCTTGGTAGTGATTTGGAAAAGCTTTTGTATAGATTTCCAGAGATTGTGGAGAGAGCGAATAAAGAATTTGAACCTCACTATATTACAACTTACTTAACAGAACTTGCAGGAGCGTTCAATAGTTTTTATGCGAAAGAAAAAATAGTTGAGGAAAATGACACTGCACCGTATAAAGTTGTACTCACAGAAGCTTTTACAAACACAATCAAAAATGGTTTGTGGCTTTTGGGAATAAAAGCACCGGAAAGGATGTAAATATGGAAAAAGACAACAATCAAAAAAATGATATTGCCAAAAATGAGGAAGAAATTCTGAAATTTTGGGATGATAATAAAATTTTTGAGAAATCACAGGAGAAAAAAGCCCCAGAGGGCGAATTTGTTTTCTATGAAGGCCCTCCGACTGCAAATGGTAAACCCGGCATTCATCATATGGAGTCCCGTGCTTTCAAAGATGCTATTCCTCGCTACAAAACTATGCGTGGCTTTCATGTACGCAGAAAAGCAGGTTGGGACACACACGGACTTCCAATTGAACTTGAAATTGAAAAAGAACTCGGCTTTAAATCTAAAAAACAAATTGAAGAATACGGAATTGCGGAATTTAATAAAAAATGCAAAGAAAGTATATGGAAACATATTGACGAGTGGGAAAAGTTTACGCAAAGGATTGCTTTTTGGCTTGAAAAAGAAGACCCATATATTACATATGAACCAGAATATATGGAGTCAGTATGGAATATTGTAAAGAAAGTTAATAAACAAAAACTTTTATACAAAGATTACAAAATTTTAC
This sequence comes from uncultured bacterium, assembly GCA_913041175.1. GTDB lineage: Bacteria > Patescibacteriota > Minisyncoccia > Phycocordibacterales > UBA2163 > UBA2163. The sequence continues at coordinate 7,974 of CAJWGW010000006.1, forward strand.
CATGGTGTCCGCGTTGTGGTACAGGGCTTTCAAGTCATGAACTTGCGCTTGGATATGAAGATGTTACAGATGAGTCAGTTTATGTGAAGTTTAGAGTGACAAAGAGAAAATCGGTTCTGAAAGATGGAGATTATTTAATTGCATGGACTACAACTCCATGGACACTTCCTGGCAATGTCGCTTTAGCTGTTAATGAGAAAGAAAACTATGGAATTTTTGAATCTAAAACAAATGGAGAACGTTTAGTTATAGCATCTTCTCTTGCAGAAAGGATTTTGGGTGAAGATTGGAAGACTAATTATAATAACAAAAGTAATTTTTCGGGCAAAAATCTTGTTGGTCTTAAATATGAACCGCTTTATTCGTATCTTGCCGACACACTTCCAAAAGACCAAAAAGAGAAACTTCCAAATGCATATAAAGTGTATGGAGCGGATTTTGTAACAACAGAAGATGGTACGGGGATTGTACATACTGCCGTTATGTATGGAGCGGATGACTTTGAACTTGGAACAAAACATGATCTTCCGAAGCACCATCTTGTAAATGACTCAGGAGAGTTTATTTCAGAAACGGATTTCTTAACAGGGAAAAAAGTACGGGAAGTTGATTCGGAAATTATTGAAGATTTGGAAAAAAGAAATCTTTTGTATAGTAAAGAAAAAATAAAACACACTTACCCGCATTGTTGGAGATGCAAAACCGCGCTTATCTATTTTGCGCGAGACTCTTGGTATATACGGATGTCAGATTTAAAAGATAAATTAGTTAGAGAAAATAAGGGTATAAACTGGGTTCCAGAGCATATTAAAGAGGGAAGATTTGGTGAGTGGCTCTCCGATGTGAAGGATTGGGCGATTTCTCGCGAGAGGTATTGGGCAACACCACTTCCGATTTGGAAAAGAGAGAATTCAGATGAACTTGTTGTTATCGGCTCAATTGAAGAGCTTAAAAAGTACACAAAAAAATCCGGAAATAAATATTTTGTAATGCGTCACGGCGAGGCAGAGCATAATGTAAAAGGTATTTTAAGTTCAGATATAAATAATTCACACCATATTACAGAAAAAGGAATAGAAAATACAAAAAAAACAGTAAAAGAATTAAAAAATAAAAAAATTGATTTTGTATTTGCATCTCCACTTGTACGAACAAAAGAAACAGCAGAAATTGTTTCTAATGTATTAGATATTAAAAAAGAAGATATCATTTTTGACGACAGAATTAAAGAACACGATTTTGGTGACTTCAATAATAAAAGTAATGAAACATATAATAACAGTACGCCATCTTTAGAGAGTAAATTTATTAAATCTCCTCCAAATGGTGAGAATCTTTTACAAGTAAAGCAAAGAATGATGGATTTTATTTCAGAAATAGATAAAAAACATAAAAACAAAAATATTTTGATAGTAACGCACGAACATCCAGCGCTACTTCTCTTTGCAGGAAGCAAAGGTGCTGACATAAAAGAATCAATAAGAATGCACAATACTCATGAGGAAATAGACGGTAATTTGGGTACTGCCGGTATAGAAGAATTATTCTATACTCCATTTCCACACAATGAAAATTATGAACTTGATTTGCACAGACCATATATTGATGAAGTAGAACTTGAAGATGAAAAGGGAAATAAATTAACGCGAGTGAAAGAAGTTATGGATGTATGGTTTGACTCAGGTAGCATGCCGTTTGCTCAAGACCACTATCCGTTTGAAAATAAAAAGTTAGTTGATGGGGGTGGTTATCCAGCGGATTATATATCAGAAGCAATTGACCAAACGCGCGGATGGTTCTACACACTTCATGCAATAGGAACTTTGATGAACAAAGGTAAAGCATATAAAAATGTAATATCACTCGGACATATTTTAGATAAAAAAGGTAAGAAAATGTCTAAATCTCTCGGCAATGTGATAGATCCGTGGGAGATGATAGATAAATATGGCTCAGATGCTTTGCGCTTTTGGATGTATACAGTCAATCAACCGGGAGACTCGAAGAATTTTGACGAGAAAAGTGTTGATGAAGTGGTAAAAAAAGTATTTAATCTTTTAAATAATATCGTAAAGTTTTATGAATTGTATGCAGATAAATCTAAAAGTTATGAACTAAAGAAAAGCGACAATATTTTGGACCAGTGGATTCTTGCAAAATTAAATAAGCTCATTATAGATTCCACAAAAAATATAGACGAATATAATATTTTTGAACCGGCACGGGGTATTAGAGAATTTATTGCAGACTTTTCTCAATGGTACATCCGTCGCTCTCGAGATAGATTTAAAACTGAAGGAGAGGATAAAGAAAACGCGCTTAGAACGACTCGATTTGTCTTAACTGAACTTTCGAAACTCATGGCGCCACTTACGCCTTTTATCGCGGAAGATGTATATCAAAAAATTAAAGGTTCTGATGAAAAAGAAAGTGTACATTTGGAAAAGTGGCCGGAAGGAGGAAATATAGATAACAATATACTCTCCTCAATGCTCTACGCTCGTTCGTTTGTAAAAATGGCATTAATGCAACGTTCCGAGATTGGTCTAAAAGTAAGACAACCTTTGGCGTCACTCAAAATAAAACACTCAGGTGAAACTCCGAAGTATTGGGAGGATGTTGTCTCACTAATTAAAGATGAAGTTAACGTTAAAGAGGTTATTTTTGATGAAAGTATTGATAGTCCAGTTGAACTTGATACAGAACTTACGCAGGAACTTAAAGACGAAGGTGCTGTGCGTGAACTTACCCGCGCAATCCAAAATGCGAGGAAAGTTGCAGGGCTTACACCGCAAGACACTATAAATCTAAATATTGAAACAGATGACAAAGGAAAAGAATTTGTTGAGAAATTCTCTGAATTAATAAAAAAAGGAACTCTCTCAAAAGAAATTAATTTTACTAATACAGATGGCGAGGAAATCAAAATTGGTTCTTATAATTTTAAATTTAAAGTCGTAAAAAATTAACATGCATACTTTATACAGTACAGAATGCATTGTTTTAGGAGGAGTTGATTCTGGAGAGGCAAATAAATACATATCTTTATTTACAAAAGATATCGGCCTTGTTAAGGCAGTTGCAAAAAGTGTGAGAGAGGAGAAGTCAAAACTTCGTTACTGCCTGCAGGATTTTTCTATAACTCTCGCAACACTTGTTCGTGGTAAAGAAGTATGGAGAATAACAGGAGCAGAAGAGAGATATAATCTTCATAACGAACTAAAAGGTGATAATGAGAAATTGTTTACGATTACGCAAATATTAAATTTATTGCAAAGATTAGTTCACGGAGAAGAGAAAAATGATTATTTGTTTGATACTTTGTCAAACGGACTTGAATTTATAAAGAGAGAGAAAATAAATAAAGACGCACTTAAAAACTTTGAACACTTAATAGTTTTGCGCATACTCTATTCACTTGGATATATTGCAAAAAAAGATAACTTTGACAAATTACTCCAGAAAACTTTCGTAAGTGAAGAATTATTAAAAGAGGCAGAATCAAGGCGAAAAGACATTATTTTTGCTATAAACAGAGCGCTCAAAGAAGCGCATTTGTAGAGGGGACACTGTGGTATAATTTTATACATGCCAAAAGACAGAAGCAGTATAGATGAAATGCGTAAACGGCTTTATTCTCGTAGCAAGGAATCAGTTGCCAGAAAACGCCGACCGTTACGCGAGATTCAATATGACACTAAAAAAAGGTGGTCTGATCAAAAAGAAAGACCTGTATTCAATGAGTCGCCAAAAAAGCGTCGGCCGCTACTTTCAACACTTCTTATTGCTTCGTCTATTTTCTTTGTAATCGCGATTTTATTTTCTGCTTATTTCTTTTTTGGCGGTTCAAATGTTGTTTCATCGCAGAATATCGATATAGAAATTCAGGGACCTGTGACAATCTCAGGTGGAGAGGAACTTTCGCTTCAGATTGCAATAACAAATCGAAACAACGTTTCTATCAAACTTGCTGACTTACTTGTTGAATATCCAGACGGTACACGCTCTGCAACTAATATATCAAAATCCTTACCTCGCCATAGAGAAACGTTAGGTACTCTTACCCCTGGGCAGATAATGCAAAGAACAGTAAAAGCAATACTTCTCGGGTCTCAAGATACCCAGCAGAATATTAAAATTACAGTTGAATATAGAATAGACGGCTCAAACGCAATCTTTTTTACAGAGAAAATATATGATGTGACGTTAATCTCTTCTCCACTTGGATTGTCTATCTCGGGGCTTGATGAAGCAACATCAGATCAAGAAGTGGACTTTACTGTTACAGTTGTATCCAATTCAAACACGACAATAAAAGATGCACTTCTCGTGATGGAATATCCGTTTGGTTTTGAATTTATATCAGCATCTCCTAAGCCATCTTTTACTGACAGCGTGTGGGACTTGGGAGACATACAATCAGAAGGAAAAAGAACAATAAAACTCCACGGAGCTATTGTCGGGGAAGATAATGAAGAAAGAGTATTCAGATTTTCAGCTGGAGTTAAAAGCGAGCGCGACGAAAAAGAGCTTGGGGTTGCTTTTACTACTTCTATAAAGTCAATCATCATCAAGAAACCGTTTGTAGGAGTCGCGCTCGCGCTTAACGGTGATCAATCTTCCGAATATGTTTCCGGAATTGGAAATGAAGTACGTGCCGACATAACATGGACAAACAACATGCCCGTACGTGTTGCAGACGGTGAGATTGAAGTAAAACTAAAAGGTACAGCTTTAGATAAATTTTCAATATCTGTTGACAAAGGTTTTTATAGGTCATCCGACAATACAATAATCTACAGTAGAGAGACAAACAACGAGTTGGCATCCCTCGAGCCAGGAGAGTCGGGTAGAGTAGCATTTTCTTTCTCATCTCTGGGGCTTTCTTCAGGAAGTTTATTTAAGAATCCTGAAATAATTCTTGATGTTAGTATAAAAGGTAAACGAGTTTCAGAAAATCAAGTACCGCAGGAAATCAATTCATCGATTACACGGACAGTAAAGCTTGCATCTGATTTACTTTTGACATCGCGCGCTGTATATTTTACAGGGCCATTTACAAATACTGGCCCTATCCCGCCTGAAGCAGACAAAGAAACAACATATACTGTAATCTGGACAATTACCAATTCTTCAAATATTGTTGATGGTACTCGTGTAGTTGCGTCTCTTCCCTCATATGTCAGATGGGTTGGCAATGTAAATCCTTCAAGCGAGTCTGTGACGTTCAATCCTGTAGGAGGCCAGATTACATGGGATGCAGGGAGTATAAAGCCTAAAAGTGATGTTGCAAGTTCAGGACAAAAGGAAGTAGCATTTCAGATTGCATTTCTACCGAGTATAAGCCAAGTAGGCAGTGCACCAATACTTTTAAGCGGGCAGATGATAACAGGACTTGACCGTTTCGCCAGTGTGGAGTTGAGTTCCACAAGAAAAGCACTTACAACAAAGCTTACTACTGATTCAAGTTTTCCGTTTAATGGAGGAGATGTGATTAGCGTTAGTGCTGAATAAAAATAAAATTATGAAAGAAGAAACTACAATGGAAAAAATAGTATCACTCGCAAAAAGGCGGGGTTTTGTATATCAAGGCTCCGAGATTTACGGTGGACTTGCCGGCACTTGGGATTACGGACCACTTGGAGTAGCTCTTAAAAATAATATAAAAAATTTGTGGTGGAAAAAATTCGTTGGAGAAAGAGAAGATATGTATGGGCTTGATTCTGCGATTTTAATGAATAAAGAAGTTTGGGAGAAAAGTGGACATCTTAAGAACTTTACAGATCCTGTTGCCCTATGTGGAAAATGCAAAAAAAGTTTTAGGACAAACACACTTAAAGATAACAAATGCTTGCAGTGCGGAGAACAACTTAAAAGTGAAAGTCAATTTAATCTGATGTTTGAAACACATTTTGGTGCTGTGAAAGACAAATCATCTGCTGCTTATCTTCGTCCAGAGAATGCGCAGGGTATGTTCACTAATTTCAAAAATATAATTGACTCATTTCATCCAAAGTTACCGTTTGGGATTGCACAGGTCGGCAAATCATTCAGGAATGAGATAAACGCACGTGACTTTCTTTTTCGTGCGCGCGAATTTGAAATAATGGAATTTGAATATTTTGTAAAAGAAAGTGAGTGGAAGAAATATTTTGATTATTGGAAAGGGCAAATGAATGAATGGCTAAAAGAAATAGGAATTGATAAAAAAAATATAAAAGAAGTTGAAGTATCTGAAAAAGAAAGAGCTCATTACTCAAAACGCACGGTTGATTTTGAATATAATTTTCCTTTTGGTACAAAAGAGCTTTATGGCCTTGCATACAGGACGGATTATGATTTGAAGAATCATAATCTTGATTATCTTGATGATGAGACTGGCGAAAAGTTCATTCCTCATGTTATAGAGCCGACATTTGGGCTTGATAGAACTGTTTTTGCAGTGCTCTCAGAAAGCTATACGGAGGATGAGTTGGGCGGTGAGAAACGGACATATTTGAAACTTCCATCAAATTTGGCACCTGTTAAAGTTGCAGTATTTCCGCTTTTGAAGAATAAACCAGAGCTTGTAAGTAAAGCACGTGAAGTATTTGAAATGATAAAAAAAGAAATCTCACAAATAATTTTTGACGACAACGGCAACATAGGCAAACGTTACAGAAGACAGGATGAGATAGGTACACCGCACTGCATTACTATTGATTTTGACACAATTGAAGATGATACAGTGACACTTAGAGATCGTGACAGCGGAGAGCAAAAAAGAATAAAGATAAAAGATATTGTTTCATCAGTTTCTATTTAGTGTTATTATATAAGTAATATGGAACATCTTAAAAATGTTAACATTACTATCAGTTCCGGAACTATTATAAAGAGCATTTTGTTTGTGCTCTTGATGGGTGCACTTTTCTTTCTCAAAGGACTTGTACTTATAGTAATGACGGCAATTGTTATAGCATCTGCGATTGAGCCTATAACAAAATGGTTTATGCACTACAGAATACCAAGAATAGTTGCAGTGCTTTTAGTTTATATAATTGTCGTTTCTGGCTTTCTCTCAATTTTTTACTTTTTCATTCCACCGCTTTTGGATGAAGCATCAAGCTTTCTTGCATTTTTGCCAAAATACACAAATCTCTTTGATTTGTCAGGAACATTTGGTGGCACATTTCTTAACAACCCAGAATCTATTGTTCAGAGTTTCTCTTTGAGAGACACATTGTTAAATATACAGTCCTCATTTACGAATGTGTCTGAAGGTTTTGTGAAGTCAGTAAGTGTGGTTTTTGGTGGGGCTCTCTCTTTTGTTCTTATAATTGTATTTTCATTTTATTTTGCTGTTCAAGAAACGGGCATTGATGATTTTCTGCGTGTTGTAACCCCTGTTAGACATCAAAATTACATACTTGATTTATGGAAGCGTTCGCAGTTTAAGATCGGGCGGTGGATGCAAGGGCAACTCATACTTGCTCTCATTGTTGGCGTATTAGTATATATGGGTCTTACAATCTTAGATGTAAGGTATGCACTGTTGCTGGCTGTTCTTGCGGGGATTTTCGAGCTTATACCGCTTTTTGGAGCGATACTGGCGGCAATTCCAGGGGTTATAATAGCGGGTGTTGATGGAGGAGTTACACTTGGTTTCTTGGTTGCGGGACTTTATCTTATAATTCAGCAGTTTGAAAATCATCTCATTTATCCGCTTGTTGTGACTAAAGTTGTAGGAGTGCCACCACTTCTTGTGATACTCGCACTTATTGTTGGTGCCCAATTTGCCGGCTTCTTGGGGATTATTCTGTCTGTCCCGATTGCAGCTATTATTCAGGAGCTTGTAAAAGATGTACAAAGAGAGAAAGAAACATTCTTGAAAAAACACCCACAAAAGACTAAACTGGGTCATGGGTAAAAACTTTTATTTAACTACAACACTTCCTTATGTAAATGCTGACCCGCACGTAGGTCACGCTTTGGAGTTTGTTACGGCCGACATTATTGCGCGTTACAGAAGACTCATTGGAGATGAAGTATTTTTTAATACAGGGACTGATGAGTATGGACAAAAAGTTTACACAAAAACACTAGAAGAAAAGAAAGATCCACAAAAATATGTAGATGAGTACGCAGAAAAATTTAAAAAACTAAAAGACACACTTAATTTAAGTTACGATAATTTTATAAGAACAACAGATGAGCACCACAAGATGGCCGCGCAGGAATTTTGGAAGAGGAGTATCGCAAATGGAGATATTGAAAAGAAATTATACAAGTCAAAATACTGTGCGGGGTGCGAACTTGAGAAAACAGACTCTGATTTGGTGGACGGATGCTGTCCTGAACATAGAGAGCAGGAAATCCAGATTATAGAAGAAGAAAATTACTTTTTTAAATTTTCAAAATATCAAAAACCGCTTTTAGAGCTTTATAAGAAAAATCCGCAGTTTGTAATTCCAGATTTTAGATTCAATGAAATAAAAAGATTTGTAGAAAGAGGACTTGAAGACTTCAGCATTTCGCGCTTGAAGTCTAAAATGCCGTGGGGAGTGCCTGTACCGGACGATGATGAGCATGTGATGTATGTGTGGTTTGACGCGCTTGTAAACTATATCTCTGCGATTGGTTGGCCAGATGATTTAAAAAAATTTGAAAAATGGTGGCCAGTAACGCAGTTTGCAGGCAAAGACCAAGTACGCCAGCAGGCGGCTATGTGGCAGGCGATGCTTATGTCAGTTGGGCTTCCGCTGTCAAAACAGATTGTAATTCACGGCTTTATAACAGTAGATAATGGCAAGATGAGCAAAAGCGTGGGGAATGTAATAAGTCCTGATGACTTAGTGGCTGAATATGGAGTGGATGCGCTTCGCTACTATCTTGTGCGTCATGTACACCCGTTTGAAGATAGTGATTTTACGATGGAAAAATTTAAAGAAGCATACAATGCAAACTTGGCAAATGGAATTGGGAATTTAACTGCGCGTATTATGAAACTTGCTGAAACTCATCTCGATGAAGTCCCAGTTATTCCAGATGGAACGATTCCACAAGAATTCGAAGATTTTCTTAATAATTTTGAAGTAAATAAAGCTGTTGATTTAGTATGGGAACATATGGGTGATTTAGATAAATATATTCAAGAAGTAAAACCTTTTAGCGTCGTAAAAGAAGAAAAGCAGAAAGGAGTTGAAATAATAAAAAATATTACAATTAAGCTTTATACAATTGGCAGAATGTTAAATCCGATTTTGCCAAAAACATCTGAAAAAATTAAAAACGCCGTAAAACAAAACAAAATGCCAGAACCACTTTTTGTGAGGAAATAATTTGACAATAAAGTTCTGTGCAAGTACACTTCTATCAGAAAATTTGTATTTAAAGTTTTTTGAAAGGGGGAAACGTGAAGATTATGGGAAAGAGTAAAGATGAATTACTCAGACTTGATCCTGATTGTATAAAAAGTAGGTTAAAAGGTTTTGAAATACTTTATCTCTATAAAATTTTTGACGGTTATTGGAAATGTCCTGATGGTGAAATACCTAAATATCATGCACAATTAAAATCGGGAGTTTGTAGTGATTCATTTCTTAATTCAAAAGTTATACTTAAACATGAGAATATAAGAAAGATTATCGCAAAGCAGTTGATGTATAAATACTTAAATGTAAAAAGAGCTCAACACACTCTAGATTGGGGGAAACCGACTCATATTGGAGGCATACCAAATGGAGCAAAAGAATTGGGAGATAACGTAGCAGATATTTGGAATGATGTAGAAAAAGCTGATCTTGTTAAACAAAAAGGCATTATAAAGATGAATTCTATATTGGGAGATAGCGACAAACTTCTTCTTGTAGAAGATGTATTCACCAAAGGGACTGCTTCTTTAGAGGCAATAAAAAGTTCATTTAAAAGTATTGGCTCAGGACGAGTTCTTCCGTTTATCTTATCTATAGTAAATCGTGGTGGCTTAAGGCAGATTCAAACTATGCAAAGCGGAGGTTTTGTTTTTAATATAATTTCCCTCCACTCAATTAAAGCTAATGAATGGGAATCATCTAAATGCCCATTTTGTGAAGCTGGTTCAAAATCTATAAAGCTTAATTAATGGCGACAGTGTTTTAAAAGACACAGTCGTCATTTTTTGTGGATTTTGATACAGTTAAGGGCAATGAAACCAAAATATTTTGATATACATTCGCATCTGAATTTCTCTGCTTTTAATAGTGACAGGCAAGAGGTTATAAAAAGGATGGAGAGTAAGAATGTGTGGAGCATTTCTGTAGGAACTGATTTAAAAACTTCTCGTGAAGTTGTTGAACTCGCGGACAGGCACGAGGGGATTTTTGCGACGATCGGTTTACATCCAGATGACAACAGAAAAGAAATCTTTAATGCTGAAGATTACAAAGAACTTGTGAAAAACAAAAAAGTCGTTGCAATAGGTGAGTGTGGACTGGATTATTTTAGGATTAAAGGTGATGGAGAAGAAATTAAAAAAAGACAAAAACAAAATTTCATAAGTCAGATTGAATTTGCACTTGAAAACGATTTACCTCTGATGCTCCACTTTCGTCCATCTGGTAAAACGATGGATGCATATGAGGACGGACTTGAGATTTTGAGTTTATATAAAAAAAAGTATGGCAAGAAACTACGTGGAAATTCACATTTCTTTGCAGGAGACTTAGATATAGCAAAAAAGTTTTTGGAAATTGGATTTACATTATCTTTTACTGGCGTTATAACTTTCGCGAGTAATTATGATGAAATAATCAAATATGTACCACTTAATATGTTAATGGCAGAAACCGATTGTCCGTTTGTAGCACCAGTACCCCACAGAGGAGGAAGATGCGAGCCGGTTTATGTGAAGGAGGTAGTTAAGCGAATTGCTGAAATCAGAGATGAGGACGAAGAGGAAGTAGCCAAAACACTTGTAAGTAATGCTTGTAGAGCATATTGCTCTAATTAAGGCTATATGATAAGGTACTATCTACATGACAGATGAAGTTAAAACAGAGGATATATCAGTTGACGAGAGCGAGACTCAAATATATGAGCTCGGTTTTCATATTGTCCCTTCAGTTGAAGAAGGGAAGCTTCCCGCAGAAGTTGACTCTATAAAAGCCTTTATTGAGAAGCAGGGGGGCGCTTTTATTGCAGAGGATTTTCCAAAGAAAATAGGACTTGCTTACACAATAACAAAGGATACTGAAGGTAAAAGAAACAAATTTGATACCGCATACTTTGGCTGGGTGAAATTTGAAATGAAGACGGAAAATATTATGAATGTGAAAGATGAGATGGATAAAAATAAAAATATTCTGCGGTATCTCATTATAAAAACTGTTAAAGAATCAACACTTGCTCCAAAAAGCGCAATGGCTCCAAAAGAAGAAGCTCCGAAACAGATAAAACAAAAACCAATCCTCAAAACTGGAGATATGGAAAAGAAAGAAGGACCGAAAATGACGGAGGAAGAGCTTGATAAGACGATTGAAGAGTTAATCGTAGAGTAGTAATATAAATATATATGTATTTAAACAAAGCATTAGTATATGGCAATTTAACAAGAGACCCAGAACTGCGGTCTTTGCCTTCAGGTACGCAAGTTACGACTTTTTCAATCGCAACGAACCGCGTATGGAAAGACAAAGACGGCGCAAAGCAGGAGAGCCCCGAGTTTCATAATATTGTGGTTTTTGGAAGACAGGCAGAGACAACTGCGCAGTATTTAAAAAAGGGAAGTTCGGCACTAATAGAGGGTAGGATGCAGACAAGAAGTTGGGAGAGTGACGGGGTTAAAAAATATCGTACAGAGATTGTTGCTGACCGTGTACAGTTTGGTCCAAGAAGTGGTGGCTCTGGCGCAAGTGGGACAGGTGCATCTCAATCCGCACCTGCAAAAAGCGATAGCCCAGCAAGTGACATCGAATATCCACAAGAAGATATAAAACCGGAAGATATACCATTTTAAATTATGACTACACAAAACTTTTTTTCAGCAAATAATATAAAACACATTGACTACAAAGACGTAGAGCTTCTTAAGAAGTTTCTTAAAACTCACGGTAGGATTACCCAAAGAAAAGCATCTGGTATAACTGCACAAGACCAACGCAAGCTTGCAATTGCGATAAAGAGAGCTCGATTTATGGGCCTTTTACCTTACGTAATACAATAAACTAATTCGTAACCTTTCTGTTTTCTATCTGTTGCAAAAAGTAGAAAGGTCGATATAATGGGCGCAATGAACGATAAATTAGGTGACAATTTAAATATGGAAAAAAGCGATGAAGAAATCTTGGCGCTTTCAGTAAAGCAACCGTATCTTTTTGGTATTTTGCTGGACAGATATCAGGACGCTTTCATAAGAAAGGCGGAGTCAGTGCTTCATAGTAGGGAAGATGCGGAGGATATTGTTCAAGAGGCGTTTACAAAAATTTATAGATATGCAGATAAATTTCAGGTGCAGGATGGTGCATCTTTTAAATCATGGGGGTATAAAATACTTCTAAACACCGCTTTTACTCGTTATCAGAAAATGAAGAAGCACAGAGGGGCTGTGTTTAATCCAGATCCTGAGTGGTATGAAGTGATGGCCGACACTAAGATGCAGCAGTTTGAGAAGCAAGAAATGAAAGATTATGTAATCTCTGTCCTCTCTCGAATGCCCGAGCATTTAGGTAAAGTACTACGATTACACTTTCTTGAAGGAAGGCCTCAAGAGGAGATTGCAAAGATTGAAGGTGTATCGGTTGGAGCTATAAAAACAAGAGTCCATCGTGCTAAAAAGGAATTTAAAAAAATCAATGCAACCATTGGTAATTAATAGAGTTGTATAGAGTGTACAAGCTAAAAAGGTCATATTATGAGTAATATATTGAAAAAAAGAATAATGAGGAGAGTTTACACGGTGTATGCTCTTCGCAAAGTATTGAGCAGGACTGCATTTAAGGTTTATACAGCAGTGGCACTTCTCTTCGGCATCAAGACATTTATACATGTTGCCGCAGTAGCAGAGAATATGCCAGATTTCAATAATCTTTCAGGGCTGTATAACTTTTCACTGCATGCAGTAGTTAATACAGGGGTCGCAGTACAGTTTATAGTATTTGGAGTTACAGCACTTGCTATATGGACAATGAGAGACGTAGTGAAGAATATCTTTGCGCACAAAATACAAGGACGAATGAGTATCCAATAATGCTCATAGTGAAGTGATTTTAATTTCAAAACAACCCCCGCCTTCGGCGGGGGTTGTTTTGTTTATTCGGTTAGTTTTTTGCGGATTTCTTTAAGGATTTGTTCGGCGATTTTTTTATTTTCTTTTAAGTATTGTCGTGTTGCATCATATCCTCGTCCTAATTTTTGTTCACCGTATGCATATGATGCTCCGGATTTTTGTACAATGTCGTATTTCTCACCGAGAGCGAGTATTTCTCCTTCACGAGAAATTCCTTCATTGTACATAAGGTCAAACTCACTAACTTTGAACGGTGCAGCAACTTTATTTTTTACAACTTTCACCCGCACACGGCCTCCCATCACTTCATCACCTTTTTTAATCTGCGCAATTCTTCGTATATCTATTCTCACTGATGTGTAGAACTTCAACGCCTTACCCCCTGGTGTTGTTTCAGGGTTTCCAAACATTACGCCGATTTGCATTCGGATTTGGTTTATGAAAATTACAATTGTTTTTGATTTCGCAACTATTGCAGTAAGCTTACGCAGCGCTTGAGACATAAGGCGCGCCTGTTTCCCAACATGGTGCGCCCCCATGTCACCCTCTATTTCGTCTTTTGGGGTGAGTGCTGCTACAGAATCAATCACTATGACATCGAGTTTTCCAGAACGCACAAGCGATTCTACAATCTCAAGTGATTGCTCTCCTGTGTCGGGTTGTGAAAGCAGAAGCTCTTCTGTTTTGACTCCAAGCTTTTTGGCGTATACAGGGTCCATTGCATGCTCTGCATCTATAAATGCGCATATACCGCCTTTCTTCTGCGCTTCTGCAACCACATGAAGAGCGAGTGTTGTTTTTCCTGATGATTCAGGGCCGAAAATTTCAACCACTCTTCCACGTGGAAGCCCTCCTATACCAAGTGCCCAGTCAAGACCAATAGATCCAGTAGGTATCGCGTCCACATCTACCCTAGGTCTTTCGCCGAGTTTCATTATGGATTCCTCGCCAAATTTTGTTTTTATTTCTTTAATTGTTTCGTCAATCCCTAAGTTCTTCTTTTTTGGTTCTGCTTTTGCTTTTGCCATTTTATTTATAAATTAATTCCAATGTTTTTTTAGTTTCTCGTCCAAACCTGTCTTTTGCTTTAACTGTTATTATATTATATCCGTAGGAAAGGAGCAATTTCTCACTAAATTCTCCTTCTTCGTCAGTAAACATCTGCCTATCGTTCATACTTATATGTGAGATGTTTTTTGCTACTCCTTCTATATTTATGAGGGAGTGTTCTACGGATGCGCCGTTTAGAGGTGTATGTATTTTAACAACTGGTCCAGATATTATATTTCTTGCTTGAAAAAAAGCGTAACCAAAAATTGTAATTGCAAAAATACTTATAAGTGTAAATTTAAGATATGTTTTCAAATTTTTATTTCTAAGACTGTTCTTCATGTTCCTCTTCATCAGAAACATCTTCGTCACCATACTTTTCCAGTACCTCGCGTGCTTTTGCACCGTCTGCTTCACCTATTACACCTCTTTCTTCCAACATGTCTACGAGACGCGCCGCGCGTGCATATCCGACACGAAGTTTTCTCTGCAAATATGATGTGGATGCTTTGCCTGCGTGGATTACAGTTTCTTTTGCTTCTTCGTATAGTTCGTCTTCTTCTTCATCTCCGTTTTCATCTAATATTGCTTCGAATACTGCACTGTTGTTTGCATCACGAGCACCATTTGCAGACAAGTCAATTTCACCTTGGGTGTCATCACCATAGTTTTTTATTAAGTACTTAACGACTTTCTTCACTTCATTTTCTGAAATAAAAGCTGCTTGGAGTCTTCTTGGCTTGGACATTTCTCCTGAAAGATAAAGCATATCTCCTGAGCCAAGAAGTTTTTCAGCACCACTTCCGTCTAAGATTGTTCGTGAGTCAATTTGAGATGCAACTTGAAGAGCAATCCTTGAAGGGATGTTTGCCTTAATGAGTCCCGTAATGACATTCACGGATGGTCTTTGTGTTGAAAGTATAAGGTGAATCCCGACAGCTCTGCTCATTTGTGCGAGTCGTACGACTACTGATTCTAACTCTCGCGGATACATCTGCATAATATCTGCAAGTTCATCTATTACTACTGCAATATAAGGCATTGCTTCTATTTCTTCCTCTTCATCATTGTCGTCCAGTCCAGCAATATACTTATGATATGACTCAACATCTCGTACAGAACTTTCTTCAAGTATTCCATATCTCCTATCCATCTCTTTTGCAGCCCATTTTAGAGCCAATATCGCTTTTTTAGGGTCTGTTATAACGGGAGTAAGAAGATGAGGAATATTGTTGTATAGAGTCAATTCTACCCGCTTTGGGTCAATCATTATGAATCGTAGCTGCTCAGCGGAGTTTCTAAAAAGCAGGGATGTTATAAAAGTATGGATAGTTACGGATTTCCCTGATCCTGTAGCGCCTGCAATGAGAATATGAGGCATTTTACCGAGATTCCCGAAGTGTGATTTGCCTGTAATGTCTTTACCAAGGGAAACCAATAGTGGTGTATCTCTATTTTGAAACTCAGGCGTTGAGAGCATAGTAGAGAGTCCGACCGTTGTCTTTGCTGTGTTTGGCACTTCAACACCAACTAGGGAGCGTCCTGGAATGGGAGCTTCTATCCTTACAGGGTGTGCGGCAAGAGCAAGTTCAAGATTATTCTGAAGACCGAGTATTTTTGATAGCCGCACACCCTCAGCGGGTTTCAGGGCATATCTTGTGACAGAAGGTCCGATTGAAATTTCATCTACTTGTACATCAACTCCAAAGTTCTGAAGAGTCCTTTTTATAATATTTGCATTTGCTTTTATGTCACCGACTCCGGGTTTGCCCCTGTCCTTCTCCAGTATTGAAAGAGGGGGAGGGGAATACGAACCAACACGAACATGTTTCATCTGTATCATATCTTGCTCGTCATCATTTTTTTTCTTTCCCAAGCCAAAGATATTTTTTATTGATGATTTTTTCTCTTCTTCTTCTTCTTCTTCTTCTTCCTCGTCTTCTTCTCCATTTTCGTCTTCATATTCCTCTTCCTCCTCTTCATCTTCATATTCGTCATAATCTTCATCTTCTCCTTCAACGTCTCTTTTGAAAATGTTTTTGAAAAGCATCAGAAGAGATGGAAGCTTTGCTTCAAACAGTATAAGTATAGACGCAATAACGAGTCCCCAAAGAATAAGAAGTGTTACAAATATATCAAAAAGTCCAATAAGTGGCGCGGAGATGAGTGCTCCAAACAGCCCGCCTTTACCTACAAAAGTTGCATCGACGAGCGCAATGGAAGAGAGAAAGAAAACAAAAGCGCTTATTATTTTTAATGTGCCGAATGAATTACCAAAAGTTTTTAAGGAGGATGCTGATAAAAGGAAAAACAGAACTGGAAGTACGAAGTATCCTATTCCAAACATAGAAGAAAGAATCTTAAAGGAAGATGTACCAACAACACCTGCGCCACCAAATGCGGATAAACTCAGGAATACTCCAAGAATAAAAGAAGCTATTATAAGAATACCTCTAAGTGTTTCTTTCTTCAGATTGTCAAATATTCCTTCATGCTCAGCATCTCTTTTCTTCTGGTTTTTATTTTTCTTAAAAAATCCAAACATATTTTTTGTAAGAATTCCTAAATAATAACATAAAATCAGCCATCTATTAAAAATTCTAAAGCGGGAAATAGACAACCTTGAGAAGTTTTAAAAAGTGTTTTCTGATGCTTTATAGCGTTGATTTTATATATGTCCATTATATAATGGACATATGATTTTTCTGCAATTCAGTATATAAGACATATTCAAACAAATATTATTTGTAAAAGACAATTATATAAAATCATCAACAGTAAAGGACAAACTATAAAAGACAAGATATTATGAATGACGATAAGAATATAAACAAAAAAAACAGTCTTTCTGCAAAAAGTGTTGAAAACACTAAACTAAATTCTTTTTTTGAAGGAAACCATCTGTATATATTCTTATACAAAAAAGCTGAAAGATTATCCGCGGCTCTTTATATGGTTACTAATTTTATTCCAGAAAATGAAACATTACGTAAGTTGTTAAGAGACAAATCAATAAATATATTCTCTGAGATTACACATCTACAGAAATTGTCCTTAACACAATATAAATCCTTAAGGACAAACAATAGTATTGAAAACAGGTACAATTCTCTTCAAAATGTACTTTCTGGTATTACAGAAATCGTATCTTTTCTTGAGATACTTAATTCTTCAGGGCTTATATCAGAAATGAATTTTATGATATTAAAGCGAGAATATATTGAGCTGGGAACTCTCATAAAAAATCGAAAAGAGGATATTGCAACAGGTGATATGCGCTTAGAGAAAGACTTCTTTGATGTACCTGATTTATATAAGGCACATGTTTTAAGACAAGGTTCTAGTAAGACAGAAACCATAAAGGACACTATTCATCAAGTAAAGGACACAATAAAAGATACAAAAGAGACACAAAAAACAAAAACATACCCAAGGGTAATTAAAACAGCTAATATAAGGCATAGCAGTAGAAGAAATATTATATTGGAATTACTTCAAGATAAATCTTTCATTACTATAAAGGACACAGTAGATGCAATTAAGGGATGTAGTACAAAAACCCTTCAACGTGAACTACTATCTCTTGTAGGTGAGGGTATTCTAAAAAAGAAGGGAGAACGAAGATGGAGTACTTATAGCTTAGTATAAGTATTAAGAGACAGATTCTTGATAAATGCTTAATATCTCATAGACATACTTATTTTTATTAAAATTGTTAAAAATTTAGACAGTTATCCACACTTTTGACTTTAAAATGCTTTTGTATATATCGCCTATATTATATAATTATTTCTAGGTTTAACTGCTTGGCCGTTTTGTGTGTGAAATGTCTGAAAATGTACAATAAAATCCCTATATTTCAAGTCTTGCATTTTGGTAGGGAATTATGCATAATATCCGATTGAAAGGAGAGCTCGTTGAAAACTAAATATAAAGGTTTTTAGCCAATTAAATACAGAAATTGCCTTTTTCTACCGTGGTTGTATATGGATGAAATTCGGTCCAATTTTTATCAGCTAACCTTCTTTGTTCTGCGTCGATGCAATATAGGACAAGGTGGGACGGGTAAGATTAATTAAGAAGTATGGCAAATGCATTTTGTATGCATTCAATCAGAAAATTATTAACAAGGCGTACGAAAATTATTTTTGGTCGAACAAAAAGTTATTTCGTACGAAAAAAATATTGGTTTTTATTTTGCAATTATTAATTATTAGCAATAAGTAAGCAATATAAAAAACAAATTAAATTAAATTAAAATTAATTCATTATGAGTTTAACAAAAAGTAATTCTATAGCTACTAAGATCGCTATAGGTGTTATTGGAGTAGCATTTGTTTTCGGACTTTTGTTTGCTGCAGCAACACCAGCACAGGCAGCCTTGACGCAAAGTCAGGTTGATTCGATCATTGCATTGCTTGAGTCCTTCGGGGCTGATGCAGCAACGGTTGCTAATGTGAAAGTATCTTTAGCAGGTGGGACGCCAACGGGTACAACAAGTACCGCTAGCGTATGTCCACACACATGGTCAACCAGTCTTACATCAGGAAGTTCTGGAGCAGACGTTAAAGCTCTCCAGCAGTTCTTGAACTCTGATTCAGCAACACAGATTGCTTCATCAGGAGTTGGTTCAGCAGGAAACGAAACAGATTTCTTCGGAGGTCTTACAAAAGCAGCTGTTATCAAATTCCAGGACAAATATGCTTCTGAAGTTTTGGCACCAGTTGGACTTTCAGCAGGAACCGGATACTTCGGTTCTTCATCTCGAGCAAAAGCAAATTCACTTTGTTCAACTGCTGTAGTAACACCTCCAGCAGATGACGATGACACCACCACTACACCAGTAGCAACTGGAACAGGTCTTTCAGTGGTAGGTGGCACACAGCCAACTGCAACTCTTGCACCTGATTCAGGAGCTAGAGTTCCATTTACGAACTTTATCGTAACAGCAGGTTCAGACGGTGACGTTGTTATGGACAGTGTTTCTGTTGAAAGAACTGGTCTTGCTCCAGATGCAGTCTTCTCAGGAATAGTTCTTCTTGACTCTGATGGCATACAGATTGGAACATCAAAAACTTTGAATTCAAACCATCAAGCAACTGTTGGAGCAGCGACTACAATCCCAGCAGGAACATCAAAGACATTTACAATCGCTGGTAACATGGCATCGGACAACTCAACACGAGATGGTACAATCGCAACACTTTCAGTTGTTGCAGTTAACACATCAGCAACAGTATCAGGTTCACTTCCAATCGCAGGTACAGCGCAAACAATTAACGCTTCACTTTCTATCGGTTCAGTAACTATGGGAATTTCTTCATTCGACCCTAACTCTGCACAATCAAAAGAGATTGGCACAACAGGAGTACGAATTGCAGGTATTACTGTAACAGCAGGTTCAGCTGAAGAAATCCGAATTAACAGCATAAGGTGGAACCAAACAGGTTCAGCCGGAAGTGGCGACCTTTCTAATGTTGTAACTGTTATTGACAGTACAGAGTACGCAACAGTAGTTTCTGCAGACGGTAAATTCTACACTGCAAAACTTGGTGACGGAATAGTTGTCGGTAAAGGAAACCTTATTGACATTTACGTTCAAGCCGACATCACTGGCGGTTCAGCACGAACTGTAATCTTTGACATTGACAAGACAACAGACCTTAACATCACAGGTGAAGTATTCGGTTATGGTATTACACCACCTGCAGGTTCAGGTTCAGCAGGAACAACAAGTTCAGTATTTACAGCCGGAACACCATGGTTTGACAACGCAACACTTACAATCAGCGCTGGTTCTGTAACATCAATTCAAAAAGCATCATCAATAGCTGCACAAAACATTGCAGTTAATGTTTCAGACCAGCCACTTGGCGGATTTGAGACAGACATTAAAGGTGAAGCAATCAACGTTTCAGGAATGACACTTACAGTTGCTACATCATCAGGTTCCGGTGGAGGACTTTTGACTAATGTAACAATTGTTGACGAAAATGGTTCAGTTGTT
>CAJWGW010000007.1 GCA_913041175.1 uncultured bacterium
CGTCAGAATTTTTTATTTCTCTATTTTTCTGTACGAATGCAAATACTTTATCTTTATTCTCTTGTTTCTTCTTACTTTGTTCTGAAATCGGTGTATTATTTCGTTTTGCAAGTGAATAGCCAAGTATTATTCCAATGATAGCGATAAATATTATAGTTATATAGTTCATGAGTCTATTTTAGCATAAATAAACATATGGAAAATGAAATACAAAACAAGCTAAACGAACAAAGTGAAAAAATAGACGCTATTTATAAGTCAGTTGAAAAAACACGGAAATATTTCTTGGTAATTATTTGGATTACCGTTATTGCTTTTATTCTACCACTTATAGCTATGATATTTGTGATACCGTCCTTTATGAGTTCATATATGGGCTCTCTGGACGGCTTGCTATAATAACCTCATGACTGTCAAAGTAAAAGTGAAATCAGAAGATGAGAAGAAGTGGGTTTTCTTTGTGCGTGTGGAGGATATGGATTATGAGGTGGAGGTTAAAAGGGAAGACTATGAAAGACTAACTGGCGGGAAGACCAAGCCCGAAGAGCTTGTAGAGAAGTCCTTTGAGTTCTTACTTGCTCGTGAGCCGAAGGAGTCTATCTTGAAGCAGTTTAACCTTATGGAGATAGCGCGTTATTTCCCAGAGTACGAACGCGAAATATCACAAGGCTAAAAATTTTATAAAAAAATAGAACCGACTTCCTTACAAGAAGTCGGTCTCTTTTTGATAATTACAATATTTCGTCTAAGGGTCTACGAGAACAGAAAAAGAAAGCACAGAGTAATCCAAATATAACAAACAGAAGACCACACTTAGCAAAAATATTAGGTTCTTGGTTATTTACTCTCTTCATCTTAAAACTCCTTTTATTTGAAAGAAATAAGGACTATATATCTTGTTAGACAATACCACATAACTAAACCCTTGACAAATGGTACGGGTGTGATATTTTGCATAGCAAAAGTACATTTATATTTTAGAGAAGAGAAGAAAAAATGTTTAAACCGATAGTTTGTTTAAAAAGTCTTGGAGAATTTGACGATTTTGGGAAAGCGTTGTATGAATTTTTGAAGAAAGCAAAGGAAAAAGTGGATAAAGGAATGACTTAATATTCAACCCACCCAAACAGGAAAACCTGTTTCGGTGGGTTTTCTTATTTATACTAAAATAACCCCCCTGAAAACAGGGGTTCCACATTTGATTTATAGGAGTATAATGGAGACATTATTAATTAGTGTTTATATATGTCTGATACAAAAGAAAAACTCATTGGCAAAGTAACGCACTATTATTCAAAAATTGGCGTTGCTATTATTGAACTCTCCGACAGCATATCAGTTGGCGATGTGCTTCATTTTAAGGACGGTACCACCGACTTTGAAGAGAAGCTTTCCTCAATAGAAGTTGAGCACGAGAATGTCTCATCAGCAAAAAAGGGTGCTGTAGTCGGTGTTAAAGTTTCCCAAAAAGTACGAGGGAGTGAACAAGTGTACAAGAAATAAAGAAACTTAGGAGAGATGTGATATAATAAAAATAATGAATGGAAACATTTGGCTTATATTTTCTGTATTAATCATCCTTTTGGTAATTGGCGTTGGTGTTTTCTTTTACAAAAGAGCTAAGGGAGAGAACGGAACAGCGAAAAGAAAGGATTTTGAACTTTATGAATATTGACGCTGTTCACGAGGAAGAGTTAAAAGCTTGTAATGTAGTAGACATCAAAGAGGGTGTTACTTCAGACAATGTTGCAAAATTGCTTGGTGTATCAAACATAACAGCAAGAAGGTATCTAAACGAACTGGAAAGTGAAAACAAAATCAAACAACACGGAGAAAGAGGTAGGAATGTATTCTATACTTTAGTATAAAAAAGACAGTTGATATAATAATATATTAGTGATATCTTTCGTGGTGGAGGTGACAAATGAAACGAATAAAAATAGGGAAGAAAAGGAAGAGACGCAGGCCATACTTTGTAAGACCAGAGCAAAAACGTAGGAAGAGTGAGAGAAAATTATTCGGGAAGCTTATGAGGGGGGCAGTGCTGTGTCTAAGTAATGGACTACAATTAAGTTTAAAGAAAGTAAAGAATGACAAGAAAAGATACGAGTGGGTTGATTGGACATAAACCGTCTGGCTAAAAGAGCAAGAAGTTGCAGTTAAGCTTTCCTGAAAGCAGTAATTGAATTTATTCAGTTGCTGCTTTTTTGTTTGTATTGATAAAAATAGGCAGAAATCATAAAGTGATTTCTGCCTATTTAACAAATGAAAGCTTTTTTTGTAAGTTTTCGATTCGTTCCCTCTTTTCTCTCCCTTCTCTACATACTTCAAGTATTTTGTGTACCTCATCGGATGGTCTAACAGTTTCTATTGGAGTTCTCTTTCTATAACTATGATGTGGTGCGTAGTATTTCATAGCAAAGCTATGATAGATAGCCCACCACTCCTTACCAAATCCGAGGTCTGTTAGAGAAAACCTTACCGCTTCTTTGAACTTAATTTTCCTTAATAGTCTTTCATCAATCAGTTCAATGAGTCTTTGGGTTTTATCCATACTTCTAAGAAGATCGCATTGAAACTCGTATTCCAAATTTTTTATAGTTCTCAAGACTTCGGTTTCATTATACATCTGTAATACCTCCAAATGATTTGAAATATATAATCTACCTAAAGTATACCAAAAAATATGACTTTGTCAATGGTTTAAATGTGGATACTTGCTAAATCCCCAAAATAGAGGCTCAATTGTGTATAAAGCTTGACTTTAGTAGCAGTATTTTGGTACTATGTGAAAATTCTACGAGAAGCTGTAAATGGAAAATAAACAAGAAACACCAGAAGAAATAACCGGCACAGTGGATGAAACATTACCAAATGCACTATTCCGGGTAAATCTTTCCAATGATGAAAAAATCATCGCGTATCTTTCAGGAAAGATGCGTAAATTTAGAATAAAAGTCCTCGTTGGGGACAAAGTAATCGTTGTTGTTGACCCATATGGTGGAAAGGGGAGAATAATAAAACGACTTTAAATATGAAGATAAAAGCATCTGTAAAAAAAATATGTGCGCAATGCAAAATAGTCAGGAGAAAAAGAAGGATTTGCGTGATTTGTACAAACCCGCGTCATAAACAAAGGCAGGGATAATCAAGTGTAAAACAATAAGCATGAGAATTTCAGGAGTAACAATACCAGATAAAAAAAGATTAGAATATGGACTCACCGCCGTTTATGGTATTGGTATTTCCAAATCACAGACACTTCTCGATAAAATAAATGTGGACAGAGGCAAGCGTCCATCGGACTTGTCTTCCGATGAGGAAAACAATATTAGAAAATTAATAGAAGAAGAGAAGATTGAGGGGGAACTACGAAGGGAAGTATCAGGCAATATAAAAAGATTAAAAGATATCAAGTCCTACAGGGGTTCAAGGCACGCAAAGCGCTTGCCAGCCAGAGGACAAAGGTCAAAGACAAATGCAAGAACACTCAAGGGTGCGAAGAAGACTATGGGTTCAGGGAGAAAGAAGCTTGATAAAACTTAAAATTTAAAATGGGAAAAAAGAGAATTATAAAAAAAACAGGAGGTGAAGCGGATAAGGGACTAAAGTCCCGCTCACTTGCGCGTATACCAAAGAAAAAGCTTGACGCCGGCATCTTACACATTGAAGCAACCTACAATAATACGAAAGTATTACTTACGGACAAAAAAGGTGACTCTGTGATGTGGTCTTCAAGTGGGGCACTTGGTTTTAAAGGTGCGAAGAAGGGTACACCATTTGCTGCGGCAAAAGTCGGTGAGCTTCTTGGAGAAAAAGCATCAATGATAGGAGTGAAAGACGTGGATGTTGTAATAAAAGGTGTAGGCGGAGGAAGAGAGTCAGCGCTTCGTGGTTTTATAACAAAAGGTATTCAAGTTTCTTCAATAAAAGACACTACGCCTGTCCCACACAACGGCCCGCGTCCTAAGAAAACACGAAGAGTATAAATATTTAAAATATTATGAAAATAGGTCCAAAATATAAAATATGCAAACGTTTAGGAAGTACTGTCTTTGACAAATGTCAGACGGCGAAATTTACTCTTGCAAAAGACAAAGCTCAAAAAAAGGGAAGGATTGGTAAGCGCCCAAGGCAGATGTCGGATTACGGACGTCAGCTTATTGAAAAGCAGAAAGTAAGATACACATACGGGATTGCTGAAAAGCAGATGTCCAAGTATGTAAAAGAAGCGGTTGCAAAGAAAGATGTGAAGCCGGCAGTTGTGCTTATGGAGAATCTTGAGTCTCGTCTTGATAACGTTGTTTACAGATTAGGTCTTGCAAAATCTCGGCAGATGTCACGCCAGATGGTGTCTCACGGACACATAACAGTAGGGGGAAGGAAAGTCACCATACCTTCATATAGAGTATCAAAAGGTATGAAGATAGGGGTAAGAGAAGGAAGTAGGGGGAGCGGACTATTTTCAAACACGGGAGAAGATCTCAAAGACGCTGTCACTCCTTCATGGATTTCTTTTGACAAAAAAACACTTGAGGCAGATATAAAAGGCAAACCCGCAGGAGATGCTACAGAGCATATGTTTGATATCGGTTCAGTTTTGGAATATTACAGTCGTTAAATTATTTTAAAAATTATTATTAGTTAATATATTTATATATCATTATGTCAGAATACAACGTATCACTTCCATCAAAACCGAGAATCGTCTCGGAAGAAGAGTTCAAAGGCACATATGAAATTGATAGCCTTTATCCTGGTTATGGTCATACACTTGGGAACTCACTAAGAAGGATTATACTCTCATCTCTTCCTGGTTCTGCAATAACTTCAGTTAAGATTGATGGCGTTCAGCATGAGTTTTCCACCATAGATAGTATCAAAGAAGATGTGGTTACAATACTTCTTAATCTCAAAAAAGTAAGAATACAGATGCTTACAGATGAGCCACAGACGCTCACACTTGATGTCAAAGGGCCAAAAGTTGCAACAGCCGGTGATATGAAGATACCTTCTCAAGTGGTAGTACTTAATCCTGACCAGAAAATAGCAGAGATAATGGACAAGAAAGGTGCACTTTCAATTGAAATAACTATAGAGCGGGGCTTGGGATATGTACCAAAAGAAGTACTTCAGAAAGAGAAAGTTGATATAGGGGTGATTGCGCTTGATGCTATATTTACTCCGATAAGGAGGGTTAATTATGAAGTTGAGAATATGCGTGTCGGTGACAGGACTGATTTTAATAGACTGCGACTGTTCATTGAAACAGACGGCACAATAACTGCCCATGATGCACTTGAGAAATCAATAGAGATAATGATAAACCAGCTCAAAGCAATTGTTGGCTTCAAAGAGGAAGAAGTAGAGGAAGAAGTGAAACCTGCTTCGACTGACGCGGGTCAAGGCGGGGAAGAAGAAGCAGAAGAGAAGGTTAAAGAGACCGAAGAACTAGATACAGAATTCTTGAAGACGAGAATTGAATCTATCAATCTTTCAGCACGAAATATAAACGCTTTGACCGCTGCAAATATAAGAACAGTAGGCGGACTCGTGCGTAAGAAAGAAAAGGATATCTTGGAGATAGAAGGGCTCGGCAAGAAAGGACTGCAAGAGATTAAAAGAGCACTTGGGAACTACGGCATTACTTTAAAATAAAACATGCGGCATCATAATAAAAACAAAAAGTTTGGACGAGTAAGAAATCAGAGAACAGCGCTCATGCGTTCTCTTGCGCGGTCTCTTATCTTGAAAGGCAAGATAAAAACAACGGAGGCGAAGGCAAAGGCACTACGACCATTTGTTGAGAAACTAATTTCAAAAGGGAAGACTGGTACAGTCGCTTCTCGTCGCCTTGTAGTAAGTCGGCTCGGAGGAAGTAAGGTTGCCACAGCGAAATTATTTGATACACTTGCTCCAAAGTATGGCAAGCGCGCTGGCGGGTACACGAGGATCACGAAGCTTGGGGCAAGGGCGAGCGACTCGGCCAAAGAGGCGGTAATAGAGTTTGTAGAATAAATTTATGGAAAAGATAGAAATAAATGCAACAGGAGAGAAAGTTGGGCGAGTCGCATCAAAGGCGGCCTCTCTTTTGATGGGAAAAGATTCTACAGATTTTACAAGGAATAAAGTAGCAAGTGTAGAGGTTAAAATCACAAATACATCAAAGCTTGAAATATCAGAGGGTAAAAAAGATGGCAAAATATATACACATTACACTGGATATCCGGGGGGCCTTCGGGAAGAAACAATGGGGAAATTAATTGATAAAAAGGGATATGGAGAAATAATAAAAAAGGCAGTGTACGGAATGCTTCCTTCAAATAAATTAAGAAACGAGATGATGAAGCATTTAATTATAGAAGAATAATATGGCAACAGTAAACAATCCGCCAGCTGGCGGAAAACAAAAAATATCGAAGACTCACTACATTGAGGCAATCGGCAGAAGAAAATCTGCCATTGCTCGCGTGCGTATATTCACTTCCGACAAATATTCGTTTGAAATAAATGAAAGAGCATTAGAAGATTATTTTCCAGTGGATGAATTGAGAAGAACTGTAAGAAAAGTATTTGAATCAGTTAATATATCGCAGAAATTTAAAGTATCTGTACACATAAGCGGAGGAGGCGTGTCTTCACAGGCGGATGCTATATCGCTTGGTATTGCAAGAGCGCTTGAGAAGTTTGAACCGGAGCTCCGAAGCACTCTAAAAAAAGAAGGATACCTCAAGAGAGACGCTAGAATAAAAGAACGCAAAAAGCCGGGACTCAAAAAGGCACGCAAAGCTGCGCAGTGGTCAAAACGATAATTTTAAATAAAATAAGAATTTGTTTTTCTTTACACTTATAATATGCCAAGAAAAAAACTTGACAAAAAAAATAAAAAACAGCATAATAAAAACATAGAAGATGATGTTGTTTTTGAAGAGGAGGATGGTGCTGGAGATGTTGTAAAGAAACTACGCGAGAAGCTAAAGAAATGTGTAGAAGAAAAACAGGAATATCTTGACGGTTGGCAGAGGTCAAAAGCTGATTTTGTAAATGTGAAGAAAAAAGATGAAGAATTACGAGCAGGCCTCATGTCGTTTGCAAAAGAAGGTATAATCCTTGATATTCTTTCTTCGGTTGATAATTTTGAGATGGCATTTGCTGACAAGAAGGTATGGGAGAGCGTTGATAAAAACTGGAGAGTCGGCATAGAGTATATTCATTCCCAACTTTTAAAGACTCTAAAAGAGCACGGACTGGAGCAATTTGACCCAAATGGCGAGCAATTTGACCCAAATCGTCACGATTCAGTAGAATCTGTAGTTACAGATAAAAAGGAAGAAGACCATAAGGTGCTTGAAGTAATGCAGAGAGGATACATCTTAAATGGTAAAATCATCAGACCTGCGAAGGTAAAAGTGGGACAGTTAAAAATTTAATTATATAAAAAGTTATGAGTAAAATTTTAGGTATAGATTTAGGTACAACCAACTCGGCAATGGCAATCATTGAAGGAGGTGAGCCGACTATTATAGAGAACGCAGAAGGTGTGAGAACAACACCGTCTATTGTTGCTATCTCAAAGACTAACGAACGACTCGCAGGACTCTTGGCTAAAAGACAAGCAGTTACAAATCCAAAGAACACTATCTTTGGAATAAAGCGTTATGTTGGACACAGGTTTGATGACGCGGAGATACAAAAAGATGAAAAGACGGCGCCCTTTGATATTGCAAAAGGTTCTGATGGAGGTGTACTTGTAAAATTAGGAGACAAAGAATACAGGCCGGAAGAGATTTCTGCGATGATATTGCAGAAGATGAAAAATGACGCAGAGGAACGTACAGGAGAGAAGATTACGGAGGCGGTTATTACAGTGCCTGCGTACTTTAATGACTCACAAAGAAAAGCTACAAAAGATGCTGGTAAAATAGCCGGTCTTGAAGTAAAACGAATAATAAACGAACCGACAGCAGCAGCCCTTGCATATGGATTTAATAAAAAGAAAGACGAGAAAATAGTTGTCTTTGACTTTGGGGGCGGTACATTTGATATGTCTGTGCTTGAAGTAGGAGATGATGTTGTTGAGGTTAAATCAACAGATGGTGACTCACATATGGGAGGCCGTGATATTGACCAGAAAATAATCAAATGGATTGCAGAAGAGTTTAAAAAGCAAAGTGGAATTGATGTTTCAAAAGATCCGCTTGCGCTTCAACGCTTGGATGAGGCAGCA
Source organism: uncultured bacterium (assembly GCA_913041175.1). GTDB lineage: Bacteria > Patescibacteriota > Minisyncoccia > Phycocordibacterales > UBA2163 > UBA2163. Next base: position 8,228 of record CAJWGW010000007.1, read on the forward strand.
GAAAAGGCAAAGCACGAGCTTTCTTCAACTACAGAGACTGAAATCAATATTCCGTTCATCACATCAGATCCATCATCTGGTGCGCCCCAACATTTGTTACTAAAGATGACGCGGGCTACCTTGGAAGAGCTTGCGAGAGAGTTCATTGACCGTTCAATCGAGATTACGAAAAGAGCAATAGAAGCTTCTCCATTTTCTGCAGGTGATATAAATGAAATCATATTAGTTGGGGGACAGACGAGAATGCCTGCGATCTCTGACGCTGTAAAAGAAGTTTTTGATAAAGAGCCGAATAAATCAATCAACCCTGATGAAGTTGTTGCCTTAGGGGCAGCGATTCAGGCGGGAATCATGCAGGGAGATGTGAAGGATGTACTCTTGCTTGATGTGATTCCACTCTCTCTCGGCATTGAAACATTGGGGTCAGTTTCTACAAAACTCATTGAAAAGAACTCAACTATTCCTACATCAAAAACACAGACATTCTCAACCGCGGCCGATAATCAAACATCTGTTGAGATACATGTTGTGCAGGGGGAGCGCTCAATGGCGTCTGACAACAAATCACTTGGTAGGTTTATTTTAGACGGTATACCGCCATCACCGAGGGGAGTACCACAAGTAGAGGTCTCGTTTGATGTTGACGCAAACGGAATTTTGAATGTAAAAGCAAAAGACAAAGCAAGTGGTAAAGAGCAGTCAATTAAGATTGAAGCAGGTTCGGGACTTTCTGAAGAGGATGTAGAAAAGATGAAGAAAGATGCAGAAATGCATGAGAGTGAAGATGCTAAAAAGAAAGAAGCAGTTGATGCGAGGAATCTATCAGAGCAACTTATCTACACAGCGGAAAAGACAATTAAAGATGCGGGTGATAAAGTTTCTGATGAAGTTAAAACTTCTGTACAAGGAAAAATTGATGAACTTAAAAAAATAAAAGATGGTACTGACACAGAGGCTACAAAGAAAGCCACAGAAGAGCTCTCAAAAGAAATGCAGAAGATAGGCGAGGCAATGGCAAAAGCACAGCCGAAGGCAGGTGAGCAGGCGCAGGGAGATAATACGGCAAAAGAAGGCGAGGAGAATGTAAGGGATGCAGAATTTGAAGAGAAGAATCCGCCAACCGGCGGAGAAGAAAAACCTTCAGATGATAAAGAAGAAAGCCAATAAAAACAAAAAAACAATCCCACTTCATCGGGGTTGTTTTATAGTTGGAATCATGTAATATAGTAATCAATATATGTCCAAGGACTACTATCAAATTTTAGGAATAGAAAAAAAGGCGAGCGCTGATGATGTGAAAAAGGCGTTCAGAAAACTCGCGCATAAATACCATCCTGACAAAGGAGACGGAGACGAAACTAAGTTCAAGGAAATTAGCGAGGCGTATAGTGTGCTTTCAAACGAAAAGAAAAGACAAGAGTATGATGCATATGGCAGGGTCTTTAACGAAAGCGGGGGAGCAGGAGCTGGCTTTGGTGGATTTTCTGGTGCACAAGGTTTTGATTTTTCTCAATTTACTGACCAAGATTTTGATATGGGAGACATTTTTGGAGGGCTGGGAGACATCTTCGGGGGAGGAAGGCAAAAACAAAAAAGAGGAAGAGACATCTCAATTGACCTTGAAGTGCCGTTTCGTGATGCAGTTTTTGGAACAGAAAGGAAAGTGCTTTTGACAAAAGTATCAGAATGTAAAGATTGCAACGGAAGCGGGGGAGAAGCGGGGACAGAAATGGATATGTGCAAAAACTGCAACGGGAAAGGAAAGATTCACGAGACCAAAAACTCAATTTTGGGAACTATAACATCAGTTCGAGGGTGTGAGAATTGTCACAGTACGGGTAAAGTTCCAAAAGAACAATGCAAACACTGTCGTGGACTTGGAGTACTTCGAAAAGAAGAGGAGATAAGGATTACAATACCTGCGGGAGTGGACAATGGTGAGATGATACGGCTCTCCGGTGGAGGTGAGGCCGTTTCAGGTGGTGTTGCTGGGGATTTATATATAAAGCTTCATGTGAGCCCTGATCCAGTATTTACAAAAGATGGGAGCAATCTGACCACGACACTTAATATAAAACTCTCTGACGCTCTTTTGGGGAGCACTTATGCGCTTAAAACACTTGATGGTGATATTGATATAAAAGTACCAGCAGGTGTGTCATTTAATGAAACACTTCGTGTGGGAAGTAAGGGTGTGCCAGTGAGTAAGGGCAAACGTGGCGATTTGCTTGTAAAGATAAATATCACACTTCCAAACAAACTCTCAAAGAGTGCAAAAAAACTCGTAGACGAGATGAAGAAAGAGGGGATTTAATCAACATTTTGTTTTTGCAAATAGGTTTTGTGAGTTGTAGAATTATTAAATGGACTCAGTTGATGGAGCAATAGAAACTATCGCAAGTTTGTCGCTTGATACAATAATTCTGGCGATAGTTTTTGTTGTACTTTTTGCATATGGGCTCAAGTACGGTAAGCGCAGAATCATATCCCTGCTTATTTCTTTTTATATTTCAATTCCTATAATCTTATTCTTTCCATATTTAGAGAAGATTTTATTTTTTGGAGAAACTATAGATATGATGCTTTATTCACAGATTATACTTTTCCTTCTGATTGTTGTTCTTATAAACATTATAATAGACAGAGTTATAAGCTGGGAACTTGGAGAAAGAGGTATCAGAAAATTAATAGAAATTGGAGTGCTTGCTTTTGTCTCTGGCGGACTACTTATGGCAATTTCATATCATATAATTGAAATCACAACACTACATGATTTTGCAGCGCCAATAGACGCACTGTTTGCCTCTACCTCAATGTTCTTCTGGTGGCTTGTCATACCGTTTGTAGTACTTCTCTTTACAGTTAGAAGATAATATAGGAATATAATGATATGAAGCACTTGACTTTCCTTGAGCGTTTTTCTGAGTTTGATGACCATGAGCTTGTATGTGAAATAAAAGACAAAGGTACAGGATTACACGCTTATATAGCTATACATAATACAAATCTTGGACCTGCTACTGGCGGTACCAGATTCTTTTTTTATAAATCTAAAGATGAAGCACTTGCTGATGTTCTGCGTCTGTCAAAAGCAATGACATATAAATGTGCTCTCGCTAGTGTACCGTATGGAGGGGGAAAGGGGGTAATCATTGGAGACCCCAAAAAAACCAAAACAAACGAATTATTAAAAGCGTACGCTAAAGCAGTGAACGAACTTAAAGGTAAATTTACCACAGGGGAAGATATGGGATTGACTGAAAGTGATATTATGGTATTGTCTAATGAGTCAAAATATATAAACGGAAGAGGTAGTGAGCTTGGTCCATTTGCAGCACTTGGAGTTTTGAAAGCGATAGAAGCAGTAATCGGTAAAGTAGAAGGTCATACATTTGCAATTAAAGGTTTAGGAAAGGTTGGATTTGCACTCTGTAAGTTAATATATGAGCGCGGAGGCAAGATTATTGGTGCAGATATTGATGAGAAAGCTATAGAGAGAGCGAAAAAGTATGTAGAGATTGTAGATCCTTTAGAGATACATAAACAGAGGGTTGATGTATATTGTCCTTGCGCATTAGGAAATGAATTCAATGAAAAGACGATTGATGAGTTGGGTTCTAAAATAATATGTGGCGCAGCAAACAATCAGCTTGTATCTCCAGATGTTGGAGAGAAATTACATAAAAAGGGGATTACATATATACCGGATTATGTAGCAAATGCAGGTGGTCTTATAAGGGCAGTATTGAGAGGTAATGTTAATAAAAGGATAAACGAGATAAAAGATACAACTGAAAAGATTTTAAATATGGCACGGGAGAATAATAAATCTACAAGTATTATAGCTGACGATTTAGCTAAAAAAATAATAAATGAGAATAAATAGACAAACCAAAAAAGATATGGGTGCTATAAAAAATCACTCAACCGAAAGGATTCTTGAATCTATTGAAGATAAAACAGATGCTTATTGGGAGAGGGAGCAAAAAAAGAAAACACTCCAATTATTCAATGAAGCAGCGCGTAGGGTGCCTGCATACAAGAAATTCCTAAAAAAACACAGAATTTCTCCCAGAAACATTAGGACTTTCAAAGATTTACAGAAAGTTCCAGCTATAACTAAAAGTAATTATCTACAAAAATATACACTTGAGCAGTTGTCTTGGGATGGCGTGCTTAACAGTTCAAGCAATAATTCACTTGTATTTACTTCTACATCTGGTTCAACTGGAGAGCCGTTTTATTTTTCACGAAATGGAGTTGTTGACCAGCAAGCAGCGGCTATTCATGAGCTTTTTTTCAAAAACGGTGAACTCTCTCCAAAGAGTCCCACACTTGTAATTGTTTGTTTTGGTATGGGTGTTTGGGTAGGTGGGTTGATAACTTATCAGGCATTTGAGATAACGGGTCGCGGGAAATGTCCGATTTCAATAATAACTCCGGGGATAAACAAAGCAGAAATATTTAAAATACTCAAGAAACTTTCACCGCACTTTAAGCAGACAATCCTAGCAGGATACCCGCCTTTTTTGAAAGATATTGTAGATGAAGCAGATGACAGAAAAATAAAACTAAAAAAACTTAATATTCGTCTTTTATTTGCTGCAGAAGCTTTTACAGAAAACTTTAGAGATTACTTAGCTAAAAAAACAAAATTAGACAATGTACTTTTAGATACTATGAATATATATGGAAGTGCTGACATTGGAGCTATGGCATTTGAGACACCGCTTTCTATTCTTATAAGAAAAATTGCGGTAAAAAATCCAAAAATATTTAAAGATATTTTTTCTGATATAAGTAAGATGCCAACACTTACACAATATATTCCGTCTTTCATATCTTTTGAGACGAGAGATGATAAGTTGCATTTGACAGGCAACAGCTCAATTCCGCTTGTTAATTATTCAATAGGTGACCATGGAGGAACTTTTACATTTAGCCAAATAAAAAAGAAATTCGCTTCACATAAAATTAATCTAAATAGAGAAGTAAAAAAAGCAGGAATAAAAAACTATATATATCAACTACCATTTGTGTATGTGTATGAACGCATAGATATGTCAACGACTCTTTATGGACTGCAGATATATCCGGAAACAATCAGAGAAGTGTTGCTTAAAAAGCCATTTTCAGAATTATTGACTGGAAAACTTACATTGATATCAAAATTTGATATTAACCATAATCAATATTTAGAAATCAATCTGGAGATGAGAAAAAAAAGAAAAGTAAGTAATATGCTCAAAACACAACTTCTTAACGGGATTATTAATAATCTACGAGTGAAAAATTCAGAGTTTCGTGAACTTTCTGATTTTCTTGGAGACAGAGCAGAGCCGTCACTGGTGTTCTGGCCACAGGAAGACCCGCTTTATTTCAAGACAGGAATAAAACAAAAGTGGGTTGATAAGTGATATAATAAGAGGCATGAAACCAATTCAATGGGACAAAGCTAATGAGTCGTTAGAGGATTTTAGGAAAAAACTTGATATTGATGCAGAAATAGATAAATACGACGAGCTTTTGGAGGATTTATTCTTAATACGAAATCCACGATTTAAGTTTGAGCCGAGTTATAAAAAAGAACTTGAAGAATTTATAAATGAACACAAGGGTGAGAAATCACTTGAGGAAGCGGGCGAGTGGTTTTATTTTCCTTGGAACAATATTCTTATGCACTATTTACTGGATGAGATGCACCAAGAGATAAGAACTGCGCGCAACAAAAATATTATTACTAAAGACGAGCAAGAGAAATTCTACAATACTACGGTTGGTATAGCAGGACTCTCTGTTGGCTCTCACGGAGTACTCACGCTCTCAATGATGGGCGGAAGCAAGACAATCAAAATTGCGGACTTGGATGTAGTGTCCGGTTCTAATTTAAATAGAATTCGTCATGACTTTTCTGTAGTTGGAAGAAATAAATGTGACATAGCAATTGAAGAGCTCTATCAAATTAATCCATATGCGGATGTCCATGCATACAATAAAGGAATTACAGAAAAGAATATTGATGAATTCCTTTCTGGTTTAGACATTTTAGTTGAAGAGTTAGATAACTTGGAGATGAAGATAAGATTGCGCATTAAGGCAAAAGAACTCGGCATACCGGTTATAATGGCGACTGACAATGGCGATAATGTGATTGTAGATATTGAACGGTACGATTTGGATAAAAACACAGAGATTTTCAATGGTGCTGCGGGGCATTTGACACTTGAAGAGTTCAAGAAAATTCCTCCACAGGAAATGCCAAAACTTGCTACAAAAATTGCAGGTCCTAAAGTTGTAGTACCAAGGATGCTCACATCTGTTTTAGAAGTCGGAAGAACGCTATATTCGTGGCCACAATTGGGAGATGCCGCAACGCTCTCTGGTGTCGCGATAGCCTACATTGTAAGAAGGATTGCACTCGGTGAGAAAATCAAATCAGGTAAAATCGAAATTAATTTGGATTCTATATTTGACCCTGATTACAATACTAAAGAGGCGAGAAACGCAAGAGAGAGTATAAGAGAAAACTTTCTAAAAACAATCGGACTTAAGATATAATATCAAATTACTGTGGAGCATATAAAAGAGATATTAAATATTGCAGTATGGGCACCGTCAGGAGATAATTCACAGCCGTGGAGATTTGAAGTAAGAAATGAAAAATTATATATTTTCAATATTCCTGATAGAGACAATCCAATTCTAAATTTTAAACAAAGCGGATCATACGTAGCGCATGGCGGACTGATAGAAAACATATCTATAGCATCTCCGCATTTCGGATATAGTGCTAATGTATCGCTTTTCCCTGATGCACAAAACAAAGATTTAGTTGCATCAGTTTCATTTGAAAATACAGACAAAAAAGATCATCCTTTATTTAATTATATAAAACAAAGAGTCACAAACAGAAAACCGTACAAAAATGAAGTTCTAACACAAGAGCAAAAAGACATTTTGTTTGAAAGTGACAATGTGTTTTTTAGAGAAGATAAAGCAGAAAAGAAAATAATTGCAAGTGCTGCAAGTACAATGGAGAGGATCGCACTTGAAACACCAGCTATTCACAAATTATTTTTCAGGGGTATTTTGTGGAATAAAAAAGACAATGACGCAGGTCAGGGTGGTCTTTACATAAAAACACTTGAATTACCGCCTCCTATAAGGGTTGCTTTTAAGTTTTTAAAACACTGGGCTATCACCAATATTTTTAATAAAATCGGCTTTTCTAAATTAGCTTCCAAAGGTAATGCAGGAGTATATGCCAAATCTTCAGCACTTTACGTTGTTGTTATGGATAGTGATACAGGTAAAGATTTTATAAATGCTGGAAGGATTTCTCAAAGAATATGGCTTAATGCGACAAAATTAGGGCTTTCTGTACAGCCGGTTACGGGAATACTGTTTCTTGCAAGAAGAGTGATTGCAGGAGATACAGGTGTATTTCTAAATTCTCATATTCCTCTTATTAAAAATGCATATGAGAAAATAAAAGCTACTTTTGGAATTGGGAGCGGTACCATTGCAATGATGTTTAGAGTTGGATATGCAAACAAACCTACTGCCAGGTCTTATAGATTAAGTCCCCATATAAACATTGAAGATAAATGAAATTAAGATTATTATTAAAATATGGGTATTTTAAGTAATCTCGATCTGCTTTCTGTCGGAATGACAATTGCTGGAATAGGCATTCTTGGCTTTGTTGTATATTTTAATAACACAAAAAGTATAACCAACAAGACATTCTTGCTGTTTGCGCTTATCACAATTGTATGGAGTGTGGCTAATTATGCATATTATCAAGTAGAGTCAGTAACGCTTGCATTTTGGCTTATAAGATTTGTTATTTTCTTAGGAGTCTGGCATGCTTTTTCGTTTTTTCAGCTTGCTCGTGTATTTCCCAAGAGTGAATTTAAATTTTCTGACAATTATAAATGGATACTCCTTCCGATTGTCGCAATTACATCAATTATTAATCTCACGCCTCTTGTATTCAAGAGAGCTGTTGAAGTATCTCCGTCAGGCGGTATAGCAGAAATTGAGAATGGGCTCGCAATTGTCTTATTTGGTACTGTAATTATGGCACTTATAATCAGCGGAGTTGTAGTTTTAATCAGAAAATCAATAAAGGCAACAGGTGTAGAGAAATCACAATTTGGATTTGTTGCTTTAGGTACATTTTTTACCTTTGTACTTATTGTCACATTTAATTTTATATTGCCGTCATTTTTTGATAATTCAAAATTTATTCCGCTAAGCGCTTTGTTCATATTCCCATTTGTACTGTTTACATCATACGCAATACTAAAGCATAAACTGTTTGATATTAAAGTTGTTGCGACTGCAACGCTTGCATTTGTACTTTCTATTGTGACATTCTTAGAGGTTATATTTTCAAAAGGATTTGACCAGATAATGTTCAGGAGTAGTGTGTTTATTCTTGTACTCGTGTTTAGTATATTCTTGCTCAAAAGTGTAAGAAAAGAGGTGACACAAAGACAACAGATTGAAGAACTGGCAAAAAGATTAGAGAAAGCAAATGTTCGTTTGAAAGAGTTAGACAAGTTAAAGTCCGAGTTCGTCTCATTTGCAACGCATCAGATTCGCGCTCCGCTCACTGCAATTAAGGGTTATACTTCTCTTATTTTAGAAGGGTCGTATGGAGATATTGGAGAGAAGGCAAAAGAGGCAGTTGATAAAGTTTATAAAGCAAGTCAGTCACTTGTGCTTGTTGTGGAGGACTATCTCAACATCTCGCGGATTGAAATGGGAAGAATGAAATACAATTTTGTTGTTACAGATTTTGGTAAACTCATTCGTGAAGTTGCAAAGGAGCTTGAGCCCAATGTCAAAAAAGCACGACTTGAACTGTCTGTAAATATTGATGAAGGTAAAGAGTATAAAGCAAAGATTGATGAAGGTAAAATGCGACAAGTGATAGTGAACTTAATCGATAATGCAATCAAGTATACAAGAGAAGGAGAGATTATAGTGTCGCTTTCTAAAGACGAAAAGAAAGGAAAGCTTCTTGCAACGATTTCTGACACAGGAGTTGGTGTTAAAAAAGAAGTAATGCCTATTCTCTTTGATAAATTCATTCGCGGGAAAAAGGCAAACGAAGTAAATATTCACGGCACAGGACTAGGGCTTTACATAGCAAAACAAATGGCGGAAGCTCACGAGGGTGGCAAGCTCTGGGTAGAGTCAAAAGGGAAAGGAAAAGGTTCAACATTTTTTGTAGAGTTAGATGCAGAGAAATAAATCTGGAGAAATTGACTTTCAAAATAAACAGTTTTTTGGTACTATTTTTAGATGACAAATAAAAGAAAAACTCTACTTTCCGGCGTGAAGCCGACAGGAAAGCCACATATTGGCAACTATTTTGGTGCGATGAAGCAGTTCGTAGATCTCCAAGGAGATTATGGCAGAACGCTTATTTTTATTGCCGACTACCATGCGCTCAACAATGTTCAGAATAGAGAGGAGATGAACAATAATATATACGAGATTGCGCTTGATTATCTTGCAATTGGCCTTGACCCTAAAAATGTAACAATCTTCAAACAGTCAGATATACCTCAACATTCAGAGCTTGCTGTGATTTTAAACTCTATTACGACAATGTCATACCTTATGCGTGCGCATGCATACAAAGATGCGCAAGCGCGCAATAAAGAAATCAGTGTTGGCACATTTGATTACCCGATGCTTATGGCGGCAGATATCTTGATGTATGATGCGGATGTTGTGCCTGTCGGGCAGGATCAAAAACAGCATATTGAGATTACACGTGACATCGCGGAAAAGTTCAACAGAATTTTTGGAGAGACATTTAAAATTCCTGAACCACTTATTTTGGAGAATGTTGCAACTGTGCCTGGAACTGATGGGAAAAAAATGAGTAAAAGTTATAATAATACAATAGGACTTTTTGCAGAGGACGAAGAGATTGAAAAAGCAGTGATGTCTATCGTAACTGACTCAAAAGCGCCTGGTGATACGAAAGACCCAGAGAAAGATAATATTTTTGCGCTTCATAAATTGTTCAGCAAAGAACAACTTTCTGATTTGGAAAAACGATATAAAGAAGGAGGAATTAGTTACAAAGAGTCAAAAGAAATTTTAATAGAAAATATCAAGAAGATTATAAAACCACTTCGTGAGAAGAGAAAAGAATTAGAGAAAGACAAAGAGTATGTTTTAGATATTTTAAGAGAAGGTGGGGATGAGATGCGCGCACGTGCGGAGAAAAAGATGCAAGAAGTTAGAGATAAAATTGGGACAAAACTCTATGAATAGGATTTATATAAAAGAATTAAATAAACACACAGGCAAAGAAGCAACTATTAAAGGTTGGGTAGATGTTCGTCGTGACCAAGGGAAAATGATTTTCTTTGATTTCAGGGATATGTCAGGCAAGGTGCAGGGAGTTATACTTCCTGGGGCTAAAGATGCACACGAGGTGGGGGAGAAAGTAAGACCTGAATGGGTTGTTGAAGTAAAAGGCAAAATTAATAAAAGGCCGGAGAAAATGGTAAATAAAAATGAAGAGAATGGCGATATTGAAATTGAAATCTTAGAAATAAAGGTTCTAAATGAAGCAGAAACGCCAGTATTTGATATTCAAAGTGACGGACATGAAATAGGCGAGGAAAACCGGCTCAAACACAGATATCTTGATTTGAGGAGACCACGACTTCAGAAGAATATTCGAAACAGAGCAAAAGTATTAAAATTCGTACGCGATTATCTTACAGATGAAAATTTTATTGAAATTGAAACACCTATTCTTACCAAATCATCTCCTGAGGGTGCACGCGACTATGTCGTACCCTCAAGAATTGAGAAAGGAAAGTTCTATGCTCTTCCACAATCTCCACAGCAGTACAAACAATTATTAATGGTTTCCGGAATGGAGAAATATTTTCAGCTTGCAAAAGTAATGCGAGATGAAGACACGCGCGGAGACAGGCAACCAGAATTTACACAACTTGATGTTGAAATGAGCTTCGTATCACAGGAGGAGATTCTAAATCTCACTGAAGATATGTTTACAAAACTTGTGAAAGAAATTTACCCTGAAAAGAAAGTGACATATGAGCCGTGGCCACGACTTGATTACGATGAGGTAATGAAAGAATATGGTACAGACAGCCCTGATTTAAGAAAAGATAAAAATGATCCAAACGAACTCGCGTTCGCATGGATTTTGAACTTTCCTCTTTTTGAGAAAGATAAAGAAAAAGGACATTACGCGCCATCTCATCATATGTTTACTGCGCCAAAGGAGGAGGACATCTCAAAACTTGAAAGTGACCCTAGTGCCGTGCGTTCATATCAGCACGACATGGTTCTTAACGGATATGAAGTAGGAGGAGGAAGCATTAGAATTCATGATTCTAAAGTACAGGAGAGAATTTTTGATTTGATTGGTTTTGATAAAAACCAGAAACAGAAGTTTGAGCATATGCTCAATGCATTCAAGTATGGAGTGCCTCCACATGGGGGGATAGCTCCTGGCATGGATAGGCTAATGATGGTGTTTGAAAATGAGCCGAACATCCGCGAAGTAATCGCTTTTCCGAAAACAGGCGAAGGAAGGGACCTGATGATGGACGCCCCGTCTGAAATAGATGAAACGCAGCTCAAGGAACTTGGCATAAAAATAACCAAAGACAAAAAATAAAAAACTATCCACAAAGACTGATATTGCGGATTAGTGGTAAACAGAAAAAGCCCTCTCATGAGAGGGCTTTTAGCATATATAATTTAGATTATTACATTATTGGTAATGTGATAATCTATGGTGTACAAACTTATTTCTCCATGTGATGGGTGTATTATGCAGTTAAATCCACTTTCAGGTGTCCAATCACAAATTTGCATACCATATTCAATACCTAATAGTGAAAAAGAAGTGTCGGCCATCATTAACAGAGAAGATTTTGTCTTGGCAATTAATTGTCCTGGATTACAAACTTTAAGTATTATGGCGGCGTATACTCCATCTTTATCTCTCACCCAATTCTGTATAAGATTATTCCTTTTTCCATCACTGAAATACCATTTTCCATTACAATGACTGCCATGAGCATCTAGTACAGCTATCTTTTTGTTGAAATCTCTTGTTTTATGAAAAAGATTAATAAAATTTAAATATTTTTCACCACCCACTTTTTTGTTAAAGATAACACTTAAGAAAATATCACAGTCTTCTTTTACTTGTTCAGTGGGTTCTATATAGACATCCACATTTTCAAACTCTTTAAATTCATCAATACCTTTTCCGAAATTCTTTGCTTCAATAAAATTATCGCTCGACAAAAAAAGATCAATTTCTTCACTTATTTCTATTTTTCTCATAATTCTCGTCCTTTCTAAAATTGTGTTAAAATAAGTTAATGAAGAATAATTTTTCTGTTGATAAAAATACCACTGATAGTGAACAAAGTCAAGATATAGAAAGAACCTCTCAATACACAGTAAAGACGAACGTCTTTGAAGGGCCTCTTGATCTCCTGCTTTCTCTTATTGAAAAAAGAAAGCTTCTTATCAACGATATATCGCTCGCCGGTGTTGCTGACGACTATATTGAATACATAAACAAACAAGAGGATTTTTCTATGGCGCACACTGCTGACTTTATTCTCATTGCCTCAACACTCGTACTTATCAAATCGAAATCGCTTTTACCAACACTCTCTTTGAGTGAAGAAGAGCAAGAAAGTATTGATGACTTAGAGAAAAGATTGAAACTGCACCAAAGGATGAAAGAACTCTCACTTCATATAAGTAAAAATTTTGGCAAAAAAATAATATTTCCAAAAACACACGCTAAAAATGTTGTACCGGTATTTTCTCCTGATAAAGATTTGTCTGTATCAAAAATTGCTGACGGTATCAAATCAGTACTTCATAATCTTCCAAAGAAAATTGTTACATTGCCGAAAAAAGTTGTTGAAAAGGTTATTTCTCTTGAGGAAGTGATTGAAAATCTAACCCAGCGAATAAATAAAAATCTAAAGATGAGCTTTGAGGAATTCTCAGGAATAGGAAAGGAAGAAAAGGTAAATGTGATAGTAAGTTTTCTTGCGATGCTTGAGCTTGTGAAGCAGGGAATCGTCTCTGTCACTCAAGATAAACATTTCTCGGACATAACAATAGAGACCGATAATATAGAAACACCAGAATATTAATTATGAAACTTGATACAAAAATTGAGGCACTGCTTTTCTTTAAGGGCGAAGGAGTAAAGATTAAAGAACTTGTGAAGCTCTTGAAGGCTGACAAAGAAGATGTTGAAAATGCACTTTTGGAGCTCAAGGAAAAGCTTTCAGATAGGGGAATCGGACTCATAAGAAAGGAGGATGAAGTAATGTTAGGAACTGTGTCTGAAATGTCAGATTTGATAGAGGAAATACGAAAAGAAGAACTTACAAAAGATCTCGGAAAAGCAGGTGCTGAAACGCTCTCGATAGTTTTATATAAGGGTCCTATTACAAGAGCTGAAATTGATTATATAAGAGGAGTGAATTCTACCTTTATACTTAGGAATTTACTCATACGAGGGTTAGTTGAGAAAGTACCAAATCCAAAAGACCAAAGAAGTTTTCTTTATAAACCGACACTTGAGCTTCTGTCATATCTCGGGATAAGTGGTATTGAAGAACTTCCTGAATTTGATACAGTACAAAGTGAGATTAAAACATTTATACAAGAAGAGAACTGATTATGCTTTCAACCTTTCTACACAACCTGTATGCAAAAATTATCGTCCTTTTGGGCGCGGTTTTTGTAATAGCTCTTATTGTGGTATTTACTGGCGACACACCTCGTAATATAGCAAGCACAGAAGATAGCAGTGTCTACAAACCTGACATGTTTGAGAGTATTTCTCTTGAAGCAAAAGCTGCTTTTGTATGGGATGTAAACAAACAAAAGGCCTTGTTTACTCTCAATGAGCAGGTACAGCTTCCGCTTGCTTCTCTTACGAAATTAATGACAGCGCTCATCGCAATTGAGCTTCTGCCAGAATCCTCAGTTATAATGATAGACGCTAAAGCGCTTGTGGAGGAAGGAGATAGCGGACTAATTGCAAATGAAAGATGGAATCTGAGTGATCTGCTAAGATTCACTCTTATTACCTCTTCAAATGATGGAGCAAGCGCAGTTGCAAGTATTGCGGGACTTCTCAAAACAAGATTTCCTGCTCGTAATGGAGAGAGTAAAAAGGCTTTTGTAAAAGCAATGAATGAAAAAGCGAGAGAAATTAGTCTTAATCAAACATATTTTATAAATCCAACAGGACTTGATACGAATGGTGATATAGGTGGCGGATATGGCTCAGCGAGGGATGCAGCACTTCTTTTAGAGTATGCAGTTGTAAGTACTCCCGAAATTGTTGAGGCAACAAGACATAACTTGTTGCAGTTTAATTCTTTAAGTGATATTAATCATACAGCGACAAATACTAATTCAAGAATAAATGTGGTTCCGGGATTAATAGCATCAAAAACAGGATTTACTGACCTTGCTGGAGGTAATCTTGTGATTGCATTTGATGCTGGACTAAGTCATCCGATTATTATCTCTGTACTTGGTTCAACACAGGAAGGCAGATTCAGAGATGTGGAGAAGCTTGTTACGGCGAGCTTAATGTCGCTTGATTAGATTTTACAAATAGTTTATAATTATATTTAGGTCAATTGTTGACCTACTTCCCCAAGGAGCGCCTGTCAGGTATTTATTTTATGTAACATATTTCTTCACGTCACTACTGGAAGGTAACTGACAGCCTGACAGGCGCCTAAATTACAAGCAGTCATCAACAGACTGCTTTTTTGTTATATTGGAAATTTTACTATATAATTAGCTAAATATGATTATAGACATAGTCAAGATATTCACAGCTTCTTCGCTTGCTTTCGTTGTAGGAATGTTGATTACTCCTGCTCTTACTCATTATCTCTACAAATTCAGAGCATGGAAAAAGAAAGCTGGCAAAGTTGCCCCTGACGGGCGGAGTACGCCAATTTTTAATAAAGTTCACGAAGAAAGAGAAACAAGTACACCGAGAATGGGAGGTATTGTCATCTGGGCAAGTGCATTTATTACAATAATCGGCATATGGTTTGTCTCTAAAGTATTTCCTAGTGATATAACTACAAAGCTTGATTTTTTAAGTAGAAATCAGACATGGATACCTCTCTTTACTTTAATCGCAGGTTCTATAGTTGGAATGATAGATGACATTTTAGAAGTCAAAGGAAATGGAAATTATATTGCTGGCGGACTTTCACTCAAGAGGCGTCTCCTTGTAGTCGGTGTTATTTCTTTCTTTGTTGCATGGTGGTTTTTTGTCAAACTTGGAGTTGCATCAATTGGGTTTCCTTTTTTAGGAGATATCGCTCTTGGTTTCTGGTTTATTCCGTTTTTTATGCTCGTGACTTTGGCAGTTTATGCAGGAGGGGTCATAGATGGGATTGATGGACTCTCGGGTGGTGTGTTTGCGGCAATGTTTACGGCTTATGCAGGTATTGCGTTTTATCAACAACAGATTAATTTGGCAGCATTTTCTGCTCTTATCGTTGGTGGAATACTTGCATTCCTTTGGTTTAATATTCCTCCCGCTAGATTCTATATGTCAGAAACTGGAACTATGGGACTCACTATTACTCTCACAGTTGTAGCATTTATGACAGACTCTTTGGGAGGGGGTCATGGAGTGTTTGTTCTTCCTATAGTTGCATTTCCGCTTGTTATTACGGTTTTATCGGTTGTGATACAGCTTTTATCTAAAAAATTCAGAAACGGCAAAAAAATATTTCAAGTTGCGCCTATTCATCATCATTTTGAAGCAATCGGTTGGCCCGCTGCAAAAGTGACTATGCGTTACTGGGTCATAAGTATTGTTTTTGCAATTATTGGTTTATCAATTGCACTCATTGGATAATAAATTACCCACAAATTTTATATAAAAGATATTAAAAAATATTGTATTATATAGATATATGAAAAAACACATCACAAAATTCTTAATACTAACAATCATTCTAACCGCAGCACTTTCTGTTAATTATCTCTTCGCTGCATGGGTAGGACCAACGCAAGCGCCACCGGGAGG
>CAJWGW010000008.1 GCA_913041175.1 uncultured bacterium
GGTTTCTCTAATATTGAAAAAATAACTCCCGAAATTTCAGAAGAAAAGCATTTTGATATTTGGTTAGCCAGAAAATAAAAAGTTCTCAGTCCGACGATGGGTACAAAAAATAACCTTGTAAAGTAACGTTTATTTAAAATTTGACTCCACGGGGAATCGAACCCCGATTACCAGCTTGAGAAGCTGATGTCCTAACCGTTAGACGATGGAGCCTTGAATAGAAATATATCAATAATTTATCTTATCTGCCACTCTTCTCCCTGTCTCACCAAAAGTCTGTATTTCTTTTCAGGGTATGCCATTACCTTCTCAACAATTCTCTCCATCCTCACCGACTGCGAGCCTTTTATGAGAGTTATGTCGCCGTCGTTAAGTATTGCCGCAAGTTTTTCTCCTGCGCTTTTTGAATCATTGAACTGAAAAATTTCCTTCTTTTTCATTTTGTTCTCCATTGCACCTTGTGCAATATATTTGGCGCGTACTCCGACTGTTATCAAAATATCTGCCGAACTTGCTGTAAGCTCTCCTGCCTGAATGTGCGCTTTTACAGAATGACTTCCCAGCTCCATCATATCTCCAAGTACTGCTATTTTTCTTTTACTCGCCTTAGCTTCGCTATGGCGAGGCAGGCCATTAACCCCAGAAAGAGAATTCAAAGCTTCTTTAAGCGCCTCTGGAGAAGAGTTGTAGCTGTCGTCAATAATTATTGAATCATTTATCCCATCAACGAGCTTCATCCGCCCTGCTGGAGTCATGTGTTCTTTAAGTACCTGTCCCATAGAGACAATATTAAGCCCTTGGGCGATACCAACTGCAAGTGAGGAAAGTATCGGATAAATATGCTGTTTGCCAAGCACACCTCCTATCTCTACAGGTACACTACTTCCGCTATAATCAACTCTAAATGATATGCCCTTTGGTCTTCCGTCTTCATAAATAGTATTCTCACCAGAGGCTATGATACTTGAACCCTCTTTAAATCCGTATGTCAAAACTTTCTTCTCTCCTGCGAGCTCTTTAAGTGCAAGCGCTTTTTTGTCATCTGCATTAACTACAAAAGTCCCATTTTCCTTAAGTGCTTTTATAAGGTTGCTTTTCTCTTTTACTACTTCCTCTACTGAATTAAAAAACTCTATATGAACAGGCACATCGGGAAGATGGGTCATAACGACAACATCTGGCTTAAGCCAGTGCGACACTTTTTTTATATCCCCCGGTCTGTCCGCACCAACTTCAAGCACTAGCCACTTGGGATAATGGTTTTTCAAAATAATAAGCTTCAAGCCATCAATTATGTTTTGCGCCCATGAGAAAAAGTCACTCCACGCGTTCGGGAGTCCTAAGATAGTCAGAGGGATACCTATCTCGCTGTTAAAACTCTTTTCACTTTTGCGTACAAAGAATACAGAGGAAAGTACGGTGTAAATAGCGTCTTTTGAAGTTGTCTTCCCAATGTTTCCTGTAACCGCAACAATCTTCGGCTTGTACTTTTTTAATACAAGTCGTGCCTCTAGAGTTAGAATAAAGATTATTATATTTTTAAAAATATTTTTCATTGTGAATTACCTATCTGGTGGTATTTCGTAATAATTAATTAAAAACTTCACAGTATCTATAAATGGGTGAGTAAGCGTCTGCGATGCATAGCGCACTTCTTTGGGCTCTAAAGTATAGAGGAATATCAGATACTCTGCATCATAAGCAGGGAAGTAGCCAAAGAATGAATGTAAAAATCTGTCGTCATAATACCCGCGTTCTCCTATACGCGCAATCTGCGCTGTCCCTGTCTTTGCGGCAATACTATAGTTAGGAAGTGCTACAGTCCCTCCCAGAAGCGCATCATCAACAACATTAACAAGCATCCGCGTTATCTCTTCCGCACTCTCCTGCTTCAACACCCTTTCTCCGTCATTAAACGATACATTCTTTGAAAGTCCTGATGTGTACTTTATCTTTTTTGCAATGTGCGGAGTAATAAGCGTCCCGCCGTTTGCAAGTACTGAAAGCGCCCTTATCATTGCTATCGGAGTCATCGCAATCCCCTGTCCAAAAGAAGCTGTAGCGTATTCGAGGTCGCGGGGCGAGTTTAAGTTATCGACGAGTCCCGCGCTTTCATTAGGGAGGTCAATCCCTGTCTCATCTGCAACACCGTAGGATAGCATATAGTCAGCAAATACTCTGTTGCCCATTCTACTTGTAACAAATGCAACTCCGGTATTGAGTGATTGGTTGAGTACCTCCTGCATTGATACTCGCCCACGACCTTTGCCGTCAAAGTTTGAAATCGTGTAGTCGCTTAGCTCAATCTTACCTGCATCATAATATGTAGTTGTCGCTGTCACTGCTCCTGCATCAATCCCAGCTGCCATTGTGAGCGGTTTTATGATAGAACCCATCTCATACACATTTTCAACAATAGGATTTAAAAATATTGACGCGTCTTCTTGGTCTTGAAAATTATTAACATCAAATGAAGGATTCACACCTATCGCTCGTATCTCTCCGTTTCTGGGGTCTATTATCACTCCAGCAGAAAGCTTTGAGTTCCAGTCAGTGCTTATCTCTTGAAGTTTTTTTTCAAGAAATAGCTGTACGGACGGCTCTATAGAAGTGACTACATCACCGGAGCGATTGCCACTTTTAAACACTGTGCTGTTTATGTTTGCAAAGATTTCCGCAAAAAAATTAACATACATACTATCCCCGCCCCTTTCAAGCAAGTCATTATAATATCTTTCAAGCCCGTATCTTCCAGAGAATTCATCTCCAATATAGCCGACAAAACCGAGAGTCTGTGATGCCAAAGTTTTCCCTGGGTAGAACCTCCATCGGTCTTTATAAATATCAACTCCATCAATGTCTAACTCTTCAATAATATGTGCTGTATCAGAGTCTATGTGTTTTGCGATTTCTTCGTATGTGTCACTCTTTTTTCCTGCACGCAGGAAAAAAGTATCCTCGTCTATTTCAATTAAACCTGAAAGCTTTTCATATGCGGTTTTAGCATCAACGAGTATTTTTGGATTTATAACAACTATAAATCCTGACTTAAGTGTTGCTCCAGAGACTAAGCGTCCGTCTTTGTCCTTGAGATATACAGATCCCCTATTGTAGAGACTTTGGTTCGGACGAGTGTATTGTCTGTCTGCTTCATCGCTAAACTCTCCCCCGTGCATTACTTGTATAAAATAAAGCCGTCCAAAAAGAACGAGTGCTATAAAGAATATTATTCTAGAGATTATGCGAATTCTTGTCAAAAATTCTGGTTTCATCTATATACTATATCCTATATCCTAGGTAGGTTCTAATTTCCAAGATTTAAAGCAGTGCCTTTTCTGGCAAGCGATTTTTTTGCTACAAATTTTTTCTCTTTCAATATTTTAAATCCAGCAGATTTTGCAAATTCAATGTCAATGGCTTCTTTGTGCGCTATATATCTGGTTTCAAGCTCACTTATAGTTGAGCTTACAGCGGCGACATCGCTGTTAATCTCTTCCCTTACTATTACATTGACTATTGATTTGCTTATGAAATATAAGTACAGGCCGAACAATATGAGAATTATAAAGACAAGCACTACAAATGCCCTTTTTTCAAACTTATTTATTTGTACTGCTTGTGTTCTCATTTAATTATTTTAATTTTTCTGAAATACTCTTAGTTTTGCGCTTCGCGAACGTGGATTGTCTTTTACCTCCTCCGCGCTTGGTGTAATCGGCTTTTTAGTAATTACCTTTCCCACGCCATCTTGTTTCTTGCTATTAAAAAATTGTTTTACGGCCCTATCTTCAATACTGTGGAATGATATGACTGCCATCCTACCATCCTCATTTAATGCTTCAATTCCCTTCACAAGACCTTCTTTTAGAGCTTTTATTTCATCATTTACGGTGATACGGAGGGCTTGAAATGTCTTTGTAGCAAAATGAATTTCCTTGTGTTTGTACCAGTTTGGAACCGCTTTCTCTATCGCTCCCACCAAATCCTGTGTTGTCTCAAATGGCTTTTCCTTCCTCATCTCCACAATCTTCCTTGCGATCTGTCTGGAGAACTTTTCCTCGCCATATCCGTAGATGACATCTGCAATGTTCTCTTCTTCCCAGTTGTTGACGATTTCTTTTGCAGTTAAATCTTCTTCAGTCGGATTTTTCTTTAATGTCATTAAAAGTGGTTCATTTCTCTGAAAGCTAAATCCTCTGCCCGACTCGTCCATCTGGTCAGAACTAAAACCGAGATCAAGTAATACTGCATCAACTTTTTCTATATTTTCTTTTTTAAGAACTTCGTCTAAATTTCTGAAATTATTTTGCTCTAAAACTTTCTTGCATTTTTCATTTTCAAGAATCTTGCTCGCCTCATCAAGTGCATCTTGGTCAAGGTCTATCCCGATAAGTGTTCCTTTTTCTCCGATTAATTTACAGAACTCTTTCGCATGCCCGCCTGTATTTATAGTTGCGTCAATTACTGTATCTCCTTCCTTTAAAGTAAAATTCTCTATTACTTCTTTTAAAAGAACTGGGATATGCATATTAGAGGATTCCTATTTCGCCCAATTTTTCTGCCATATCATCCGCCTGTCTTTCAATTCTCTCCTTATATTCTCTCCATTTCTTCTCGTCCCAGATTTCAACCCTTGTCTGTACTCCTGCCAATATCACTTTGTCTTTAAGAGACGCAAAGTCTCTCAAGAAGTCTGGTATAAGAATCCTTCCTAGGGAGTCAGTTGCTGTCTCTACGGCTCCGGAGAGAATGAATCTGTTAAACCCTCTTGTGTCAGCCTTGCCCACCCCAAGCTCTGCGAGCTTTGCTGAAATCTTTTTCCATTCACTAATTGGATATACAAACAAACAATTATCTAGTCCCCTTGTTAAGACAACTTTCTTTCCAAGTTCCTTGCGAAACTTTGACGGAAGTGAGAGTCGTTTCTTGGGATCTATTATGTGTTTATATTCTCCGATTAGCATGCGTAGCAAATTATTATGTAGCAGTATAATTTGCTAACCCAGAGGACATAGAGTATGGCGGGCCTATATCCTCTGAATTTCCACTTCATACCACTACGGTATAAGTATATAACACTTCATACCACTACACCAAAACACTTATCCACAGGAAAATTGGGGTGAATAAAAAGCTTCCCTTTTATCCATAATCTGCTATTATCCACTTAGTTTAGATCGTTAACATAAATTTGGAGGAGAGATTTATGATTATTAAATATGCTATTGAATATTACGATTCGAAACCAAATCGTATACGCCTATTCGTAGACATACCATTGCGAGAACACGCAAAACAAGATGATACATCTTGTTATGAAGACCCTGATGTTAGTGATTGTTTTGATGATGATGATGACGACGAGGATGAATTTATTCAAAGTACTCATTGTGATAATTGCGGAGATGTAGGTGATGGATACGGTGATGAAGATTGCGACAAATACAAATCATTTGAAAGTGAGCTCCGACATATTTGTGGTATGGAAAATCTAATGAATATCAAGCGCTATGAAATAAATTTCGTTAAAGGAGAAAGATTTAAACTAGAAGCAGTTGTAAACGATATAATGATTATTTTACTACAAAGATTTTGTGAAGGAGACGGAGAAGCTAAGGAAATAGAACTTCCTGTAATACTTAATAAAGACGGTGAGAAGAGTAAAAAGAAATATGTTAGAAAGAAAAGATTAAAATCAATAATCTTGTACGAGAATAAGGTAACAAAAAAGAAAACGAAGAGGAAGACAGAAGTCAAAAAATAGAATTAGTTTTACAAAAAGCACCCAGTTTTATCGGGTGCTTTTTTTATTTTGTTACTTCTTCAAGTCTCTTCTCAAGGAATCCTTTATCAAGCACACTCAAAAACCATCCTGCTTTAGGTCCGCTTTCTTTGCCAAGAAACGAAAGATAAATTGCACTGAAAAGTTCTTTTGGCTCAATATCCGACTCTTTTCTTATTTCATGTATTTTACTGTGTAGCTCTTGCCCATCAAGGTTTCTCTCTGACTTTACATATTCAAGAACTTTGCCAAGTACTTGCTTTTGCTCATTTGATAAATTACTTGCTTCTTTAGGTATAGAGTCTTCTTGAAGTTCGTATTTATAATTTTCCGGTGCATATACCTTAAGCCAATTGTTTGCATATTCAACTCTTAATTTAATTTCCTTTTTATCGCTCCCCGTAAGAGGTTCTCCTTTTATCTTCTCAACTTCTTCTTCAATATTCATATGTGGCATTTGCGCAAGAAATGCAATCTGAGAGAAGCGCGGAAGAAATCTATTTTTTATATTTTTTCTTTCAGCCGGAGAATGGATAAGTGAAAACAGTCTCGCGCCATCATCTTCCACATTTTCAAAATATTTCTCTGCAAGCCTGTCCAGTGTGTCGTAGAGGATTGGAATAGTGTCTCCATCAGGCTCAAAATTAATTGCCTGCTTGTAATCTTTGCCAATCAGGGCAAGGCGAAATAACTCTAAAGGCAAAAGGTCTGATATCTCTTTTGCAGATGATCCTTTACCCTTTGAAGATGACATTTTCTCCCCTCCGACAAGGAAAAACTCATATGGGATATCAAAAGGAGGGCTGTAATCAAGTATTTCTTTTGAGATATGATTTGCGATGTCTCTGGGCCCTCCTTTTGTAGAATGGTCTTTCCCGCTTCCTTCTATATCAACATCAAGAACTTTGAATTTAACAGCCCACTCAACCTTCCATGGAAGCTTTGCATTGCCGTCAAATGGGGAAATTTTGCCCTTATGACCACAACCCTCTGCCCACTCTACATATTTTGGGTCACATACATATTCAACTTCTTTTCCGTCAAAAGAAATGGCTTTAGTAGTTCCTATCTTCCCACAACCTTCACATACCACTGATAAAGGAAGCCAATCATCTGGTTTAACTGATCCTGATATCTCTTTATAAATTTTTCTTATCTCTTGCGCATGATTAAGAACCGTCTTAATCGCATCATTCATTTTCCCTGATTTATATAACTCACTTGCTCTGTAATACTCCGGAGAAAAACCGGACTTTTTTATTACATCAATAAATTCACCTGCAAAATATTCTGCAAAATTCTTCGCTTTACCCTCCGGTGAAGGTACTGAGTAGAGAGGCTGACCCATGTATTTTTCGAATTCTTTCTTGTCTAAATTAGCTGGTATATCATCCATTGGATCAAAGTCGTTAATTTCATAGAGAAATTTATTTTTAATTCCGTTTTCAGAAAGTATTTCCGACACTATTCCGTGAACTGCGACACCACGCATTGAGCCAACATGGATTCTTCCAGATGCCGTTTTTTCATCTCTTATGATAAGAGTTTTACCAGATTTGATCCGCTCCTCCAGATCAATCTTAATTTGATTAGTTATTTTGTCTCCCCAAAACATAAGCTTCAGATTATAGTATCACAATTGACTAATTTAATAAATCATAGTAATCTGTCCTTGGAATAAAATTTAGTTTTTTATAACTATATATGGGAGGAAAAGATGAATATTCCAAAAACACTGTACTGGTTTGTATTCTTATGTATTTTCCTGGGCGCTTTATATTTAACAATCACGGGAAATCAATCTATTGGATTTACTATATTTTTTGTACTTGGAATGTTGCATGCAATTGTATTTTACATAGCAGAAAAAGATTTTCTGGGGATTCGTTCGAAAGTTAGAGAAATAATTTTCTGGATTTCAGGAGGAATCCATGCGGTGTGGGAAGATAAATTAATAATACCGTTTGCGTTTATTGCTATTATATCTGTTTTTTTTATAATTCTTTTATTTTTATTTTGGGGACTAAAAAAATTGTTCTGCGAACCAAGAGCTGTTTTTAAAGCCCTTCAACGATTATAAATCGTTGAAGGGCTTTTTATTATATATTTTTTAGAATCTTAAAGCCTTCTTCGAGTGTCTTTATAAGGTCGCGATTATAAATCGTAGCCGCTGGGTGATAGAGCGGAACGATTTTTAGACCACCCGAATCAAACGATTTGCCATGCATTAAGCTTATTGTCTTGAGCTCACTTTCAAGTCCGAACTTTTTCATAATATATTCCATTGAGTATCGCCCGAGTGTTGCGATAACTTTTGGTTCAATAATTTTAATCTGCCTGTCCAAAAACGGACCATAAATCTCTATCTCCTCTGGAAGCGGGTCTCTGTTGTTCTGCGGTCTGTCTTTAACTATGTTTGTTATATATACATTTTCACGGGGCACTTTAATTGATGCGAGCAAGTCGTCCAAAATCTTCCCCGCCGCTCCACAAAACGGCCTGCCAGTTTTTGCTTCGTTCCTCCCCGGCGCCTCGCCTATAAACATAATGTCCGCATCGTGATTCCCTTCACCTATCACAGGGAAAAATCCATTTTCTGTTCTATACTGATACAGAGGCGAATTTTTTAATTCAAACACTTCGTCTCTGATTTTCTTCATTTGCTCTGTTTT
The DNA here is from genome assembly GCA_913041175.1 of uncultured bacterium. GTDB lineage: Bacteria > Patescibacteriota > Minisyncoccia > Phycocordibacterales > UBA2163 > UBA2163. The sequence goes on from CAJWGW010000008.1 coordinate 8,455, forward strand.
CGTCATGTTATTAATGGCACAAATTCAAATCTTTCAAACTTTTTTACATCTGCGCCATCTTCTGTTTTCTTTACCTGCCACAGATTATCATAAATAGGGATTACCATTGTTCCACCGACTTTCAGTTGTTCCATAAGCTTCTTTGGTAAATCTTCTGCCGCGGCAGAAACTAAAATCTTATCAAACGGCGCTTCTCCTCCAAGTTCGATTTCCTTTCCTGCTTTTAGTATTTGGGCATTCTTGAAATCATATTTCTTGAGATTATTGTTTCCAAGCTTTACTAACTCCGGAATAATTTCAACACCCGTGACTGCCCCACTCTCGCCTACAAGATGCGCCAGAAGCGCCGTCGTCCATCCAGAGCCAGAACCGACATCAAGAATCTTCTCTCCTTTCTGCGGATTCAAAAGCTCAAGCATGAATGCAACGGTCGTCGGCTGTGAAATAGTCTGTTCTGTGCTTCCAAGTGGAAGAGGATAATCCTCATATGCTTCTTCCACATAATCCTCTGGTACAAAATCCTTTCTATCTATCGCTGTAAAAGCGTCTTTTAGTTCATTACTCTGAAGCATTCTTGTACCCTTCTCAAGATGTTCAATTAGTTCTTTTTTAGTAAACATAATTTAGAATGCATTATATCATAAAAAATGCCACCCATTTCTTTACGAAATGGGTGGCTAATGTATTGCAAGTATCAACATGCTTCAGCGTCCTCTCTTTTCTTTGCATTCCGATAATTTATTCCAAGAACTATAAGGCCTATGATTGATATTATGACGACAATTGCAGTATATTCGGTAGTCCAAAAGAAAGTATTGTCAATTAAATCACCTTCAATTAATGTCTTTTGGTAAAATTCTGGCATTTCTGGCACTCGTTTCATTTCTAATCCTCCAAATAAATTTTAAGGAATTAAATTTCTGTATGAAGAGTATCAAAAGATGATTAATTGTCAAGGACTGTTTCTATTTTTATCTTACTTACCTTGTCTGGGAATGAACGCTTCCAGAATGGTCGTAGAACCACCTCCGCCTGCCCTATACTTGGATAGCCAGAGAGAACTGTAGGGAGTGCAGCTTTTGCTCTTGAAGACAAGTCATTTTTTAATTTCTCTTCGTCAAATGTCCATACTATGTGAGCATTCCCACCTACACTAAACTCAAACTCTTCATCTTCCCAGGGGCGTGCTTCTTCTTTATCAATTGCAGTGACTGTTAAAGTTGAGATATCCGCAATTGAAACTGCACCTTCATCAAACGCGACGAGAGTGTTTTCTGCAATATGGCTCGCAAATTTTTCTTTGTTAAAGAGTACTCCATAGAGTATCGCTTTTTCTATTATTTCAACTTCATCACCTGCTTCAGCCTGAGATTGTGATTCAAATTCAACAAACACTCCATCTTCAAAAAGATAAAATTCATCAGGGCTTTGCGAGAACGCTTCGTTTAAGAGTTGTTCTTTCAAATCTGTATGGATTTCACTCTTTGCCTTTTCAACATCAACCGGATCTGCCGTTAATTTTTCTCCTATAAATCCTCCTGTCATTGGTGTCTTTGAACGAGCATAAAAACTATCAAAGCGTGGGGAACCTTTGAATCCTGGAATTGTAAAGTCCGTCAAACCAATGTTGAATTTATCTCCAGCTTCATCCGCGTATACAGTTACTTCAAGAGAACCTGGTACTTTCTCTCCATCTTCAGTTTTCTGCCCTGGGACAACTACTGATCTGTTTATTCTGTATACCAGTCCTTCTGGTGTTTCAAAACGAGTGTTTTTTATAAGTCGCTGACTTGAGGTATTAAAATCATTGAAAATGACAAGTCTACCAGATGCTTTTTCTTCAATTTCTTCTCTCCCTGCTGCTTCAATTTTTTTGGAATCAGTTTTCTCTATCGTCATAATCTCATAAGCAAGTTCTCCTGCTACACCATCAAGTGCAGCAACAAATTGCGCATCAACAAGTGTTTTATTTTGTTTTGGAGTAATGCTAACTTTCGCGCCAGCAAAAAGAAGTGAAAACGCAAGTACAAGTACTATAATTACGACGCCTGCAACAAACCAAAGTGCAAAGCGTGATGAGCGTGGTTTTCTTATATTATCGTCGTATCCTGTATCATATTCAAAATCATCCCCTGTTTTTTGAATAGGTTTATGAGCTCTACTGCGCGAGTTTTGAACGTCTCTTATTGTTCTTTTTTTGGACGGAACTATGTCCTGAAATGCATTTTTTGCCATATTTACTATGATCATATCATACCATATAAATACTAAATATCTGCAATCTTGTGGAAAAACAATGCTTCAAGAGCAAGAAATGGATCGCATCTGGATTCTCCTATAGTGACACAATATTTTAGCAATTGTTTTTCACTAAGAGTAATTACGGTAAATGGCCTCTCCGCAAGAGTGTAACCTACAAATTCCTCATTCTTTATTGCATCGTTAAACCATTTTCCTATATCTTCATCTACGGTTAAAAACACCATACTAGGGAGTGACAATCCTTCAGAGAGATCCGTTAGCGTTTCTCTAAACGAAGAAAGCCAACGTTTTTGGGCATCAATAAGCACTGTATTTATTTTTGTCGATTCACTGCTACCAAACTTACCTTCAAGGGAAATTCGTATGAGAGAATTTGCTTCCTCTGGGACTGTATTTAAGGCAGATGCTACCTCTCTTGTAAGAAAATTCCTACCAAGAGGAAATGATGCTGTACTGTAAAGAGTTTCATTACGAATTAAAGAAATATTAGTAACTTCTCCTCTTATGTCCATAAGGATAAAATTCTTTTCCACGTTGAATATATCACGCACAACAGAGAATGAAACCAGCGCAAAAGAATGAAAAGATATATCATCTGTGTAAAAAACCTCACTAAGTATTTTGTTTATGTTTTTGTATACATCGCCCGAGATTTTGCTCAGAAATAATGATAGTTCAACGCTTTTAGTTTTTTTGTCGTATGGATTATTTGTCGGATATCCGTTGAGCCTTATTTGGACAATATTTTTTTCAATGAGTTTTGGTTTTTTTGTCTCTTCATCAGTCCCCTCTGTCATAGAGTTTTTCCGGAACTCTTCATTAACTTTGATAACTGCTTCTTTTATTTCCTTTTCTGACACATCAAATGCTTTTTCTTTTTTAAATTTAATCAGATCCGCTTGTGATTTGTACCATGGAGATGAAAAAATGCATAAAACTTTACTTATATCTTTTACTTTGATGCCTTTTTTTGTGAGATTTGGTATCCCTTTTTGTATAATCTCAAGCGAGGCATTTTGAAAGGAGGTCAACATTGATTTCATAAATAAATCAGAATAAACATTCTCTTTGTATGCGATAGGAACGCGCGTGGAATATAGAACTATTGGGATATTATCCTCGGCAGATATAGTAGCCAAAGCGACGCCGACGCTCCCGCTTCCTACATCAAAAATAACAAAAGGAGATTGTTTTGTCTTGGACATATTCTATATTATATTCAAACTGTGCACACTGCGCAACGAAATTATTCTAATACCGCTTTTATTCTACGAACGCCTGCTGAGACTGACTCCTGCTTTTTGATTTTAAATTCTCCAAGTTCTGAAGTATTTTTTACATGCGGACCCCCGCAGGGCTCTACGCTGTACTTTTCTTCTTTATTGCCTATTGTATATATAATTCTTCCGTCTGTTTCTTCAGATGTAACAACGAGTCCTTCTTTTATTTTTTGATTCACTGTGTCTTCTACTTTTTGCCTCTCTTCATCAGTTAATTTCTCACTCCAAGAAAAATCAAATCGTAATCTCTCTCCCGTAATGTTGCTCCCTTTTTGTACTACAGAATTCCCTAAAACATCCTTAAGTGCTTGAAGTAATAAATGAGTTGCCGTATGGTACTTTGTGGACTGCTCACCAGTGTCAGCAAGTCCTCCCTTGAACTTCTGTTCCGCGCCAGCGCGTGAAAGCTCCTGGTGCTTTTTCATTTTATCTCTAAATCCTTTTTCATCAACTGTGAGATTTTTCTCTAGAGCTAACTCTAGAGTTAATTCAAGAGGAAAACCGTGTGTTGTAAAAAGTATAAATGCATCATCTCCTGAAATATTTCCTTTATCAATTAATTTATCAAACTCTCTTAATCCTTTCTCAAGGGTTCTCCTAAATTTTTCTTCTTCTTTGTTTATCTCTTCGTTTCCTGAAGCCAATTCACTTAATTTAATACCAAGTTTATCTGCATACCTGACAGCACGTCTTATAAGCCGACGCAAGACATATCCTTGCTCGGTATTTGAAGGAGTAACTCCGTCTGCGATTATATGTTCTCCAGCGCGAATATGGTCTGCGATTATCCTAAATGCTTTTTTATTTTTATCATATGACTTACTGCTTGCCTTTTCTATTTTTTTTATGCCAGCTGAAAATACATCAATATTAAAAATATCACTATCGTCGTTTGATGCTGCTGTGATTCTCTCAAGTCCGCCTCCAAAATCAACATTTTTAGCTGGCAAATGAGCAAAACTGCCGTCCTCTTTTTTTATGTACTCCATAAATACCGCGTTGCCTATTTCTACAAACCTTCCACACTCACAATTTGGGTGACATTCTTTACCAAAGCTTTTATCATGCATAGTAGCAAAATCGTAAAACACTTCTGTGTCAGGCCCTCCAGGCTCGCCAACTGGCATATTCTCTGGCGAGCCGGAGCGACTCCACCAATTATATTTTGCACCGTAATATGAGATTCTTTCGCTCCCCCCAAGTAATTTCTTCCAAATATCAAAGCTTTCAGTATCTTTAGGGATTCCAGCCTTCTCGTCTCCATCAAATACAGTTATATATAATTTATTAGAGTCAAGACCAATTTCATCAGTTAAAAACTCATACAACCACGGAAGTTGCTCTTCTTTAAAATAATCCCCAAAAGAGAAGTTGCCGAGCATCTCAAAAAATGTAGTGTGTCTATTATCCCCCACTTCTTCAATATCTTCTGCTCTGAAGCACCTTTGTGAATCAACTAAACGAACGCCTTTAGGATGCTTCTCCCCGAGAAAATAAGATATCAAAGGTTGCATACCAGAGCTTGTAAATAAAGTCGTAGAGTCCTCTTTAGGCAAGAGAGATGCTGACTCAATCAGAACATGTTCGCGTTTTTCAAAAAAATCCAAGTACTTTTTTCTAACTTCATCAAGGGTCATAAGTAGCTTGATTATATCACAAGTGATTTGGCAAAGCTTTTTTCTTTATTTTTATTAAATGGCCCAATAAGCGCTAAGTTGCTCTTATTAGTTTTAAATATATTTCCTGCGACTCTTTTAATGTCAGACGCCGTCACTTTTTGTATCTCTTTAGCATACTCCTGCGGTGTCTTTAGCTTCTTTCCAAGTGCTTCCTCAAGACCATAGAACTGCGCACGCGCACTTGATGTCTCAAGTCCTGCATATAGATTTCCTGTAAAATAATTTTTCACTTTTTTCAATTCTTTTTCAGAAACAGGAACATTTTTAATCAATCGTACTTCATCTAGAATAGCGTGAAGTATTTCAGATACTCTTTTGTTATCAACGCCTGTATATATTGCCATATAACCATGGTCAGTAAACACATCCATATCAGATTTTATATAATATCCTGCACCAAGCTGGTCACGAATACGGTGAAATAATCTTGAACTCATACCCGCACCCAAAACTCCCACAAGTACGGAAAGTGCAGCATTGTCTTTATGATTTGCGTCATATGCTCTAAAACCTAATATAAGATGTGTCTGACTTGTTTTTTTAGTTTTAATAAGTATATTATTTTTTCTCTGCGTATCTTTAGTTTTTTTCTTTTTCGGCTGTTTTGATTTTGAAATATTCTTGAATTTATCTTTTATTTTATTCATAACTTCACTCTGTTTGTATTTCCCTGCTACTACAACAACAGTAGATGATGCGACATAATTTTTCTTTCTATAGTCAATAAAATCTTTCCGTTTAATTTTCTTTATATTTCCACGATTTCCAATTATAGGCCATCCTGCTGGCTGATTGCCATACAAAAGATCTGTTAGTAAATCCCACACTTCACGCTTTGGGTCATCTTCATACATTTCAATTTCTCCAATAACTACTCCACGTTCTTTTTCTATCTCTTCAGCGGGCAATGTTGCATTCAAATAAATATCAGACACTACATCCAGTGCGTTCTTAAAATGTCGCGCTTCCGTTTGTGCGTAGTATCCAGTATATTCCTGCCCAGTAAATGCATTGTACTGCGCGCCAAGTCCATCAAGCTCTTCTGAGATTGCTCTTGAGTTTGGTCTTTTTTCTGTTCCCTTAAACATTAAATGCTCAAGAAAATGCGAAATGCCGTTTATATTTTTTGTCTCATGTTTTGAACCAGTTTTCGTAAGTACTAAAACAGTTGTGGTTAAACTCTTTGGCATTGGGACCATTATAATCTTTAGTCCATTTGCAAGTGTCTTAATTTTCTTCATTATTTTATTCCTACGATTTTGTAATTCATCTTGCCGTTGGGAGTCGTGAATGTGAATGTGTCACCCTTTTTCTTATCCATCATCGCCTCGCCAAGTGGTGAGAGATGTGATATTTTCCTATCCTGCATATCTGCCTCCTCTGAGCCGACGATGCTGTACTTTCGTACTTCCTTCTCACCTTCTTTTTGAATTGCCACTTCAGAGCCTAAACTTACAGAATCATTTTTCTTATGGTCAACGATTTTGGCGGTTTTTAGTATTGAATCAAGCTTGTTTATCCTGTCTTCTGTCGCGGCTTGAAGCTCGCGAGCTTCATGGTACTCTGCGTTCTCGGAGATGTCGCCAAGTGAACGAGCATACTCAAGATTTTCCGCAATCTCTTTTCTGCGTGTTGTTTTAAGAAAATCAAGCTCCTCCTGAAGCTCGTCAAATTTCTCTTTAGTTAAAAATTCATTTTGGTCGGTCATTGTAGTTAATTTGTTTTATGTATTTTATATCATACAAAAAAAGAGTCAAGTGTTTACTCTAAATACTCTGGAGTGTTAATTGCCATCCATTCAAAAAGCTCTCTTATTACAAAAAGCGCGCCTCTGGTATTTCCTTGTCTTCCTTTCTCCATTATAACAGCGAACGCATACTTTGGATTCTCATATGGGAAAAACCCTATAACAAGAGAGTTAACGAAAGTTTTTGTAGTCCCAAGTTGTGCAGTTCCTGTCTTTGCTGCAACTTTAACCTCTGGTATGTTAAGTCCGCTTCCAGTCCCTTCTGTCACCGAAAGTCGCATTCCTTCTCTTGCGACTTTAAAGTGCTTTTTGCGTATAGATACTCTTTTTGAATTAATGCCATTATCTAGTAGTAAAGTAGGTGTTAAGAGTCTACCGTCATTTGCAATTGCAGAAACCGCACGCACTGCCTGAAGCGCAGTCACTTGAAACCCGTACTGCCCAATTGAAGTATGGTATGTGTCTCCTATCCTCCATATATCGCCGTCAAAGTTTTCCGCTTTCCATTTTGGATTTGGAATCACTCCTTCTTCTTCCGAAAGTGTGTACTTTGGATAAATACCTGTCTTACCACCAAAGCCGAACATTCTCATATACTTTTCAATATTTTCAATTCCCAAACCCTTTTGTTCTTCATAACCTCCTCCCACTTCATAAAAATAAACATTAGACGAGACCGCAATCGCCTCCCTCATATTTATAAGTCCGTGCGCTTTCCAGTCAACAAATACTGATTCTTTATCTTCAAAATATGGATTGGGTATAGATATAGAACCGGTACTTAGGATCTGCGTCTCAGGGGCAATAAGTTTTTCATTAAGAGCAGCAATTGCCAAGTAAGGTTTGACCGTTGAGCCAGGGGTATAGAGTCCTGAAACCACCCTGTTTAAGAATGGTTTGTTCTTGTTATTCATATAAAGATTTATCATATCTCTCGGTGCGCCGTCAGAGAGCACCTGTGAGTCATACTCCGGATAATTTGCCATAGACAAGATCTCGCCAGTATTTATATCCATAATTACACCTGCACCGCCTGAAAATGGAGCATTAAGCGCGGTATCTTTTATAAACTCATAAAATTTACTCTGCACGATGGCATCAATTGATAGCATTATGTTTTCTCCATTTTGAGGAAGTAAAGTCGTACTTTCCGACTGCACTTGCATAAGAGCGTCCGTCTCTATAATTTTCAATCCTGATTGCCCTTTCAAAATTTCATCATATATTTTTTCAACCCCAGCTTCTGCGACAAACTCTTCTCTGTAATACACATCAAAATTGTCTTTCAGCGGATACCCAACATATCCAAGCGTGTGTGATAGTCCGTCCATGTTAATATATTTTCTTCTAGAGAAGTCATCTCCGCCAGCTGGCGGATCCTCTTTCATGTTCCATACAAGCTCTGTACCATTCCTATCATAAACAACGCCTCTGTCGGCAAAAATAATAGAGTTCTGAAGTCTATTATTCTCGCTTATGGATGCATATGTCTCACCACTTTCTATCTGCAGACTCCAAATCCTCCAGCCGAACAAAATCCCTATAACTAAAAACGATACTCCAACAACAATTATTGCACCTTTTGATATTGGCCTTTCAATGCGCCCTTCAAACTGATCAATATTGAACTCAGGCAGATTAGTGGAATCAATAAAAATCTCATCTGGTTCTATCTCACGATTTTTGTAGCTTTTCTTTTTTAATATTTTTTTTACTTTTCTAAACATTGTAAAATATGAGTCTTTTCTTCAGAAAATACGCTCCGATGAAAAGTAATGTGAATAAACTTACGAATATAAACTGAAAATTAAAAAATTCTGTGACAGAAGCACTGTATAGAAAGTCTCCAAACAATCCCCAAAACAAGATTTCATATGCATTGAAGTATGCCAAAAATGCAATCGCTGCAATTACCGTAAACCACCACGGTAAAAATAGTAAACTCCCAAACATCAAAACATTAAAAATTATTCTTAGATACAACATAAAATATAATAACTATCTATTTGTTATAACCTGCACCCATTTTATATCATTTATATTAACCGGATTTTTGAAAAGTGCGGTCAAGAACGGGTCAGAGGGGTCTGCATCAATCTCCTCCACAACTGCAAAAACCTTCAAACTTACGTCAGGCATTGTAACTATGTCTCCTTCTTCGATACCGATACCTCTTGGAAGTTTTGCTATGAAGTTGCCTCCCCCTATTCCTTCTGCATTTGCAGATATACTCTCCAGTCCTACTCCAACTTGTGTTACCTCCCCAGGAGATGAAAATAATCTTACTAATGATGTCTTCTTGTAAATTTCATCAATCTTACCTATAAATATATCCCCAGCAATATATACATAATTGTCTTTCCTTACACCCGACCCACTCCCTACATCTATAATAAGTGTGTCATACATTGATGCTGATGGACGTGCAAGTACTACACCTAAAACAGAATCCTCGGTATCAGGAATTTGTCTGTCAAACAATTCCTTGAGACGAATATTTTCTTCTTTAAATAAATCAAGTGAGAGCAACACAAGATCGTTTGATTCAATTTGTGCTTTAAGGTCATTATTCGCTTCTATAAGCGCTTTTTTTGAGCGTAAAAGTCCTGCTGAATTTACAATTTTTGAAACTGCAAAGTTTTTAGACTTCCAAAACGGAGCGGATACGAAATTAGATACACCAGACAAAGATTTTGGAAATACTATCTGAACAAGAGCAAGTATGAGGGCAACAAGTAAAACACCTACAAATGCTTTGGTAAACAGATGCTTTCCTTTTTCTTTATGGTGTAGGAGATAATTGCTCATCATCGCTTTCTAAAAGAATTTCATCATATGCGTCAATGTCTTCAAGTATTATTCCTGTACCTCTTACAACTGCACTCATCGGGTCATCAGCAATATACACTGGAAGCTTGAGTGTATCGTGAAGAAGCTCTGGCATTCCATTTATAAGCGCGCCTCCGCCGACTACATATGCACCTCTTTGCATAACATCAGAGAGCACTTCAGGGGGTGTTGTCTCAAGAACTTCTCTTGTTGCATCAATAATATGGTCAACGGAGTTTGAAATGGCCTCTCTTATGTCAGAGTCAGTAATTACGACCTCTCGAGGAAGCCCTGTCACCAAGTCCCTTCCTCTGACTACTGACTCAATGGGCATCTCTCCTGCAAGTACTGCGCAAGCTGCAATCTTCAAATCCTCGGCTGTTTTCTCGCCTATCAAAATCTTAAATTCGCTTCTAATATAAGAAATGATGTCCGAGTCAAACTTATCTCCCGCAATCCTCACATTCTTTGAACGCACAATACCGTTAAGCGAAACAACAGCAATATCAGATGTCCCTCCTCCTATGTCAATTATCATATTGCCGATTGGTTCTGTTACTGGAAGTCGTATGCCGATAGTTGCAGCCATCGGCTCTTCCACTATATGTACTTCACGCGCGCCGGCATTCTTCGCCGCATCGCGGACGGCGCGCGTCTCAACACTTGTAATACCAGACGGTACACCAATAACAACCCGCGGACGCAGTACTTTCTTCAGATGCATTTGCGCTTTGTTTATCAAGTAGGAAAGCATTTCTTCCGTAACCTCAAAATCAGATATCACTCCGTCAACCAAAGGTCGCACCGCCGTAATATGTCCCGGTGTTCTTCCGAGCATCTCTTTTGCCTGAGTTCCAACAGCAACAACACGCCCCGTCTTTTGGTTGACGGCAACAACTGATGGCTCGTTTATGACAATCCCTCGTCCTCTTAAATATACAAGTGTGTTTGCTGTTCCTAAATCAATTCCTATATCATTTGAGAAAAGTCTATAAAATTTATCAAAATATCGTTTTATTTTACTTCGCATATTGATTTTCTTTTAAAAATTGAGTGTAGCATAGTCTTTTCCAAAAGCCTTGCACAATTCATTCGTCGTAACGTAGCAAGTTCTTCTCAAAGGGCTTCGTAGGCCGAGCGGGCATGGTTTTCATTTTCGCAAAAATGAAAGAGTGAGGCCGAGACTGAACGCGTGCTCTCGCTGGGAGTACGACGCGTGCCTTTGAGAAGAAGCTTGCGGAGTGGAGTTTATGTGTGCTTTTGGGGAAGAACTGTGCAAGCGAAAATTTTTCTACATCTTTAACAACTCATCTTCTGTAATCTCTTTAGTCTCTCCAGTCGCTCTATTTGTAAACTCAAATTTACCACTTCCTGCATTTCGCTCTGACACTACAACCCTGTATGGTACACCAATAAGGTCAGCATCTGCAAATTTCTGTCCTGCCTGTAAATCTCTATCGTCATAAAGTACCTCAACTCCTGCCTCTTTTAGCTTGTTATATAAATCACTGGCATCAGAGAGTCCAATCAGATGAACTTTAAACGGTGCTATAGATAAAGGCCATATGAGACCTTTATCGTCAGAGAGAACTTCCGCGACAGTCCCCATAACCCTCCCTAGCCCTATACCATAGCTTCCCATAACTACCGGTTTGTCTTTACCGTCCTCACCGCGGAAAAGTAGCCCTTGCGCTTCAGAGTATTTGGTTCCAAGAGGAAAAATATTCCCCACTTCAATTGCTTTTTTCTCTACAAGTTTTGCTTTTTCAAGACCCAGCTCAGCAAGCACATCATCTGTAAATACTTCTTTATTAACAGCAACTCCTTTTTTCTCATCTATATAAATAGTATCCTCACCTGCTCTAGAGAGTGTTTGAAACTCATCGCTGAACTTAGAAAATGAACCTCCGCTTGCAAATGTACGATATGTTTTATCTCCTAATCCTACGCGGTCAAATATTTTCTTATAAGTTTCCGCTGCCTTTTCGTAAAATTCTTTGTGCTCTTCTTCTGTACGGGAAAATGAATACAAGTCTTTCATTAGAAATTCCCTTCCTCGCATTAAGCCACTTTTTGCGCGAAGTTCGTTTCTGAATTTTGTCTGAATCTGATAAACATACAAGGGTAAGTCCTTGTATGAATTTACATGGTCAGTTAAAAGTTTTGCAAGTGGTTCTTCGTGAGTATTTGCAATACCAAGTTCATTTTCATTTTTGAGTTTTGTTTTGAACCAATTATCTATCTTTTCGTCATCCCACCGGTCGCTTTTCTTCCAAATTTCTGGGTCTTGAAGTGTCGTCATAAATACTTCCTGCCCGCCGATAACATTCATCTCTTCTCGTATAATATTTTCAATTTTATTAAGCACGCGGAGTCCCAAAGGTAGATATGTGTAGACTCCAGCTATTTCCTTATGGATAAAGCCCCCACGAACAAGGAGTTGAGCGTTTTTAGACACCTCATCAGAAGGCGCTTCCTTCCTAGTTTTGCTAAATAGAGTGCTCTGTAACATCTCCTCATATTACAGCAAATATGAAGAGTGGTCAAAAGAGCTTCACAATATCGCTGTAGGTGACAACTAGCATCAGAAGTATCAGAAGAATGAAACCAATTGTGTTAACTGCGTTTACAATTTTTGGTTTTATTGGAGAGCGTTTGATTGCCTCAATTAAAATCACTACGAGCCGTCCGCCGTCAAGCGCGGGAAATGGAAACAAATTTATTATTGCCAAGTGAATCGAAATTATCGCGGTGAAATTCAAAAGTGCAATAAGCCCGAGTGCCGCTGCATCACTTACAAGTCCCACAATCCCCACAGGCCCTGCGATTTGAGAGAAGTCAGCACTTAATGTAAATGCGCTTAAAAGAAACCCACCAAGAGCTACCGCTATCAAAACCGTCATCTCTCCTGTGAGAATTGTTCCCTCAATGAGAGCTCTATGGATAGGAAGTTTAAGCGTACCGACAGTTCCAAGGAGTGTCCCTATCGCCCCACGTTCCGGTTCATCCGGTACGACATTCTCTTCTGGTACGATTTCTGCAAGCTTGACTTCACCTGCTCTTTCATACACAAACGCAATATCCTCTCCCTTGTGTGAGGAGATGAATTGAGATACATTTTCAGAATCTAAAATCTCTACATTGTCGCTTCTTGTCGCTACACTTAAAATCTCATCTCCTGCTTTAAGTCCTGCTTTATCAGCTGGAGTTGCTGGTAATACATTTATCACAGTGAGTTTAGCATTTGTGATTTCGTATCCTTTATTCACCACAAGCGGATCAATATCAGAAACTGGCATCCCTGCCATAAACCCCCAAGAAAATAACACTACTGCCAAAAGTATGTTAAATATTACGCCCATTGCTATGACAAGTGCCTGAACTGGTCTTTTTTTATTTACAAAACTTCTTTTGCTATCTGGTCCTCTAATTGACTCTTCATTTGGGTCTTCGCCGAAAATTTTCACAAAACCTCCGAATGGAATCCAGTTGAGAGAGTACCTCGTCTCCCCTATTTTTTTGCTGAAAATTTTCGGCGGAAAACCAATTCCAAACTCATCCACCCTAATTCCTGACTTTTTGGCTGCAAGAAAGTGCCCTATTTCGTGAACTAGGATTAAGACTACTAGAACTATTACGAATATAATTATTGACATAGTCTTTAGTTTATATAAAAAAAGAACTCAAAACAAGTCGTGTAACCTGTTTTGAGTTCTGCGATACTTTAATTAACCATTGAAAAGATGTTTTCTACAAATTTCCTGTGAGCATCTTTATCAATAATACGTGGATTACCAGATTGACATCCTTCACACATACAACCAAACGGTGCAATCTTTCCCTTTCCGCCAATTCTTTTTATTGCCAAAATCCCTATTCTATAGCTTTTCCGTACTTGTTTTAATGCCCTGCATTCCATTTGACCTTCCTTAATAAAAGAACTAACTCAAAATTTCTTTCTCCTTTTTCCCCGCAAGTGCTTCCAAATTTTTTATCTCCTCATCTATTATTTTCTGCATTTCTTCTTTATGTCTAAATTTGTCATCTTCACTTAATTCTTTTTCTTTCTCCTTTTTCTGAATATCATTCCACGTATTATCCCGCTCTCCTCGAAGTGAGATATGAGCATTCTCTAATTTCTCTTTTACAAGTTTTATAAGAGTTTCTCTGACTTCCGATGTAAGCTCTGGAAAAAATATTCTTATACCTTTTTCATCAACGGACACCGATACGCCAAGATTTGAATTCGTTATAGCTTTTTCAACTTCTGTTATCTGACTTACATCATAGGGCGTTATGCGAAGTGTCCGTGCATCTTCCATACTTACCCCTGCAACTTGATTTATTGGAGCTTTTGCACCATATGAATCAACCATAACGCTATCAAGGAGTGCGGGAGTAGCCCTGCCTGTTCTTATACCAGTGAACTCTTCTTTTAAATGCTCCTGTATATCTTTTGTTTTTTGCTTCAAGTGCGAAAAGTCGTAGCTCATTGCCTATAATATACCCGATATTCTCCCTGTTGACAATAATTTGCACAAGTTCTGATTAGTGCTATCCTAATACTAAATTAGTTCCCTGACATAACCTATATAGAAAGGAGGTCATTTAAGATGAAAGTAAAACTTTTATTTTCGGTTTCTTCTGTATTTGTCATAATCATGTTTTGTCTTGTGGGATGTTCTTCTGCCAAGAAAACTGTCAAAAAAACCTCACAAGAAGAATTTTGGAGTAACTCTATTATAAAAAAGAATGAGAAAAAAGTTTGGGATGGAAAAATCCTTCTTTACAAGAAAGAACTAAAAGAATGGACAACAAAAGAACTTGAGGATAAGCTACCAAACTACATAAAGAAAGTCATGATACGTAATAAATTAATACCATTGAAATATGATACGGTGTACTTTTATAGTAGATGGATTCTTCCGTCAATTCTAATCACCTATATAGATGAAAAAGAATACTTCAAAAGTAATCCTATTGCTATATACGGTAGAGAACTGGATTTCCCTACTATTCATTCAAGTTTTTGGGATTTTAAGAAAAAGGCAGAAGCTTTTTTTTCACCAATCACTGGAAAACTTCTTAAATTAAAAATCAGAACAGAAGAAGACCAATGGATTACGATTTATAATTTAGAAAATCAAATTAAAACCTAAAGAGGAGGAGATATGTCTGAATGCAACGGAAATGGACAGGACGAGATCATTGAATATAGAGTAAGATCCATTAATGAAGTTGATGAAAACAATTTGGACGTAATAAAAATCAGTAAGAAATTTGGTGAGTCTTTACATCGATGTTTCTGTAAGATGTCACTGGATGAGATTGAAGTCTTTTTGGAAATAGTATCATTTGAAGAAAATGACAAAACATGGACATGGGAAAAACTCAAAAGACTCGTTGGAAATATCATCGGTGACAAAACTAATGTAAGATGTAAGCAGTGTTCTTTAGATGAAGAATATAGTGAGAAAGATGAAATTGGCATACATCATCCGTGGCCGAAAAGTCGTTTCGGCAGAGTCAAAGAAAAACGTTCTATCGAAGTAAATATAAGCAAGAAATTTGAAAATGCTTATCATCATTGCTTCTGTAATATGTCTGTCCCAGAGATAGGTATATATCTAAAGGAAGTATTTTGCACTAAAAACGACAAAATCTGGACATGGGGGGAATTAAAAGCATTGAGAAGTATAATAATATCTCAATCTAACAGAACGTTTAATTCATCAGAAGTTGCGATTTCAATATATGGAAATACAGCAAATATTGTTACTTCTGTAGCTTAAATGTACATAAAGCGCCAATACCGAATCACGGTATTGGCGCTTTTTTTACCCCGTTAAAAGTAGAG
>CAJWGW010000009.1 GCA_913041175.1 uncultured bacterium
AAGAGGTAGTTGACCGAGAGTGCTGCGGTTAGGATGATGGTGAGTATTAAAAATTTGGTGATGTGTTTTTGCATGATACGTGGACTATCTGTAATTGTATAATATCATGTCGTATACAATTACATGACTGCATTATCAACATCTATATTTCTTTTTCATTTCGTCTTAGCGAGGTATGTACTTTTCAAAAGCCTTGCGCAGTTTGAGCGGGCACGGTTCGAGCGAAGCGAGAGAGCGAAAACGAGCAGATCAAAATTCGTCGCTGGCAAATTTATGTGTGCTTTTGAAAAGTCGTATACCGAGCGCCCTTTACCAAGCGAAATGTGCGAATGCTTTGTTTGACTCCGCCATCTTGTGCATGTTTTCTTTCTTCTTGATAGCTTCGCCTTCGTTTTTACTTGCCAGTATTAACTCTTCAGCAAGTCGTTTGTACATCGGAGAACCTTTTTTTGCTTTAGCCGCGTCAATAATCCAACGCATTGAAAGTAAAAGTCGCCTTTCTTGCCTTACCTCCCTCGGTACCTGATAGTTTGCACCTCCGACTCTTCGTGAGCGTACTTCCATAGTAGGACCTACATTATCAAGCGCGGTTTCAAAAAGCACTGCTGGCTTGTCTGTCTTTTCTTTAGTTTTGATTTCATCAAGTGTAGCGTACACCACTTTTCGTGCAGTATTTTTCTTACCGTCTTTCATTACATAGTTGATAAACTTTGCAACTTTAACAGACTCGTGTACAGAGTCCTTTTCAACTTCTTTTCTTCTTTTAACTTTCCTTCGCATTATTTAGGTTTCTTAGAGCCATACATACTTCTTCCTCTTTTTCTGTTTGCAACGCCTTCAGTGTCAAGCTTTCCACGTACAATAGTGTAGCGAAGTCCAATATCCTTTACGCGTCCTCCGCGCAAAATCACAACAGAGTGCTCCTGAAGATTGTGCCCCATTCCCGGAATATAAGCTGTAACCTCCATGCCGTTTGTAAGGCGAACTCTCGCAACTTTTCTAACAGCTGAGTTCGGTTTCTTAGGAGTCTTTGTCATAACCTTGATACATACACCTCGTTTGAAAGGAGACGCATACATCTCCGGCCTGTTTTTAAGAGTATTAAAACCACGTGAAAGAGCCACAGTCTTTGACTTTGCCTTATCTTTCTTTCTCTTCTTTTTTACTAATTGATTAATTGTGGACATTTTCTACAAAAAAACCCGCTTAGCGAGTAATATGTAGTGTACTACAAGCCCCAAATAATGCAAATTCTTAAAAGAAATGTATTCCTGTAATAAGGAAGGAAATGAGAGAGATCAGACGCACGAAAATGGGGCCGAATATAAAGATGAAAAGAAACAAAAAGCCAAACATTACAATAAGACCGTACTTCATCATTGCATTTTGAAATCTTCTATATGCTTGTCCAGCATTATAAGGCAAAATCGCTTCAAAAACTTTTGAACCATCAAGTGGTGGGATCGGAATTAGATTAAAAAGTGCCAAAAGTATATTAACAAAGACAATAATACCTGCAATTTGAATAAACGGACCTGTTGCAAATCCAGATGCAATACCAAATCTAATCAAAAGACCAAAGATAATTGCGATGAGAAGATTCACCGCAGGTCCTGCGCCTCCTACTATAGCCTCTGCCCACTTACCTCCTTTTCTTAGATTATATGGATTATACGGAACTGGCTTTGCCCAACCAAAGATAAAACCCGCGCCTGTAATTATCAGAAGTGTTGGTATTATAATAGAACCCATCAAGTCTAAATGTTTAATCGGATTAAGAGTCAAGCGCCCTGCAAGACGCGCGGTTGGGTCACCAAGATAATTCGCTGCATAACCGTGAGACACCTCGTGTATCACAACAGAGAATATAAGTATTGTTATTATGAAAATAAAATCAGGTTGCATAAAGTAAATTTTATGATACCATACAAAGCGTTAAAATAAAATTATGAAAGTTTGTCCGATAACTAAAAAATCCTCAAAAGTTGCTGGAAGATACAGCAACCGTGTTCGTGCTACTCAGTTCAACCCTGTCGGAAAAGTACGAAGACATCCAAATCTCCAAAAAAAGAAAATCTACATTCCGGAACTTAAAAAGAGCATAACTCTAGAGCTCTCTACAAAAGCAATCAAAACTATTAAAAAGAACGGCGCATACGCAACTCTAAAAGAAGCAGGGCTTATTTAATAAAAACATTCTCTCCGTCTGATTCAAAGATAATCATTCCATTATCTTGTGTACTAAGTATCATAGAGCCAAACTGTTCTAATACATCTAAAACCTCCTCATGTGGATGCCCATAACGATTATCTTTCCCCGCGGAGATTATAGAATACTTTGGTTGAACATTTCCCAAGAATGCCTCTGCACTTGAAGTTTTGGAGCCATGGTGCCCCGCTTTTAGAACATCACTTTGAAGTTTTCCACCGTCCAACATTACTAAATAATTCTCAATAGTTTTTGGTGAATCACCTGTTAACATAAATTCTGTCTCACCATAAATTAGTTGTGCAATTACTGAAGCGGTATTACTCTCCACACCTCTAACATCTCTATCAGGAAATAAAATATTTAAATACACTTCATCATCCAAAACAACAACCATTCCTCTTTCTGCCTGAATATTATTTATATCTTTTTCTTCAATTAGTCTCGTAAGTTCTTTGTATGTCGCACTTTCTCCTTCTTTTCCAGAATCCATTACAAAATCAACATCATATCTTTGTAGAATATCAGGCAATCCACCTATGTGGTCTTTGTCAGGGTGTGTTGCTAGTACCATATCAATAGAGCGGTCATAGAAAGGTATTACTTTGCTCAACTCCCGCAATACTTTTTTGTTTATACCTGCATCAATCAAAGCTTGATTGCCATTTGGCGCTCTTATATAAATAGCATCCCCTTGCCCAACATCAAGGAATGCAACAGTGAGTATATCACTCTCCTGCCCAAAAATTACAGACCAAATAAAAAGGTTTATTACCAAAAGTCCACCTAATAAGAATAAAAAGAAATGGGGTTTCTTTTTATCGTCTATTTTTTTCTTTACACTCTCCATAAGAAAAGTATATAATGCAGTTGTATGCAATACCAAGAACAAAAATTTGATATCCCAAAACTAAGTGGAATCTCCGAAAAGCAAATTGAAACTCACCTAGGGCTTTATGCTGGATATGTAAAGCATGTGAATCTTATCCGCGAGAAGATTCAAGAACTTAAAGAAGATGATTATGTTGTGGCAGAACTCAGAAGGCGTTTCAGTTTTGAATTTGACGGAATGCGAATGCATGAATATTACTTCAGTGCGCTTGAGGGAGGAAGGAAAGAAGTAAACCAAGGCTCTGAACTTGTAAAAGCACTGGCAGAGAAATATGGCTCATGGGACGGATTCATAGAACACTTCAAGGAAGTCGGCAAAAGTCGAGGTGTTGGTTGGACAGTTTTGTACTGGGATCCTAAAGGAAAAACTCCTCATGTTGCATGGACAAGTGACCATGAGATTGGAACTCTTTCTGGACTTCCTATCATCTTGGCGATGGATATGTGGGAGCATGCATTTATGGTTGACTATCTGCCGAACGAGAAAGGGAAATATATTGATGCATTTTTAAGTAATATAAATTGGAGTTTCGCAGAGAAAAAATTTAATTATTCCACCTCCAAATAAATACTCCATAAATTACATACACTAAAATTGTTATCCATATTGGAAAGTAGTTTATCTCAATCGCCGCAAATGGTAGTGATGCGAATATATCAACAACTTTAAGCTGATATGTAAGAAGTACATTTGTCACGAATGCAAACGGAAATGAAAGTAATGTACTTACAAATCCAACCATTCCTGTTATAAACCCAAAAAGCATAGTCAGTGGAATAAACATCAAAATAAGTAAGTTTACAGGAAGTGCAACTAAAGACAACATTCCCATTTTGTATAAAATCATAGGCAAAACAAAAATTTGTGTTGCAACTGTGGCAACTGCGAACTCCCGCAGTTGCCACTTTGTCGGTACAAGATGAAAATGTTTTTCAATCTTTGGCGCTAAGTAAATAAGAGCAATTGTCGCGGTAAATGAAAGCTGAAAAGACGAATCAAAAACCAAGATTTTAGGATTATGAAGGACCATTATGAATCCTGCAATGAAAAGCGCGCGCGTTATCGCATAAGTTCTACCTGTCGCGCGCGCCAAAAGCACAAGAATTGCCATCATAGATGCACGAACAATCGTCGCAGAAGCACCTGTCATAATTGCAAAGAATACTATTGCGATAGCACCTATTGAGACACCAAACACATAAGGCAAGAATGAAAAGAAACGCATTATTGCTTCTGCAACAATTGTCACATTGTAGCCAGAGAGTACCACGATGTGTATGATACCGGTTTTTCTGAAATCCTCCTGCAGTTCTTCTCCAAGTGATTGCTTTGCACCGACTACAAGACCACCAAGAAGTGAGACTTGTGGGTCTGGAATAACTTTCCCGACTTTCTCAAGAAAACTTCTTTTAAATGCAAACAATGTTCTTTTTACTGGATTGCCTCCCCCGCTTTCTATAAGCTCGAGTTTCGGATAAAACATTTGATAGAAAATCTCATCTTTACTCAAATACGAAACATAATCAAATGTATCGCCATCATCATCTACAAAATTCTTCGGTTTTCTTAGCTCCCCTTCGATATGAATGGTATCTCCATATGAAAATCTCGGATGAATATCTGCTGTAATTATTGCTTTTCCGCTCACTTCCTTATTAGTCTCTAAAATTAAACTTTCAAAATTAACTATAAACCGCGTATTATTCTCTCTCTCATCTGGCTCATCTACTATTACGCCCTCTAAAATGACTTCCTGCTCAACAACCTTGTCCAAAACAGGATTCCCTTTATTCAAATCTGCTACATCAAACCGTAACACCCCTAAAGAAGCCGCTAAAACAAAGAGCGAAACAAGAAAAACTTTCTTATTTTTATTTAGATAATATAAAAAGAAAATAGCACTTGAAAGTGCTATTAGAAAAATAGAAAAAGAAAACCCGAGATTGAAGAATGAGCGAAACAAAATTCCAACCGCAAATCCTCCAATAAAAATATAGAGAGAATTTTGCTTCATTTAAAGAGTATAACAGGAAAGCTGGCCGATATGACAGATAGAGTATTGACAAATAGTTGGGATAGTAGTACGGTTCTTTGTGTTAAAAATTCAACATGAATGAGGCAAAAAAACATATAAAATTATTGACCGGTTTTGTGCTTATAGTGGCAATAGTCATAATTGGCGGTGCAGGAGCATTTTTGCATAAAAAATATCAAGATCGAACGAATGAAAAAGAGGCTTTGGAAAAAGAGCTGTCAGCTTTGGTCTATTCTCAAAAAAAAGCTTTGGATATAGCTGTAAAAGAAATAAATGTTTTGAAAACAAAAGTGGAGTTAAAAGACCAGGAATCTGAAAAAAAACTAGGAACTCTAGAAAGTAATGTGGCCGACTTGCAAAGAGAAACGGTCAGTATTAATGATGTAGTTGTGCAATGGAGACCAATAACCGTAAAAGTCAGCTGTCATTTCTTTTACACAAACGGAAAACCCTCCGCAGTGATAAAGGGATCGGGTATTATCATAGAAACTGTAAGTGGCATAGAGGTTATAACCAATAAGCATATAGTATCAAAAGATAATAAATATACCCCGGATTTCTGCAGGATAAACGTTCCGGGCATCAATGAATCTTTAATTGCAAAAATTGATGAAGGAGAAATTTACTGGGGAGAAACAGCTGATGTAGGAAAGCTGAAAATATCTCAGCCTCACAGCCACATAGTTAATTTAACTGAAAATTACAAAGCTCCCCTTTGCAGTAATAAGGCAAAAATTGGTGATAAAATTATCGTAATCGGCTACCCTAAAATAGGCTCCAGTACAGATATAACTGTGACAGATGGAATTATCTCTGGGTACGAAAATAATTATTACATTACATCGGCAAAGATAGAATCTGGAAATTCCGGGGGAGGCGCGATACTCCAAGATAAAAATTGCTATTTGGGAATTCCAACTTTCGCCATGATAGGAGATGCTGAATCGTTAGGAAGAATCCTGGATGTTAAATCTATATTCAAGTCAATCTAAGCGACGTCCATTGCTTCATTTGCAAGACGGTCTGCTTCTTTATTCTCTTCCCGTGAGATATATGTAAATTTTATTTTAGGGAAATCCTTCACCTGCATATTGTGGACTTTTATGAACTGACCGAAAAGTGTTTCTTCTTTTATCTGATACCTACCGGAGAGTTGCTCCGCGACAAGTTGGCTGTCTAACTTCACTTCAATATCAAACTCTTTTAATTTATCTGTGCTAAATAATTTTTTAAGAGTTTGGAGTCCAAAAATAACCGCTTCGTATTCTGCGAAATTATTTGTCGTCTCGCCCAAGAATTTTGACCCTTCTTTCAGGACTTTTCCATTATTATCTGTGATGACAATGCCAATCCCTGCAGGGCCTGGGTTTCCTCTTGCACCACCATCTGTGAAAAGTGTAATTTTTTCTTTTTGCATAAATTTATACTACATCAACAATTCTCAAACGCAATTCTGGAAAATTACGAAACATTGATTTCTCCATTGTTGCGACTAAATTAATTTTCTCTCCTTTCTCTAAGCTCTTATCAAAACTCTTACTGTTTTTAAAAAAAGCAATCGACGATATTACCTTGCCGTCGCTTTTTTTAAATTCAAGTTTTAGATGATTCTTCTCTTTTCCAAAATGACTAACTTGATGCATCTCAATATCGTTAAATAAAAAAAGTGGTTTTGGATTCCCAATACCAAACGGCGCAAGCTGTTCTATTGTTTTGTATGTATCCCAACTCACATCATCTATATCTAAACTCTTATCAATAAACATCTCTTCACCGTTATCTTCATGGTGTTTTTTTGCTTCTTCATATGATTCACTTAAAGTTTGCTCTAGTGTGTGAATATTTTCATTTGTTATAGAAAATCCTCCGGAATATGCATGCCCGCCAAAGGCAATAAAAGCCCCCTTTACCATTTCCATCATATTTACAAGGTTAACACTGCCGTCTGACCGGCAGGACCCTTTTAGTACATCCCCGCTTTCCCTTCCCCACAGGAACACCGGCCTGTCGTACTCTTCTACTATAGAGTTCGCAGCAAGCCCTAAAAACGCTGGCCTCCAATTGGGGTTGCCCATTACGATAACTTCTTTAAGTTCAGAGAGCCCTGTAATCCTTTTTTTAATCTCCTTTACAATCCCTGCAACGATTCCTTTTCTTTCATCATTAATCTTATTCAAATAAGTAGAAAGTTCATCGGCTTTTATCTCATCATCTGTTACAAGAAGTTTGAATGCATCATACGGTAAGTCCATACGAGACGCGGCATTGATACGAGGCGCAATCATAAACCCTATGTCGTCTTCTGTAATTTGCGATTGATTTACTTTTATCTTTCTACAAAGCTTCATCAGTCCCACACGCGGAGATTTTCTTAAAACTTTAAGTCCATAATGCGCAAACGCTCTGTTTTCTCCCCTAAGCTCCACCATATCGGCAATTGTTGCAAGTCCAACCATATCCAGTAGCCACTTTTCCCAACCTTCCTTAATTTTAAAATCTCCTTTTTCAATAAGTCCTTGCACAAGCTTGAATGCAACACCTGCACCTGATATTTCTTTGTACGGATATTTGTCTCCTTTTTGTTTTGGGTCTAAAATTGCATGAGCATATGGCAATTTCCCATTTGTAAGATGATGATCAGTAATTATTACATCCATACCAAGTTCATTTGCGCGCGCGACTGTTTCAACATCTGTAATTCCGCAATCAACTGTAACTATTAGCTTCACATTATCTTTCGCGAACTCTTCAACAGCTGATATATGAAAACCATATCCATCTTCGTGTCTGTGTGGTATATGATTTTTAACATTTTCGTATCCAATCTTCTTGAAAAAATCGTGAAGTACGACACCACCGGGTATTCCGTCACAATCATAATCACTATAAATTATTATTTTTTCCTTTTTATCTATTGCGCAGAGGATTCTTTTTACTGCCTTTTCCATATCTTTTAGAAGAAATGGATTATGTGTATGACTGTCATAGTCGTGGTTTAGAAATGCTTTAGCATCTCCGGATGTTCTAATCCCCCTATGAAATAGGAGCTGTTGCATCAGCTCTCCATATTCTTTGAGCCCTTCAAGCTTTTTTTCTTGTACTTTTTCTCGAGTAGGATATTTAGATACCTTCATAATTGATTCATTCTAACATATAATAGAGCCATGAATGACTGTTTATTTTGTAAAATTATAAAGGGAGAACTTCCCTCTCATAAAGTATATGAAGATGATAATTTTCTTGCATTCTTGGATATTCATCCTCAATCACCAGGGCATGTTCTTGTAATTCCGAAAAAGCACTACAGATGGGTGTGGGATATACCCATGTGCGATAAACCTTCTCCAAATTACTGCGATTATGCTGCGGTGATACATAAAGTTGCTAAAGCAATTCAGGGAACATTTGGTACTGATGCGGTATTGATGAAGGTAATTGGTGAAGAAGTTCCTCATGCTCACACTTGGGTCTTCCCAATGCCAAGTGAGGTAAAGGGGGATAAAAAAGATTTTGAAGGAAATGCGAAGAAAATCCAAGAACAACTATAAAAAAACCGCAGCCAAAATTGACTGCGGTTTTTGTGTAAAGGTAAATGTAAAAATTCATTTGTATTCCACATTTTTGACCTGACGAAATCTATCTGATGCATTTCCACATTGAATTTTTTCTATTTTCATATCTTTGAAAAATTTCCCGATTAATTCCTCAGCTTCTTCAGTAGAATATATTCCTGCTAGTCCATCATTTAACTTGCTTAAAAATTCATTTACCGTTATACCTTCTTCATCTTTATTAAAGCCTGGGAAAAAAGTCAAAATATACAATAAAGTCTTTCTATCATATTCCACAACATACCCCCTTTTATAAATTTAAAAAACTATTCCAAACCAAAACATATTGTAAAGAATATTTAATATTAGTCAATACTTGGGTTGCTATTCTTAAGTGCTTCTATTCCAATAAGCGTACCGTCGAGCAAAAACCTAAGCATTGCACCTCCTCCTGTAGATACAAAAGAGAACTTGTCTTCAATATTCAAATGTGCAATAGATGCTGAAGTATCTCCACCTCCAATCACCGTCTTGGCCGAGCTTTTTGTTAAAGCATACGCAAGTGCCTCTGTTGGTTTTATAAAACCGCGCTCATACTCTCCAAGAGGACCATTCCATAATACAAATTTAAAATCCCCTATAATTTTCTCGAGATGTTTTACTGTATCCGGACCAGCGTCGGCAATATTGTCCCTATCAGATACTTCACTTGGTTTTTTTATAAACACTTCATCTCCATTCTCAACAGTAACATCTGTCGGAATCATTATTTTATCGTTCTCTATAAGGGCTTTGATATCAACTCCAGTGTCAGATGTTAGTGACTTTCCAATATTGAAACCGCGTACTCTGAAGAAATCATGCGCGAGAGCGCCGGAAACAAAAACCTTGTCGTAAATATTAAGAAGTTTTTCAATAAGCGGTTCTTTAGTTTCAAATTTTGCCCCGCCTAAAATACAAAGTGCAGGTGTTGGTGGTTTTAAGGCATCAGATAATTCCTTTATTTCCTTCTGAAGGAGGTATCCTGCGTAACTTGGTAAATACTCTGGAACACTTACTAAAGATGCGTGTTTTCTGTGCGATACAGAAAATGCATCATTTACATAAATATCAGCGTAGGATGCAAGTTTTTTTGCAAACTCTTTTTCATTATTACATTCTCCTTCGTGCGTACGCAGATTTTCAAGAAGAAGGGTCTCTCCATCTTCTATTTTACTAATAGCAATATCAACTTTTTCGCCAATTACTTCATCTACAAAGAAAATAGAAAGATGTTCCTTAAAATACTCATACACAGGGAAAAGAGTGTGTGATGTACCTCTTCCTATGTGACCTGTTATTATGATTTTTGCGCCTGCCTCTTGAAGATATTTTATTGTTTCTAAAGAACGACGCAGACGATAATCATTCAATATTTTATTATCCTTTACAGGCACATTAAGAGTTGCTCTTAAAAGCACTTTCTTTCCTTTTAAATCTTTAACATCCTGTATATTTTTTAACTTCATTTTTTATTCGCAATCTTCAAGATTTCATTGAACTCTCTTGCTTCCAAAGATGCATGCCCAACAAGAAATCCATCAACTTCACCTTCCACAAGTAGTTCGTTCACATTGTCCGGCTCTGCTGAACCTCCATAGATAATTGGAATATTAAGAGCAATTTTTTTGTCATAAAGTTCTGTTAGAGTCTTTTTAATAAAAATGTACATCTCATGCATTTGATGTGGCGAAATAGCATCTTCATCTGTCTTACCAATTGCCCAAATAGGTTCGTATGCGACAATAAGATTTTTAAGTTCTTTCCTCCCAACACTTAAGAGTGCTGTTTTAAGCTGTTCTGTTAGAAACTTCAGATAAAGAGCGTGTGCATCTCTTTTACTCTCACCAATACATAAAATTACATTTAGCCCTGCTTTTAAAGATGCAATTACTTTTTTATTTACTATTTCATTTGTCTCTCCAAATGCCCTTGCCTCTGAATGCCCTAAAATTACATATTCAGCCCCAACACTTTTAATCTCCTCTGGTGAAATTTCACCAGTGTAAGAACCTTTTTCTTTCCAGAATACATCTTGCGCGCCGAATGAAACTCTATGTCCGGAGTAAAGTTTGTTGAGTTCAGAGATGAAAACATTTGGGGGACATATAACAGTTTGTACATTTGAAGTTCCACTTGCGGTTTTTTTAACACCTAGAAAAAGCTTCTTGGCCTCCACTAAGCTTTGAGGATTCATTTTCCAGTTGGCTACTATTAGTTTCTTGTTTTTAGGCATATTCGTATAATACCACAACCTGAAAATGTGAAAACATTCCATTTTCGTCGTCCGTTGGAGTGAGGTATGTTTTAGATCTCAAGCCAACTGTCTATACTAAATCCTCCACTCGGACCACTAGTAAACAATAAACTAGCTATACCTGTCTCATAAATCACCTCTGCACTGTTTTTTATACGAATCTTATAACCAGTTACTTCTTTAAGACTTACACTATTTTGAAGCAAAATCTCTCCATGACTGGCATAAATCAACAAATCTCCATTTGCACTATTTTCAACTTCAATGGCTTTCTCACTCCCTCCGTTTTCAGCACTTTCATTCTGCGAAACAACTAAAATATATGAGCCTAAACCAGCACCAAAAAATTCAGCACTGTTAGTTATTTTTGCTTTGCTACTTGTTAGTCTGTCTGAAGGATTATCAGCTATCATGGCAACACTTCCAGAACCAATTGATGATGCAACTTTAATATCTGAAGAATTTTTTATAAGCAAGTTTCCGGTAATCCATATATGTCCTTCTAGAGTAACTATTGGAGATCCTGATATTTCAACATCACATGTTATTTTTACAGGACCAATTGTAACATCAGAATCAATTTTATATGGACATGGAGAGCTTATGACACCACCTATCTCAGCATCAGTCTCCCACTGACTGATTAATGAATCTAGAATCGGCATAGTAGTCGTAGGCTGGTCCGTACTCCAAGGATACAGCGTACCGTCAACTTCAGTATTTGAAATATTTTGATAATATGCGTCACCATCAATCTCTGAATTATTGATTGTGTGCGCATATCCTGAACTTGTTGCATGAATACCATCTATTAGACCATTTGGCCCGGCAGATATCACAGTACCTGAAGTAATATTAGAACCCGAACCTGTAACCGGGCCACTGGAATATATATTACCTTGGACAGAAGAAGAATTTTCCATTATTATGCCGCCATCTCCTACTTGCACACCATAATTAAGCGACACTCCGTCTCCTTGTGCCATAAGGGCTCTTGTTGTTCTTATAATATTATTTTTATCGCCAACAGCTACAACTTCTCTCTTGCCAGTTAAAACTACAGTTGTAGTTGTAGCTGTAACACCATTTACTGAAAGGATTTCAGTATCGGAAAAATTAAGCCCTTTTTGAATGCGATACACCACATCCTCTACCGCACCTTCCGATAAAGAAAAGCTTTGTTTTGATTCTTCTAAATTACGTGTAATTTTTATATCTTTAAGTACAGGAGACGAAACACCACCTATAACAATAAGACTCCCTGCGAGTAAAAACATAACTACTGTTATCATAGCTTGACCTTTGTTTGTTGGAATTTTTCTTTGATGTGATTTACTCATATTAATTTCTTAAAACAGCGAAGGAATAGAATTTCTTTGTTTTTGTTAAGTTACCGCGTGTATTAGATATAGTCATTTCAATCCTAATTCCTTTTGTCGTTCCGTTATCAAGCATTCTAAATACAAGATTATCTACAGAAGATCCTTGCTGAATTAAAGACCCCATATCAACACTATTTTCTCTTATTTTAAGTATGTTGTTGCCTAAATAAAACTCAGTGATAGTGGAGCTTGTACTGACTGTTAATTTACCCGGATGAACATTGAATGTACTTTGTGCAATATCAATATCACTTGCGGTTTTAATTTCGCGAGTTATGCGTTCAAGAGTCGTGAGCGCAGAATTATTTATATCTCTTGAAATCTTGAGACTGTTATACGATTTTGTAGTCATAAGAAGTACATTTACAACAAGTACGGCCATAACAGCAATGATTGCAATATATATCAATGATTCTATTAAAGAAAATCCTGCTTTTTTGTTGTGATTAATTGGCTTCATATTAATCATTAAAAATATTTGTAAAATACGTGGTCGCATTTACTTCATCCCCATCCCACGAGACACTAGCAGTCACTTGCACAGTATTTGGATCTAGTGTTTTGGAATCTGGAGATGTGGAAGCGATTATGTCATCGTCTGAATCACGACGATATACATCTACAATTGTAATAGTCCTGTCAAACACATTATCAATAAGTGCTGAAGTTGTAGTTGCTTCCCAATTTGATCCATCAAAAGCAAGGTTGTACGACACATTTTTTGAAAGAGTGCTTATATTTGCTGTCCATCCATCGTCTCTTATATATCTAAATGCTTCAATGCTTTCTTCCAATATATATACTGCTTGAACTTTTTGCGTATTAGAAAGTCCCGTACTCACAAAAAGATTAAAGCTGGTGATTAAACCAACAAGAGAAAGAGAAATTATAGTTGTCCCAATAATAATCTCCATAAGACCCATTCCTCTGCAATAATTATTCTTTAGTTTAGTTTTTCTCATTTGCATATCTATAGTTCTATTATTCCAGACACTCCAACTGTAATCGTTTTTGATTTTGATGGATCAGAAACAAGGGAGAGTGTTATGGTTCCATCTTGGTCAGTTTTACCTGTTAATCTTTGAAAGATAATATCGTCCCCACCACCATTAAGCGAAATATTTGAAATAGAAATCTTTGAAGATATAGTCGTTATTTTGTTGTCTGGATCAGAAGATGAGAACACACTGCCTTTGAAAAAGATTACTTTATCAGATTGAAAATGCACCCCATATGCTTTATTATCAAGTGAAGCAAGTGTTAGTGCGCGAGCTTCGTTTAATACTGAAACTACCTCGCTTGAAGTAGAATTGAGAGATTGATTTTTGTTAAACCCTGAAAAAGCACTTACGATTATTGCAAACAATATAATAGACACGGCAACAATAATAATTGTTTCCGTCATTGTAAAACCTTTCTTCATTCTTTAATTGTAGCAGAAAATTCCCGTTTTTTAATAAGAGTTGTGTGTATTTTACTTAAATTCCGCTGGAGATGGAGTAAATAGGAGTAATCATTGAAATTGCAAAAAAACCGACAACTGTTCCAATCAAAATCATGAGGAATGGCTCAATAATCGTAGACATATCTTTTGTCTTTTGTGTAATTTCATCTTCATAAAATTCTGCTGTCTGTAAAAGCAAACTTGAAAGTTTTCCTGTCTCCTCACCAACTGCAATCATCTCTCCCACAAGAATAGGATAGAACTTTTCGTTGTCCATAAACGCTTTTGAGAGCGGGAGACCTTTTTGTATATCTTTTTCGGATTGTTTAAGAATTTCTTTATAATAAGAGTTCTGAATCACTTCTCTGGTGATTGAAAGAGCACTTACAATCTCAACTCCAGATGAGAGAAGTGATGAGAGAGTGCGTGTTGTTCTTGCAGAGTTAGTTTCTTTTACAAGTCCTGAAACAACTGGAATGCGCAAGATAACAAACTCAAACATACACCTGCCTTTCTTTGAGCGAAATCCTAGCGCAGCACCAACACCAACAAGTATTATTAATATCAAAGCTGTAACGGTATTGTTTTTGAGAAAATCACTTAGTGCAATTATAAATTGTGTACTCCTCGGTAATTCTACTCCAAGCTCCTTGAATGTCTGACTTAGTGTAGGCACTACATATACAAGTAAAACAGCACCTATAACAAACATTGCAAAAACAATGATTGATGGATATATAAGCGCGCCTTTTATTTTTTTCTTCAAATTGTATGTGCGCTCCATTTGCTTACCAATAACACTTAGAGCATCCACAAGCCCCCCACTTTCCTCTCCTGCTTTTACCATAGAAACAAAAAGTGGCTGAAATACTTTTGGAAACTTTGACAAGGATTCGTGAAAACTTGACCCTTTCTTTATACTTGCGCCGACTTCACCGATTACTTTCTTAAATTTTTTGTTCCTTGTCTGTCTCTCCAGTATTGATAAAGTACGAGAAAGAGAAAGTCCTGCTTTTATCATTACAGCCAAGTTTCTCGTGAACATTATTTTTTCGCTTACTTTTACTACGCCGAGTAAACTGTTGATAAATCCTACGCCCTCTGAAAGCTTTTTACCCTCTCTTTCAACAGAAATAACAGTACTGCCTTCTTTTCTTATGTGTTTGTATACTGAAAACCTATCGGGAACATCAACTGTATTCTCGTATTCTTCTCCGCTTGTTTTTATTGCTTTGTAGTGAAATTTTGGCATATTAAAATTATTCAGAGACAACTCTTAACACTTCTTCAATTGTTGTTACTCCTTGTACTGCTTTAAAAATACCGTCCTCTATCATTGTAAGCATTCCTTCTTTTTTTGCTTGCTCTTCAATCTGCCCGGTTGTCGAATCTTTCATTATAAGTTCTTTTATGGTCGGTGACATTTTAAGCACTTCATGTATCCCAATCCGTCCGGAATATCCATCTTCGCACTCTGTAGTTTTTTTTGCTTTATAAAACGGAATCTTCTTCCATTCTATACTCTTATCAACAATGTTCTCCTCCTTAAGAATAGTGAGAACTTTTTCGAGATTAACAGATTCTCCGAGTGTTTCAATCTCAGCTTCCGTTAAAAAGTATTTCTCTCTTGCAGAACATAGCTTTCTTACAAGGCGTTGAGCGATGATTATGCTTATGGTTGATACCATAAGAAATGGTTCGGCCTCCATATCAAGAAGTCGCGGTATAGCTCCTGCAGCGGAGTTCGTATGAAGCGTTGAGAAAACCAAGTGTCCTGTGAGCGCTGCGTTTATCGCAAGGGACGCTGTCTCTTCATCGCGAATTTCGCCCACCATAATTATATCCGGATCCTGACGCACAAGAGAGCGGAGGCCTGATGCAAAAGTAAATCCGATACTTGGTTTAACTTGCGTTTGATTAATCCTCGGCATCTGATATTCAACAGGGTCTTCAACTGTTGAAATATTTACATCCGGAGTGTTTAGAATATCAAGCACTGTGTAGAGCGTCGTTGTTTTTCCAGATCCAGTAGGACCAGTGGTTAAAATCATTCCAGTTTTAAGCTTTGTCCCCGCGTGAATCCGTTCCAACCCTTCACCGTGGAATCCGAGCCCTTCAAGAGAAAATCCTGAAATATTTTCCTTAAGAAGACGCATTACTGTTTTTCCACCAAAATATGTAGGGAGCACTGAAACTCTAAATGATACTTTTTCATTATTGACTTCAACTTTAAATCTTCCGTCTTGCGGCAGACGCTTCTCATCAAGTTTGAGTTTAGATAATACTTTTATACGAGCAGTTATACTAGATGATGCACTTTTTGGAAGCTTCATTGCGTCGTGCAGTATCCCGTCTATTCTGTACCTCACAAGTACTTCTTTTTCCATTGGTTCAATATGAATATCCGATGCATTTTGAATAATTGCATGACGTAAAAGCGAATCAATAATACGAATAACAGGTAAATCCTCTGCAAGTTTTTTCAACTCTCCTTCTGTTTCTTTTTCTTGCCCCTTCCCCTCTGGAATATTCTTAAGTGACTCTGATTCGCGCTTGATAATGTCACCAAACTCGGCTTTCAGTGTCTTTTGATATTGAAGCAAAACTTCTTTGATAGAATCGTTATCAGTCAAGCGAGGTAGAATTTTAAGTTTTACTTTCTTTTTAACAAAATCAATAGCAACTAAATCATTTGTATCAAGCATAGCGACTTCCAGTCCATTTTCGGTTTTTCTAAATGCGACAATATTGTTGTTGCGCGCAATTGGCTCTGGAATAAGAGATAGTACTTCAAAATCTATTTTCTTACCTTTAAGGTTTACAAAAGGAATACCGAGTACATATGCCTGCATACGACGTAAATCATCTTCTGTGATAAGACCTCGGCTTACAAGCATTTTACCTAAATCCTCCTCTGTCTTACCTTCACCTTTTTCGGCAAATTCCTTTTCCGCTTTTTCAAAATCAGCGGCAGATATGAGACCTGAGTCAAGGATAAAATCTTTCAGCTGTTTTGTCTGAATGTGCATTAACTTTATTATATCAAATACACAACAATACAAAAAAGAACTTGTCCTCAATGTGAGGACAAGTTCTTTTTTAAACTTTGAAACCGAGTTTCTAAATTTCTATATACTTAACGTCTACAACTGTAATATTGAGAGTTTCCGTGACAGAGCCACTTCCCGACAATCCGAAACGATCCTTCCCCTTAACATTGAGAGTGACTTCCTTTACAAACTTGTTACCCGCGCCATATTTCAAATTCATGCGAGTTGTTTCTGAATTTGGGTTTTGGAGCGTTCCTATTGACTGCCCGTCGGTAAGCGGCTCTTTATTGTTGTTTTCAATAAACCATGTCCAGGAAGTTGCATCTTCAACAAAGCTTTTCAGATAAATAGGTGTTGACCTTTTGGCGACTTTTATTTCCTCTCTGCAGTCTTTCCAATCTTCTTTATTAAGTGAACACATAAAGTCGGCTTCTATGGTGCGCAATACTACTGACTCTGTGACAGTCTTTGTTGTAGGAGATGTAGACTCACTCGTTGTTGTTGTTATCGTTACTGGTTCAAGCTCGTCTGTACCAACTTCGCTTCCGCTGCCTCCAGCCCCTCCAGCCTCTCCACTTGTAGTAACTCTTGTTTCAATTACTTGACAAACGGCAACTTCCGATATCAGTGTCACGTTTCCGCCTCCGATGGAACAGCTGTAATTATGAATTGATGTTCTGAACTGTATAGTCCTGTGAATACCTCTTGTTCCCGTATAAGTTCTTGATTCTGTAGTTGAATCAGCCCCTTGCGAAACAATCGTCCAGCCACTCCAGCTTCCATTTGAGCACTGACTTTCAGAAGACACAGCCCTGCTGCATATGCGGTCAGTATTAGCGCCTGTATATTGTCTGACAGTCAAAACAATCACTACTATTACAATAATTAAAATAATAATTGAAATAATCTTGTTTGTTCCAAAAAGATTCAAAATTTTTGTTTTATTCATAATATTTTTTATTTTTAATAATTAATCACGAGTAGTATAGAATATCGTTTCAATCAGGCCATCTGTATTCAAGACCCTCATTCCTTCATTATTCCAAATACCAGCATCTCTGTCAAAGACCCACCATGCGGGAAAGTTGAAAAGTCTGGTATCAATCAAAAACTGCCTGTCAATGGGATATCCGCTCCGCTGGCTTGAAATATCAACCAATAATTCTATATCTTCTTTTGTTACAGGGTCGTGTGTCTTATCAGAAGCGCTATAAAGCTCTTTCATATGAAATATTTGATATATTATGCCTATTGGATTGCTTTTTTTAACCTGAAGCTCTTCCCCTTTCGGAGTAAAAAACTGAATATAAGGCATACCAAATGTTTCCATAAGGTTGCCCGCATAGCCGATAACTTGGTCAAATGTGTCTACAGCGGCCAGAGAATCCGGCATTGTTTCTTTGGTAAATTCATATAAATAGACATCCATCTCTCCTGAATACATCGTTCCGTCTGACTTTAATAAAGAATTAAAAGGAATCTCATATACACTTTGATCTGTCTTTACTATAAATACATTTCCGTCTTTTATGAAATTTCTTTTACCTGTTATTGTTTTAAATACATTATCTATGGTGACAATTTCAATCGGACTTTCCAGAATAATTTTATCAGAAATATATTCACTCTTATCTTTATTTAAAACAACGAAACTTGATATACCATCTGAGAAATTTCTTTTATATGCCTTCAATCTAACTTTCTCCAGCTCTTTTACTTCAGTTGATATCTCAAATAATCCGTCTTTGTCTGTAAAGACAAATCCCGCATCATCTTTACTTAAAATTTCTACTTTTGCGGATTGAATAGGATTATCTCCCCCGTCTACGACTTTTCCTATGATTTTAATATTTATGTTGCTATCTACGCACCTTTCTCCAAACTCTACGCAATTACGAGCATTTAATTCATCTCTTTCGCTGTAATTTCCCTCAAGACCAGAAAGGTATTCTAATTTCCAAAGGTCCTCGGATGTATAATCATTTGAAGAGAACTTATTCTCCAAATTAATTTTAACCATCTTTGAATCTACACGGGAGCTGAAAGAATGTATGCCGTTATAAAATTGCATTGGGTCTGGAAGTTCTTCTTCGCGTACAAAGCGCATGCCTTCTCTTGGAATTATTCTGGATTCTTTAATCTGTTCATAAAAGTCAATAAGCTCACTTTCTGAAAAATTACTCTTTGCCATATTCAGCAAGCTAAAATAAAAAATACCTTCTCCTTCAAGTCCGTTTCCTGATGCATACCAAAATCCGTTTCTTGCGTCAATATTGTTCAAATTCTCAAGAGAATTCAGATTCCCTAATATGCTTTCTATGTTTTCATTAATTTGTTCCTGACTGATTTCTTCGTTGTTATTACTAAATAGAAAAAAATATGAATAAGTAAAATAAAAACCAATTAAAATTAGAGTCAATACTGCTATTCTTATTAAATATTTTTGTTCCATTATTTAACTAATTTTTAGTACAGCCGACTTCGGTTTGAGTGGCATATTATAATTTTTTAACTTACTCAAAACTCTTCAAATTGCACAGTTCCGCAGTCCGAAGTACAGTTTCCAGGATTTTCTCCTGATTCACAAACAGTGTTCCCACAAACAGGGATAGATTCATCATCCCCATCTAAGCCACTACAGCTTGTATCCTCCGGATAATCTGTTTGTCCATCGCCGTCATTGTCTATACCATCTGCACATTGAGTTGAGGTGTCAATAAACACTGTTACGCTGTCACTAGTTGAAGATAGTTCATTAGTACATGTAAGCCAATACACTGTATCACTTGAAATTGGTCCGACCACCTCGTTGTCTGATAGCGCTTTTGAACCACTCCATCCAACACTGGCATCGCAAGATGCAGCATTTGTACTTGTCCAAGTGAGAGTTGAGTTACTACCGGAAAATACTAACGTAGGATTCGCAGAAATATCAACAGTTGGAGCATTACCAGAGGAGAGTGTTATACCACCAAATGAAGGGTCAAATTCAATCCATCCAATACCTATTTGTTTGCCTCCTATGGTACTTGCATCCCA
Source organism: uncultured bacterium (assembly GCA_913041175.1). GTDB lineage: Bacteria > Patescibacteriota > Minisyncoccia > Phycocordibacterales > UBA2163 > UBA2163. The sequence continues at coordinate 19,899 of CAJWGW010000009.1, forward strand.
CGCAAATTCTTTAAAATCATTTCCGTCTTTCACAACTCCGTAACTTGCGCCATCTAAACTAATCCACCCATCCCAATTCTCGTCATCTTCGTTATAGTCGTCATAGTTGTATGAAAGTGCCCGCGCCCATCCTTGTAGGCTGTTACCGGAAATTTTTGCTTTACACGAACCTGATGGACAGCCGGATAAATCGCTTTCATTAAACGAAATCCAACCGCCAATTGTTGAATCTTCCTCAGAATCTTCCCATCCATACCATGCATATCCTGAAAGGTCACCGTCTGCTGCAGCATCAACTCCATAATCAACAGTTGCGCATGAGCTTGTGTTTGTACAATTAAAGCTAATCCACCCTATCCCACCTATTTCATTATTATCATCACCGTCAACTACTCCATCATTATTAGAATCAGGATTACCACTCCACGCCCAACCAGAGATGTTGTGCTGATTCCCCGCTTTGGCTTTTTCCGCGCCACCTGCAAAAAATGCTGCGTAGAAAAGAACTGCCACAAATAACAACGCCGCGATTGCGAGAACTATATTGTGTCCTGATTTTGCAATTGGATGAGAAGTTATTTTTTTCATAATATTTTCAATTTAATAATTTCAGCCCAAGGCTGACCAGCCTCGGGCTGGTTTATTCCTGAAGTGAACGGAGGATTTGAAGTTTTCCTTCTTCTGAATAATTGTATAAATCATTCGACCTACTTTGGGTAACATTATTTAGAATTTCTCTTCTTTCCTCAATTGAAGGGATATCTTCACTGTCACTTGAAAGAGAGTCTAGAATCTCAAGTTTTTCTTCTTTGGTGAATGTTTTCTTAAATCCACTATTAAGTGAACCCGTATTAAGATAACCTTCATATAGGAAAAAAGCGACGCCTATGATTACCACTAAAAGAATGATATATAAAATAATAGGATGCTTTTTGTTGTGCGAAGTATTTTGCTCTTGTTCTTGAAAATTTTGTAAATTTTCTTCCATATCTACATTATAAAATATAGTGCATACTAAAACAATAAAAGTTGTCCACCTTCTCAATCAACTGTTGACATATAAAACAGAACGTGTATACTTGCTGTATTAATGAATGTAAGTATAGCGTCCGCTTGAAAGCGGACGCTTTTTAGAAAAATATGTTTGATTTAAAAATAATAAATTCAGTTATAGACCAGCTTGAAGAAGAACGAGGTATTCCACGAGAAAAAACACTTGAAGCAATAGAATCTTCTCTTGCAACGGCCTATAAAAAAGAACACGGCAAGCGTGGACAAATTATCCGTGCAAAGTTTGATATCAACTCCGGAAAAACAGAATTCCATCAAGTAAAAATAGTTGTAGATGAATCTCAAGTCAAAATGGAAGACGACCTGCCTGCGCAGGCAGGGGAAGAGGAAATCCCTACATCTGAAGAAACAAAAACGGATGAGCGTGTACGCTTTAACCCAGAACATCATATTCTCGTTGAAGATGCTATAAAAATCAAAAAAAACTCAAAGATTGATGACGAGCTTGTTTTTCCACTTGAAGATAAGGGAGATTTCGGACGCATTGCAGCGCAAACCGCAAAACAGATTATTATGCAGAAAATACGAGAGGCTGAAAAAACATCAGTATTGGAGGAATTTGGACAAAGACAGG
>CAJWGW010000010.1 GCA_913041175.1 uncultured bacterium
CACAGTGCTTTTGATAGTGATATTGATGCGTCGGCTGGTATAGCAGGAACAGGATGTCCTGACGAAGCGGGCTCTGCGGCTGACTTTGCTGGGACAGATCCGATTTACGACCTCAAGCCGTAATATCGCCGTAGTAGTAACAATAGTCTAGACTAATTTTTTTAAAGCAACCCCCTCTTTTTTCACGCAAGCGTGTAAAAAGAGGGGGTTTTGCTACTTATCCCAGTACATTATTTTGAAATATTGATTTATGGTTTATACTTATTTTATAAGTATTATCAAATAATTAAATTCATTATGAGAAAAACAGAAAATAAAGGATTCACACTCATAGAACTTTTGGTTGTCATTGCCATCATCGGCATTCTCTCATCTGTTGTTTTGACGAGCTTAAACAGCGCGCGTCAGAAATCACGGGATGCGAAGAGGATTGCAGAGTTGAGGCAATTACAGACCGCTCTACAGCTTTTCTATGAAGACAATCAGGGGTATCCGTCAGCTTTAACAGCAGCAAATCTTGTAACGCCAAGATATACTCCATCAATTCCAATACCTCCTGTCGGTGGCGGTGACACTGCATATTTATACTCGCCGATTGGTACAGGATGCACGGATTATCATATAGGTGTAACACTGGAAAATGAAAACCATGATGTATTAAGTGGTGATATAAATGCCGCCGCAATCTCAGAGACCAATCAATGTCCTGATGAAGCTTCAGCAACCGCAAAGACTGATTTTACCAGTACAGATGCAGATAATATTTACGACCTTAAACCATAATTTCGTAGTTTAAATAGTGTCAAAATATCCGCCCCTATGGCGGATATTTTTGATATAATATTAAGACTTCTGCAATTGGCGCATTTTGTCGTCACAGCGCGAAAAATATAGTGCACCGTATTTACAATATGCCTTACTCTATTTTTCGCTTGTTTCTCAAACTGCATCCAATTGCATAAGTCTTAAATATATTCGATGCAATCAATAGAAATAATTATCGCTTCATTTTATCTTTTCTTTGGGATTATAATAGGAAGTTTTCTCAATGTTGTGTCACTGCGTTATGATACAGGGGATTCAATACTGGGCAGATCAATGTGTCTTTCATGCTCCAAAGAGTTAAAATGGTTTGAGCTTATTCCTATACTCTCTTTTATTTCCCAGTTTGGAAAATGCAGAGACTGCAAAGAAAAAATTTCGTGGCAATATCCTCTCGTTGAACTTTTTACAGGCATTATTTTTTTAGGAATTTTCCTTAAATTCTCTGACTTACTACTTGTATCTATACAGCAACTTATTGTAATAAGTGTGTATTTTATGGTGGTATTTTCCATACTCATTGTAATTTTTGTTTATGATTTAAAATATAAAATCATACCAAATGATCTTGTTTATACTTTCTCCACATTGGCTCTCGCTGGTATTTTTTTTGATCCGGCTACATTTCAAGTTAGTATACCCACACTTCTTCCATTCCTTTCCGGACCCATATTTTTCCTATTCTTTTTCAGTTTCTGGTTTTTTTCACGAGGAACATGGATGGGTCTTGGTGACGGCAAACTCGCGCTTGGCATAGGGTGGCTCCTCGGACTCTCCTTTGGCATAACTGCAATTATCCTTTCTTTTTGGATTGGTGCTTTTATAAGTATTATCCTTATGAGTATACCTTTATTGAATTTCAAGGGAAAACGGCTTACAATGAAGAGTGAGATACCATTTGGGCCGTTTCTTATATTAGGACTGCTTCTGGTTTTCTTTTTCAATATAAATATCTTGAATTTTATCTTATGAGGCTAAAAGTATCAGGTAAAAAAAATCAAAAAGGGTTTTCTTTGGTAGAACTAATCGTCGCAGTGGCTATTTTTCTTATAATCACCAGCATTATTCTTGTAAAGCATTCAGAATTTTCAGGCACACTCCTTATTGAAAATCTTGCCTATGACATTGCTCTTTCTGTGAGGAAAGCTCAAGTGTTTGGACTCTCTGTCAGAGAATTTACTGCAGGGAGTAATGAATTCAATGTCGGATACGGTGTTCATTTTGATTCGGCAAGTAATAATACTTATATATTTTTCGCGGACAGAAATAGAAATGAGAAATATGACGATTCATCGGAAATCCTTGAAATATTCACTTTAAGAAAAGGGAATATAGTATCAGAGTTTTGCGGAACGCTTTCAAATGGAACAGAAAAATGCTCCCCTTCCGATATATCGTTTCTTGATATAGTATTTGAAAGACCAAATCCAGATGCAATTATAAAAAGCAATCTTTCAGGTGACGAGTATGCTTCTTCTAAAATTACAGTTACATCTCCTCAGGGGACGCAGTGGAATATAAACATAGTACTAACAGGTCAAATATCAGTACAGAAATAAATTATGAAAAACAAATCAACAATTGTTAATAAAGGTTTCTCTTTGGTTGAAATGCTTGTCGCTGTGGCGTTGTTTACCTCTGTTATGCTTATCGGAGTCGGCGCTCTTCTATCACTCATTGATGCTAATAGAAAAGCACAGGCTCTCAATTCTGTTATGAATAACTTGAACTTTGCCTTAGAGGGCATGTCAAGAAATATGCGTGTTGGCACGACATACCATTGTAGTATTAATAATAATGTACCGCCTAATATAGATACTACAAAAGACTGTAAAAATGGGGGGAAATTGATTGGATTTGAAGCTTCAAGTGGTGACCCAGATGACCCAAATGACCAGTTCGTATATAGAGTAAATGGCACACAACTTGAAATGTCAAAAACTAGCGGGTCAGCAAATTCTTTTATAAGTATAATCGCAGCAGAGGTTACAATAGAAGACTTCAACTTTTATGTTGACGGAACATCAACATCTGATGGCCTTCAGCCGAGAATTGTTATAACAATCAAAGGTTCTGCAGGGGTTAATGAAAAAACTAGAACTGAATTTAATCTTCAAACAATGGTGTCACAAAGAGTATTAGATTTATAAAATTATGAGCAAAAAACCAAAATTAAAAAATAAAGGATTCACACTTGTTGAAACACTTGTCGCAATAACTATTTTAGTTGTTTCTATTGCGGGCCCTATAACCATTGCGTCAAAAGGTATGTCATCAGCCGTTTTTGCTAAGGATCAAATTGTTGCATTTTACTTGGCGCAGGAAGCAGTTGAATACATAAGAAACAAAAGAGATGAGAACAATATAAATAGTGACAACTGGCTTACAGGATTATCGGATTGTATTGACGAAAATATATGCACAGTTGATATTCAAGACAGTACTATAAGTTTATGTCCGAGTGGAGTGTGTCCTGTACTTAAATACGACGATAGTGACGGCTTCTATAACTATTCATCAGGCGATAATTCAAACTTTACAAGAAGTATAAATATAGAAACCTTTAACGTTAAAGAGGTTGCAATAAAAGCAACACTTTCATGGAAAACAGGAGTGATTAATAAAACATTTACCGTTAAGGAGCATATATTTGATTGGTAATAATATAAATTATGAATGATGAATTAAAAATAAAAAAGAAGAAAGGATTTGCATTACTTTACTCCGTACTTATTGCTTCTGTTTTGCTTGCAATCGGTCTTGCGATTTTTAATATTACAATAAAAGAACTACTTCTCTCATCCCTCGGGCGAGATTCACAGTTTGCATTTTATGCTGCAGATACTGGAGCGGAATGTGCTTTATACTGGGACTTTGTAGGTGGCGCATTTGCATCATCAAGCCCATCGAGTATAGAATGTGCTGGTACTATAATTGACGGAATGGGAGGAAAACCATATGGCGTACCAAGCACGTTTACGCTTGATTTCTCTCCGGAGCCTTATTGCGTAACTGTATCAGTTACAAAATACGACGCTCCAACAAGGACTATAGTTGAATCTCGTGGGTACAATACATGTGATACTACAAATCCAAGAAGGGTAGAAAGGGCAATAAGAGCAACGTATTAAAGTATGGCCAAGAAAAATATAAAAGAAAGATACAAAAAGCTCAAAGAAACAATTGATTACCATCGTTATCTATATCATGTTAAAGACATACAGCAGATTTCTGCAGAAGCTCTAGATTCTCTAAAAAATGAACTTACAAGAATTGAGAAAGAATTTCCAGAGCTTGTTACACCTGATTCACCTACTCAAAGAGTTGCTGGGGAGCCACTCAAGGAATTTAAAAAAATCAAACATAAAGTAAGACAATGGTCATTTAATGATGCATTTACCGAGGAAGATATCAAAGACTTTGATGAGCGTGTGAAGCGTCTCTTGGGTAAAGATGTAAATCCAACATATACTTGCGAGCTTAAAATTGATGGACTTAAAGTAGTTCTTGAATACGAAAAAGGATTATTAAAAACTGCCGCAACACGCGGAGATGGCAAAGTTGGTGAGGATGTAACAGCAAATGTCAGAACAATTGAATCAATACCGCTTAAATTAAAAAAAGATATAAATGTAATTGTAGAAGGAGAACTCTGGCTTGGCAAAGAGGGTCTCAAAAATCTTAATAAGAAAAGAAAAAAAGAAGGGGAGCCACTTTTTGCAAATCCGCGCAACGCCGCAGCCGGTTCAATTCGTCAGCTTGACCCTAAAGTTGTATCAGAAAGGAATTTAGACAGTTTTATATATGACGTTGCTTCCTCAAGTGAAAAAATCCCTGATAATCAATTTGATGAACTAAAACTTTTGCAAGAATTAGGTCTTAAAGTAAATAGAAATTTTAAATTCTGCAAAAATATAGATGAAGCAGTTGATTTTTGGAGAGAGTGGAGAAGAAAGGCGGAAAAACAGGATTATCTTATTGATGGAGTTGTAATAAAAGTAAATGAAAGGAAGTATCAAGAGAGTATAGGATATACAGGGAAAGCACCTCGTTTTGCAATTGCTTTCAAATTCCCTGCGGAGCAAGTGACAACCGTAGTTGAGAATATAGTGCTTCAAGTGGGAAGAACTGGTGTCTTAACGCCCGTAGCGCATTTAAAGCCTATATCTGTAGCCGGTTCTACTGTATCGCGAGCAACACTCCATAATGAAGATGAAATAAAACGACTTGATGTAAGGGTGGGAGATACTGTGATTTTACAAAAAGCTGGAGACGTAATTCCAGACATTGTGTCAGTTTTAAAAGAGATGCGAACAGGAAAAGAAAAGAAATATAAATTCCCCAAAAAGGTTTCTGCTTGTGGTGGAGATGGTAAGATAGAGCGAATGCCTGGGCAAGCTGCATATCGGTGTGTAAGTAGGAATTCATTTACACAGCAGAAAAGAAAATTTCAGTACTTTGTATCAAAAAAAGCGTATGACATAGAAGGGCTCGGTCCGCGTATTGTGGATCAGTTGATGGAGAAAAATTTAATATCATCATTTGATGATATCTTTACTTTGAAAAAGGGAGACCTTTTAGAACTTGAAGGATTTGCGGAAAAGTCGGCGGATAATTTACTTAGAGAAATTGAAGATAGAAAGGTGATAGAACTTGGCAGATTTTTAATATCACTCTCAATTGACCAAGTTGGAGAGGAAACGGCGTATGATTTGGAAGAGTACTTTGGGGTTTTGAAAAATATACAAAATGCGTCCAAAGAAGAACTTGAAAACATTGAAGGTGTTGGAGGTGTTGTTGCAGAGTCTATATACAATTGGTTTAGAGATAAAGATAATAAACAATTATTATCTCGTCTTCTTAAATATGTAAAAATAAAAGAAACAACTAAAAAGAAACAATCTCTGTCGGGGAAAAGCTTTGTTTTGACAGGCACTTTAAGTGAACTCTCTCGTGACGAAGCAAAAGCAAAAATCCGCACACTTGGCGGGAATGTATCAAGTTCTGTCTCAAAAGAGACTGATTATGTGGTTGTGGGGGAGAATCCTGGCTCAAAATACACAGATGCTCAAAATTTAGGTATAAAGATTCTAAACGAGGACGAATTCATAGGGCTTATCAGCTAATATGTTAGAATATCTATATGGAAATTGACGATAAAGAAATAGAAAAATTAGCAAATTTGGCAAGGATTAAGCTCTCAAGCAGCGAGAAGAAAGGACTCGGCAAGGATATAGAATCTATACTTGAATATGTGTCTGAAATTCAGAAGGTTTCTTCTCCCGTATCAGATAAAAAACCTGATAGTTCAGAGCTTATAAACGTTATGCGTGAAGATGGTCAACCTCATGAATCTGGTCTTTATACCGAAAAGATTTTGAGTGAAGTACCCCAAAGAGAAGGTGATTATGTAAAAGTTAAAAAGATTTTATGATAAAGATAGATAAATTAGATATTAAAAAAGCACATGAGGGTCTTGTGAACGGAGATTTTTCTGCTGTGGATTTAGCAAAGGCGTGTATTAAAAATATTGAAGAAAAAGATAAAGACATCAATGCATATTTAGAAGTTTATGATGATGTTATAAAGCAGGCTGAATATGCAGATAAGAAAATAAAAAACAAAGATAATATTACAGAACTTACAGGAATTCCAATAGCTCTTAAAGACAATATTTTAAATGAAGGTAAAACAGTTTCCGCGGCTTCAAAGATTCTTGAAAACTATAAAGCAACTTATGATGCAACTGTTGTTAAGAAATTAAAAGACGCAGGGGCAGTGTTTATAGGGCGTACAAATATGGATGAATTTGGTATGGGTTCATCAACAGAAAACTCTGCATTTGGTGTTGTTAAAAACCCTTATGATACAAATCGTGTCGCAGGGGGCTCTTCTGGTGGTCCTGCAGCTGCTGTGGCTATAAGTAGCGCCCTGGGGTCATTTGGCTCTGATACAGGGAGTTCTGTAAGACTTCCAGCTAGTTTTTGTGGTTTGGTTGGGCTTAAACCAACATATGGAGCAGTTTCGCGGTATGGGCTTATTGCGTTTGGTTCATCGCTTGAGCAGATTGGACCAATGGGAAAAACAGTAGGGGACGTAGAAATATTATTTAATACCACTTCAGGATATGACAAAATGGATAGTGTGTCGCTTCCTGAAGATTTTTACAGTAAACACAAGAAAAAAGAAAAATTAATTATAGGAGTTCCGACTCATTTTATGAAAGAAGGAATTGATGAAGATGTACTTGAAAACTTTAATCAATCTGTAGAGAAATTAAAATCATTAGGATACGAGGTAAAAGAAATTACACTTCCAAATATAAAATACTCCCTTTCTGTTTATTATATTGTTATGCCGGCAGAAGCATCTGCCAACCTCGCACGTTTTGATGGTGTAAGGTATGGTCTCCATAAGGACGGGGACAGTGTGATAGAAGATTACTTTGAAACACGAGAGAGTGGTTTTGGTACGGAAGTCAAAAGAAGAATTGTACTTGGTACGCACGTACTTTCATCTGGCTATTATGATGCGTATTACAACAAAGCAAATATTGTTCGGAATCTTATAAAGTCTGATTTTGATAATGCATTTAGGAATGTTGATGTTATTTTGACACCCACATCACCCACACCTGCGTTTAAGATTGGAGAAAAGAAAGACCCACTTTCAATGTATTTATCTGATATATTTACAGTACAGGCGAATTTGACCGGAATGCCAGCACTTTCGGTTCCTTCAGGAAGTGTGGTGCGTGACGGCAAGGAACTACCAGTGGGGCTTCAGATAATAGCCCCTCTACTGCGAGAAAATATATTGTTTGAAATCGGCAAAAGATTCTCCGGAGAAAATAATTAAAAACACAATGGATTCACTAACATTTATAAACTTAGAATATTTTTTCTTAAAAATACTTGAATGTGTAACTGGTTCTTGTGTGGCTGGCACATCCCCCATTGTGGAATTTTTAGAAAAAATAAAACCGATTTCCACAATTATTTCCTTACTTCTTCTTGCTGGTATTATTTATTCTCTTATAAGAATTCGTCAAATCAGAAGAGAAGAGGCAGATAAGTTTGGTGAAATTATAGTCGCAAAAGGTACAGCAGAGAAGAAAAGAAAAAAATGGAATCAGCTTGTTGATTTAGCTACATCTCCAAATGAGAGCGACTGGCGACTTGCGATAATTGAAGCTGACACAATGCTTGATGATATGGTGGATGCGATGGGCTACGAAGGTGAAGGACTTGGCGAGAGATTGAAGCAGATTGAGAGAAGTGATTTTAATACTTTAAATCAGGCGTGGGAAGCTCACAAAATACGAAACAATATCGCCCACGCAGGCTCTGATTTCACTCTGACGCAGAGGGAAGTCAGAAGAGTCATTGACCTGTACAAACAAGTTTTTGACGAATTTGATTTTATATAAAAAGGATAGGAATTGGGGTCAAGTTTCTAAACTCGCTTCGCTCGTTAAGAACTTCCTCCCCGAGCTTGCCATCGCTCCAAGTATTCGCGATATGGCTCCGCTTTGCAATTCCTAACTCCGCGCAATTGAGTAAAAACAAAAAAGCACCTAAATTAGGTACTTTTTTGTTTTTACTTGTTGCGGAGCTAGGAATTGCACCTAGGCCTGGAGGTTATGAGCCTCCCGAGATACTACTTCTCCACTCCGCTATATAACGCATATTACAATGATATTTAGGATTTTGCAATATCCTAAAATAAATTGATTCTGCGCAGCGGACGGGACTTGAACCCGCAACCTCTCGCGTGACAGGCGAGTGCTCTAACCAAATTGAGCTACCACTGCAAATACAAAAGCCATTCTAACAAATAATATAGCAATTGTCTTGTGTCGGGGGTGGGAATTGAACCCACGACCTCAGCTTTATGAGTGCTGTGCTCTAACCAACTGAGCTACCCCGACATGAAGTATTAAAAAAATACCATTTTTATTGACTAATTTCAAGACATACTTGAATTTATTGATATTTATTTTACTAATTAGTATAATTAAAATTACCAAACCATATGAGATAGAAAGGAGGTGTGAATGGTAAAAAATGCTGGAAGGTAGGTACATCAGTGGAACGATGTATTAAAAAGTCCTCGCTCTCTTGTGAGAGCGGGGCATTTTTTATCTAGACCACAACTCTTTTTATAAGCGGATTTATTGTTGTTATTATTTCGTAACTTATAGTTCCGACAATCTCTGCCAAATCAGTTGCTCGCAGGACCTTGTTTTTATCTTTATCTATAATTGAAACTACGTCCCCAGACTTTACATTTACACTGCCACATTTAATTGTAATCAAATCCATTGATATTCTACCTATAATTCTGCATTTCTTCCCTTTTACAAGTACGTATCCTCTATGTGAAAATACTCTTGATAATCCGTGCCAATATCCTATCGGCACAATAGCAACATTAGTATCTTTCTGAATTTTCTCTGTCAGATCATAACCTACAAAATCACCTTTTTTTAATTTCTTAACTTCACTTACTTTTGCTTTAAAGCTTAATACTGGTGTAAGAGTAAGTTCCCTTTTGTTCACTAAAGAATGCTGGGTCTCACTTTCTTTTGATGGCCAATAACCGTAGAGTCCAATACCGATTCGCACCATATCAAAATGCGTTTGCGGATAAAGTATTGCTCCACCAGTTGCAGATGTGTGGAAAAGAACATTTTTAAATCCAGCTTTTTCAAACAGTTTTTTTGCATATTTGAATTCTTCAGCTTGATTGTTAGTATAGTTTGGATAACTAACATCTTTTGCAGAAGCAAAATGTGTGTACACACCTTTCAAATTATCTGAAAGTTTATTCTTTTTTATAAAACCAAGCACTCTCTTCAAATCTTTTACAAAGAATCCCTGTCTGTGCATTCCTGTATCAACTTTTATCTGAAAATCTGGAATTTGTTTTATCCCCAAAATTTGTTTTAGAGATTCAAATGTTGAAACAGTAATCTCCAAATCATTTTCTGATGCAAGTTTTAGCTCCGTCTTTGAGAGCGTTGGCCCCAATACTAGGATTGGTTTTTTTATTCCAATACTTCTTAGCGTTTCTCCCTCATAGACGCTATCAACGCAAAAGCCGTCAACCTTAGAGTTGACGATGAGCGAGAATTCTCTGAGTCCATGACCGTATGCATTTGATTTAACAACGGCGTAGATTTTCGTCTTTTTCTTCAGGACACTCCGTATAGTCTTTACATTAAAAAGGGCTGCTTTTTTGTCTATTTCAACCCATGTCTTTAAGTTTGATGCCATAATGATATATAAACTATACCATACCAAAAAATGAGAAATTACGATATACTTTGCTTTATCAAGTGCCGTCCTAGCTCAGTTGGTAGAGCATTCCCATGGTAAGGGAAAGGTCGCCGGTTCAATCCCGGCGGACGGCTCCACTGCCAGCGTAGCTCAGTTGGTAGAGCAATGCACTCGTAACGCATAGGTCGTCGGTTCAATCCCGACCGCTGGCTCCAAAATAATGAAAAGAAATATAAAACAAAAAATTAAAGAACTTGAGGAGCAGATGCAGCATCCGGATTTTTGGAATAATAAAGAAAAAGCGCAGGCTATTATAAAAGAACTGGGTGATTTAAAAATTGAAGCAGGAGGCGGAAATAAATATGATATCTCAAACGCTGTGATAACAATTTTCTCTGGTGCAGGAGGGGATGATGCCGAAGATTTTTCTGCGATGCTTTTTAATATGTATAGGAAATTTATTGAAAACAAAAACTGGCAAATCTATATTCTTCACAAAAATGAAAATGACCATGGAGGTTACAGAAATATCACTTTTGAAATAATAGGGAATCCGCCAGCTGGCGGACCATATGGAGTTTTGAAGAATGAATCAGGTGTGCATCGTCTTGTGCGCATTTCTCCATTTAATGCAAAAAAACTCCGGCACACATCTTTCTCAATGGTTGAAGTTGTGCCAAAATTACAAAAATTAACAGATTTCGAAATTGGAGATGAAGATATTGAAATTGGGTTTGCACGCTCAAGCGGACCCGGTGGTCAGAATGTAAACAAACGTGAGACAGCTGTGCGTATAATGCACAGGGAGACGGGGATATCAGTGCGTGTAGAATCTGAACGCTCACAGGCGCAGAATAAGGAAAAAGCAATGGAACTTCTTAAAGGAAAGCTTTTTAAGAAGCGTGAAGAAGACCGCAAAATGAAGGAAAAAGGCCTTTCAGTAAGTAAAACAACGAGTATAGAGTGGGGTAATCAGATTCGCTCATATGTTCTGCATCCATACAAAATGGTGAAAGACCACAGGACAAACGTAGAGATTCGTGATGTAGAGATGGTGCTTGCCGGAGGAATAGGTGAATTCATAGACGCTGAGATAAATTTAGAGTAAAATGGAGAGAAATGATATATTTTGACCAAGTTTCAAAACTTTATAATGGTGGACAAGCAGCACTTGATAAAGTGACTCTCTCAATTGCCCCCAAAGAATTTATATCAATAGTTGGACATTCAGGTGCCGGCAAGACAACACTTCTTAAAATGCTTCTTGCAGAGGAGACACCATCTCAAGGAGGAGTCTTTTTTGAATCCACTGATATTCATGGTCTTACTAAATTAGACCTCAATAATTTTAGAAGGCGCATCGGAACAGTCTTTCAGGACTTCAGACTTTTACCAAACAAAACAGCTTATGAAAATATAGCATTCGCAATGGAGGCATCCGGAAGAACCGATGAAGAAATACATTCAGACGTTCCGCATGTGTTGGAACTTGTTGATTTGGGAGACAAAATGTGGCATTTCCCGCGTGAACTCTCTGGGGGGGAGCGACAGAGAGTTGCGATTGCTCGCGCGATTGTAAACCAGCCGGATATTGTAATAGCGGATGAGCCGACTGGAAATCTTGACCCGATAAATACATATGAAATTGTTCAGATTTTAAAAAAGATTAATGATCTAGGAACAATGGTGGTTCTAACAACACACAATAAAGGAGTTGTTGATTCAGTTGGAGGTAGGGTTATAACTATGGATAATGGAAGAATAATACGTGATGACAAAAAAGGAAAATACGCGCTATAATTTGATTAACGAAATATATTATGACCTGGGTTAATTTAAAAAGAATAATAAAATCAGGATTTGTAAGTTTCTGGAGAAACAATGTTGTTTCTTTTGCATCAATCCTTGTGATGACGATGACGCTTTTTGTGCTTGGTTCAATTCTTTTTGTGGGTGCAACTCTTGACGCATCTTTAAATCAGATACGGGATAAGGTTGATATAAATGTCTATTTTGTTACAGAAGCGCCAGAGGAGGATATTTTAGCCCTTAAACGCTCACTAGAGTCACTTTCCGAAGTGGCTTCAGTTGAATATGTGTCACGAGAGCAAGCGCTTGAAAGATTTCGCAGTCGGCATGAGAACGACCAGCTGACGCTTCAAGCACTTGATGAGCTTGGTGAGAATCCACTTGGTGCGAATTTGAATATAAAAGCAAAAGAGACATCGCAGTATGAGGGTATTGCCGAGTTTTTGGGGAATGAAAGTGCTCTTTCTACAGTAGATGATATACCTATAATAGATAAAGTAAATTATTTTCAAAACAAAAATGCGATTGACAAACTTAGTGAAATCATTGATTCATCAGAAACATTTAGTCTCATTATAATTGCAATCCTAGTTATTGCCTCTGTCATCATAACTTTCAATACAATTCGTCTTGCAATCTATACATCAAAAGATGAGATTTCCGTTATGAAGCTGGTTGGCGCAAGTAATTCATATATTCGTGGCCCGTTTGTTTTTGAAGGTATAATGTATGGAATAGTTTCAGCTTTAATTACTCTCATACTTTTCTATCCGCTCACTATCTGGCTCGGACCTCTTACAGAAAATTTCTTTAGCGATATAAATTTGTTTGACTACTATGTAGATAAATTCTCAAAAATATTCTTCATAATTCTTGGCTCGGGAGTGCTTCTGGGTGCAGTATCCAGTTATCTTGCTGTCAGAAAATATTTGAAGAAATGAAAAAGCAAGATCATAAATATATATTTGTTGTTGGCGGTGTGATGTCAGGTGTCGGAAAAGGTGTTGCCACATCCTCTATTGCCAAAATTTTACAATCTCGTGGTTTTAAAGTGACCGCGATTAAAATTGACCCTTATGTAAACGTTGATGCTGGTACGATGAATCCAACAGAGCATGGCGAAGTGTTTGTTTTAGGTGATGGAATGGAATGTGATCAGGATATGGGGAATTATGAAAGATTCATTGGCACAAACCTGACAAAAGCAAATTATATGACAACAGGGAGTGTGTACCTTTCTGTCATAAATAGAGAAAGAAATCTTGGTTACAAAGGAAAATTTGTTAGCGTCGTACCGTATATTCCTATGGAAGTAATAAATCGTCTTGACAATGCTGCGAAAGTGAATAAGGCAGATATTGTGATTACAGAAATTGGCGGTACGGTCGGCGAATATGAAAACCTTCTGTTTCTTGAAGCTATAAAAATGCTCAAGATTAAACATCCAAAAGATGTTGCCGTTGTCCTTGTGAGTTTTCTGCCACTTCTTGATAAAGATAATGAAATCAAAACAAAACCAACACAGCACGCAGTGCGTGCGTTAAATAGTGCTGGTATTCAGCCAGACATTATTTTGGCGCGTGCGAATGTTCCGATAGATAAAAAACGTAGAGATAAACTTGCCTTTCATTCGAGTGTTCGTAAAGAAGATGTAGTTCCTGCTCAAAATGTAGAGAGTATCTATGACGTACCTCTTAATTTTGAAAAAGTGGACTTAAGTGGCAATCTTCTTGAAAAGCTTAATTTGCGTCCTCGTCAAAAAGATATGAGAAATTGGAAGCAATTTGTTCGCAAAATTCATTCATCAGTCAAACCGGTACGCATTGGTATTGTTGGGAAATATTTTGGCACTGGAGAATATACACTTTCGGATGCATATATTTCGGTTATAGAAGCAGTTAAATACGCGGCATATTATGCAAAACGCAAACCTATAATTGAATGGTTGAATGCTGAAGATTTTGAAAAACCGAATAAATTGAAAGATTTAAAAAAGTTTGATGGAATTATAGTTCCCGGTGGTTTTGGTAAAAGAGGTATAAAAGGAAAGCTTGATGTAATAAAATATGCACGTGAGAATAAGATTCCATTTTTTGGATTATGTTACGGCATGCAACTTATGGTTGTAGAATATGCCAGAAATGTTCTCAAGTTGAAAGACGCAAACACTACAGAGATTAATCCAAATACAAAATATCCTGTTATTGATGTTATGCATGAACAAAAAGAAAAATTAGCGAAAAATAATTATGGTGGCACAATGCGTCTAGGTATATATCCGGCAAACTTGAAAAAAGATACGATTGCGCAGAGGGCATACGACACAAACAAAATCTCAGAGCGTCATAGACATCGTTATGAAGTTAATCCGAAATATATTGAAAAATTAAACGCTAAGGGTATGATATTTTCTGGAGTATCACCTGATAAAAGATTGATGGAGATAGCAGAACTCTCAAAAGAGAAACATCCGTTTTTCCTCGCAACTCAATTTCACCCTGAATTTCAAGCTCGTCCGCTCTCTCCGCATCCGCTTTTTACAGAGTTCATCAAGACATGTATTAAGAAATAAATGTGGTAATATAGCCATATTGCCGGATCGTCTAATGGTAGGACACATGCCTCTGGAGCATGGTATCTTGGTTCGAGTCCAAGTCCGGCAGATATGAATGATAAGAAAATT
The DNA here is from genome assembly GCA_913041175.1 of uncultured bacterium. Taxonomy (GTDB): domain Bacteria; phylum Patescibacteriota; class Minisyncoccia; order Phycocordibacterales; family UBA2163; genus UBA2163. Next base: position 14,596 of record CAJWGW010000010.1, read on the forward strand.
ATAGGTATATATCATAAAGACTGTCCAGACGGTATTACAGCTGCGGCTGTTTTGTTGCGTAAGTTTCCGGAAATCGAGCTTTTTTCGCTTTCGCATTCATTTAATGAAGATGACTTGTTGCCAATACTTGACGTGGTAATACCAGGAAGTGAAGTATATTTTGTGGATTATGCACTCGGTGTTGAGAAGTTTCTATCAAAGGATATAAATGTTTTTGTTATAGACCATCACATGGGTCTTAAAGATAGCTTAGATAAACTTGCAAATAAGCACGAGTCTTTAACTTATGTATTTGATAATGATAAGTCAGGTGCTTCACTTGCTTGGAGTTATTTTTTCCCAGATGAAGAACTACCAGAAGTAATTAAACATGTAGAGGATGTAGATTTATGGCGACTTCAATACGGAGATGATACAAAATATGTTTCAAATTATCTTTCTGTTAATATAAATACTCCTGAACAGATGCTTGACCTTATAGAGACTGGCGATATAGAAAAGATAAAAGAAAAAGGTAAGATTATGTCAGATTATTCTGATGTTCAAATAGATAGATTTTTTGATAATGCAGAAAAGATACAATTAAAGATCGGTGAATATATTGTACCAGCATATAACATACCAATGATGTACAAATCTGGACTTGGCAATAAATTATCAGAGAAAGAAGATAAAGCAGTTGCACTGTTTGCAATCACTGGAGATAAGGTGAAGGTTAGTTTTAGGAGTAAAGACAAACATAGCCCGTCTTCTATGGAACTTGCAAAAAATTTAGGTGGTGGAGGACATAGAAATGCAGCAAGTACAGAAATCCCACTAAAAGATTTCTTAAAAATGCTATAATATTTGTATGGAAAGTGTAAAAAAACTCACAAAAATAACTATTATACTTGTATTCATTGCATTTGCCGGACAGTTTGTATATATAAACATTATTTTACCATCTCCATTTCGTAATGAACTCAAGACATGCATCAATAATTCCCAAAAACTCAATGATTCTATGGCTGTGAAAATCGCAGAAGAGCTGTGTTTTGATGTATATCCACATTTTAATTAAAAGCCGATCTGAATCAAGGTCGGCTTTTTCTTATTAAAAAAGAGGGTCATTTGACCCTCTTTTCTCTTTTCTTTACCCTTTTTTTCTATTTGTTCAAAATTGAAAGCTTTCTTTAATTCGTGTTCCAGTTCTTTCATACTCGGACAAGATTTATTTTCCCAGTAGAGCCATTCATTATTGACATTACAATCTTTTTTAAAGCCAGAGTCTAATATTATCTTATCATTTTCCCAAATACATACTACACGTAATGATTGTACTGTAAATCCTTTCGCAACAGTATTTTTGTTTAGAAAAACATATACATAATATACGATTATTTTATCAGATATCGTTTCTGTTTTTGTAACCATTCCTGTTTTATACAACATTCTCGCATAACTTTTATGTATATCAGCTATTTGTACTTTCTCTAAAAGGTTTGGTGCTCCATGTGCGGACAGCAGAGTTACCGCAACCGAATGATGGTATGACAATTCTTTAAGAGAAAGACTGATTATTGAGGGCCCACTCAGCTCCACCGCTTCAGCTTTTTGCGGATACATATTATCTTGAAGTTGTGCATGCCTGTTTGCAGAAAATACAAAAAAAGTTATAACAAATATTGATAACAATATACATATTTGTTTCATTTCATTCACCTCAGATTTTGGCTGGAAATGTAAAGAACTCTTTATATCAGGGACTATATCATATTGGATTTTAAATACAATATCAGTTATAGTAAGTGAGTAAATTAATAACTAATTTTAAAATTATGACTATTGTAAACATTTTGATTGGTGTCGTTGTAGCTATCGTTTTGTGGGTGATTTATGCATACAACAAATTCATACGTCTCGTTAACCGCACAAAAGAAGCATGGGCAGACATTGATGTACAACTCAAGCGCCGTTATGACCTTATTCCAAACCTTATAAACACCGTAAAGGGATTTGCAAAGCACGAAGAAGGAACACTTACAAAGGTTACAGAAATGCGCGCAAAGGCGATGCAAGGTGGGAGTATTGAAGAACGCGGAAAGTCTGAGAACATGCTCACAGGTGCATTGAAGTCAATTTTTGCGCTAGCGGAAAACTACCCAGACCTTAAAGCAAATCAAAATTTCCTTGAACTTCAAAGAGAACTTTCTGATACAGAAAACAAAATCCAAGCAGCGCGCAGGTTCTACAATGGAAATGTCCGTGATTTGAACATCGGCCTTGAGTCTTTTCCTAACAACATAATCGGTAATATCTTTCGCTTCAGAAAGCAGGATTTCTTTGAACTTGATGAAGGAGCTCCATCCCGCGAACCAGTAAAAGTAGAGTTTTAATGGCGACACTATACACACAGCAGGATAAAAATGTAAGAAAAACATGGTTTCTGATGACCGTGTTTTTAATAGTAGTTATAGGAATTGGCTGGGCGTTTAGCTTTATCTATCAGAGTCCTGGAATTTTATATTTTGCCATTTTTTTCTCAATTGTAATGAATATATTCAGCTACTGGTATTCTGATAAAATTGTTCTTAAAATGTCCGGAGCGAGATCTGTGAAAAAAGAAGATAACAGAGAACTGTGGAACGTAGTTGAGAATCTTTCAATCACGGCAGGACTTCCAATGCCAAGACTTTTCATAATAGAAGATCGCGCGCCCAATGCTTTTGCGACAGGGCGGAATAAAGAGCATGCTGTTGTTGCCGTAACCACGGGGCTTGTAAGCATGATGGACAGAAACGAGCTTGAAGGAGTAATAGCACATGAACTCTCACATATAGGCAATCGTGATATTTTAATTTCAACCATTATTGTAGTCCTTGTAGGATTTGTTACACTCTTGTCAGACTTTTTCTTACGAATGTCTATTTACGGGCATGTAGGTGGCAGAGGAGGTGATGGAAGGGCAAGGCTGTTTATGACGATTGCGGGCCTTGCGCTTGCAATTCTAGCGCCGATTATTGCAATTCTTATCCAGCTTGCAATATCTCGTAAAAGAGAATTTCTGGCAGATGCATCTGGCGCGCTTCTAACTCGTTATCCAGAAGGATTAGCATCTGCACTTGAAAAAATTGGTTCATACGGTAGCCCGATGAAAAAAGCAAATAATGCCACAGCACACCTATTCATCTCAAATCCGTTTGGCGCGCGTGGCGCACGCAAGGGTATCAAAAAGCTTTTTATGACACATCCGCCAATGGAGGAAAGAGTGAAAGCTTTGCGCCATAAATAATTGGAGGGTTCGCATAGTGGTCTAGTGCGCTCGCTTGGAAAGCGAGTATGCCCAAAAGGCATCGAGGGTTCGAATCCCTCACTCTCCGCAAAGTAAAAAATCTGTGTGATATAAGTCACATGTACTTTTTACTTCTTTGCGGAATATAAGCGGGATTCGAAGGGCGTAGGCGCGCCATTGGTCCGAGCGCCGAGCTGGGGTCGCGAGTACTTATGAGCGAAGCGAATTAGTAACTTGTGACCGAATCCCTCACTCTCCGCAAAGTATGTAGTATAATATTTCTATGGATTACAAATCTTCAGATACAGGAAATGAGATTTCATGCATTATGTACGGAATTTCTGATAAATTACTAAAAGACACGAAAAAACTTGAAGAGAAACTTTTAGAAGCCTTAAGGACAGATAGATTTGATGTCCTTGAAAAAATGTCACACATTTTTACTCCACAAGGATTTACGATTGCAATTTTGCTTGCAGAATCGCATGTCGCAGTGCATACATATCCAGAATACAACTCTCTTTATTTTAATCTATATAGCTGTCGAGGAGAGAAAGATGGAGAAAAAACATATGAATTACTTAAAGAATATCTAAAACCTAAATCAGTTGATTTTTCTGAAAATAAAATTTTTGTAGGAAGAAAATAGGTGTCTTTTACGTATTTCTGTTGCTATATTAGTAGTTAACAGTTTGTCTTTTATATGATATTCTGGACCTCTTTATATAAAAGATATTTATTAAGGACACCATAATTCGTTTTGTCCTTAATAAAAACAAGGAAAAACAGGGTTTAATACCGTTCTGGGAATAACATTTTTAGTATTTCATAGTATATGAAATTATCCAATGACTTTTATATTTCAGCAATAATTAAAGCGGGTGTTTTTGAGTAGGGTTTACAATGTACTCTTTTTATTTTTTAGTGTGTTGCAGGGTGCGTTATCCCCATCTATTCTGTACAATTTTTATGTACAATAATTATAACAACTATTATTAACTAATAAATCTGCAATATGTCTGATGCCTCAAAAAATACTTTAAAGAATAAAAAAATTGATGATATTATGAATGTAAAATCAACTAAATCCGATAAAAAATTTGCTGGAAGTGCAAAAAGTTATCGTCAATTTGTTCCGAAAATTCAAAAAAGAGACGGCACAATAGTTCCTTTTGATTTTGAAAGAATTGTAAAGGCGATTCACAAGGCAATGCTCGCAGGAGATGAAGGATCTGAAAAAGAGGCAGAGATTATGGCGCATAGAGTGGTTAGTGATGCAGTGCGAATAGCTAAAAAGTACAAAACTTTTCTTCCAACAGTTGAAGGAATACAAGATACAGTAGAAAAAGAACTTATCTTGAGTGATTATGTTGGAACTTCCAAAGCCTACATTCTTTACAGAGAGAGAAGAGCAAAAGTAAGAGAGCAGGGAATTTCTGTTCCGGAAAAAGTAAAAGAACTTGCACTTGAGAGTAGAAAATATTTGAGAAATAACACACTTTCTGAATTTGTTTATTATACTGCGTACTCAAGATGGAATGACACAGAAGGAAGAAGAGAAACTTGGGTTGAGACAGTGGACAGGTACATGGATTTTATGAAAGAAAACATGGAAGACAAACTTACAGAAAAAGAATACGAAGAAGTCAGAGGTGCAATACTAAATCAAGATGTTTGTCCGTCAATGCGGTTACTTTGGTCCGCAGGGCCTGCTGCACGCGAGTCAAATGTTTGTGCATACAATTGTTCTTATGTTGCACCGACACGACTTCGCGATTTTGGTGAGATAATGTACATATCAATGTGCGGTACTGGTCTTGGATTCTCTGCTGAGTCAGAAAATGTACAACAACTCCCACAGATTCAAAGGCAGAAGGGAACAATGCTCAAAACCCATGTTGTAGATGACAGCAAGGAAGGATGGGCAAATGCCTTTGTTATAGCCCTTGAAACATGGTTTTCTGGCAAAGATATAGATTTTGACTATTCGCAGTTGCGTCCTGCAGGGGCAAAATTAAAGACAATGGGAGGTCGTTCTTCTGGTCCAGACCCTCTGATGAGCTTAATGGAGTTTGCAAAGGAGAAAATACTTGCAAGACAAGGAAAACGACTTAGAAATATAGATGTTCATGACCTTGTTTGTAAGATTGGTGAGATTGTTGTTGCAGGTGGAGTAAGACGAAGTGCACTCATTTCCCTATCTGACTTAGATGACCCAGAGGTACGAGACTCAAAGAAGGGACAGTTTTATATGACAGAGCCACAGAGAATGATGGCAAACAACTCTGCAGTTTATACAGAGAAGCCAACGGCGGAACATTTTCTTGATGAATGGACAGCGCTTGTAAAAAGTAAAACTGGCGAACGAGGAATATTTAATGCTGCAGGATTTGAAACACAACTTCCACAAAGACGAACAGCACTTCTAAAGAAAAAATATGGAAAAGATTTGAGTAAAGCAATGATTCGTGTCAATCCATGCGGAGAGATTTATTTGCAGTCACGACAATTCTGCAATCTTACAAGTATTGTAATCCGTGCAGGAGACACAAAGGAAAAACTTGAAAAGAAAATGGAGATAGCAACACTTCTTGGAACATATCAATCTACATTAACTAATTTTAAATTCTTATCTCCTGAATGGAAAAAGAATTGTGAGTCCGAACGTTTGCTTGGTGTATCACTAACTGGATATTATGACAATAAAATGGTTAGAGAGTCTGAAGTGTTGCAGGACTTGAGAAGTGTTGGAATCAAAACAAATAAGAAATTTGCAAAAAGATTTAAGATTAAAGAATCAACATGCATCACATGCGTCAAGCCACACGGCAACTCCTCGCAGCTTTTGGATACTGCATCTGGTATGCACCCAAGATATTCAAAATATTACATAAGAAGAGTGCGAGTGTCTGCAAATGACCCAGTATTTCATATGCTTAAAGACCAAGGAGTTCCTTATCAGCCAGAAGTCGGGCAGACAGAGGAAAATGCAACGACATTTGTTCTTGAGTTTCCTGTTGAATCTCCAAAAGGTTCAGTAGTTAGAAATGACATAGGAGCAAAAGAAATGCTTGAAGAATGGAAAAAACTTAAAATTGACT
>CAJWGW010000011.1 GCA_913041175.1 uncultured bacterium
AAGAGACAGCAACTTCAACCCCATCAACTACAGAGAATGAAGCTACTTCAACACCATCAACTGAAGAAAACACCTCCTCCTCAACCCCCCAAACCTAATCTCTGGACATCCGATGTCCGAATATGTCCGAATACCGAATATTGTTTTTAAATCTGGTTAGTTAGATGAAATATTACTCAAGCAATGATTTTTTCAGACTATCAATGTCGATTTCTCCAAGCATTTGAATAAAAGATTTATTATATTCTCCCTCATCACCTAATGTACCTTGAAGGAAATTTCTTTGAGTTAAAGATGGAAAATTTTTTATACCAAGATAATCTAAATGACTGCTCCATCGGTACTTTTTTAAATAATCCACAGCTTTCTTGGTATTTTTTACATTACCAGTACGCCATTCAGGAAATATTAGGTCGAGAGGGTTTAGGTGTATATAATATGGTATGTATAAAAAATGTGAATTGTTTGAAACATGAACTGATTTATATTTCCCTTGAAACAAAGCCCCTGTTCGTTTATTTTTCTCATTAAAATATTTTGCATATCCCATATTTATTTTTTTCATAAATTTAGGTATTCCGTCTTTAACAATAGGGGAGATTAATATATGATAATGATTTGGCATTAAACAAAATGCATGAATATTCACCAGAAGTTTTCTTGGTTTCCTAATATTTGGACATCCGATGTCCGAAGATTTGGAAAAGTAATAATTATTTGAACTAGACGGATTTTGGTCATTAAACTCAAACAGATTGTGAATAAATCTGAAATGATCTCTATCAGAAAGAAATATCTTTCTTTTATCAACTCCCCTATTTAATACATGATATAGTTCCATATTTATATAATAAATCTCTGGACATCGGATGTCCAGAGATTTATTAACAGGGTAATTACTGAAAAAGTTATCCACAATTTTAACAAAGGGAGTTAATTTAATACTGCTACAATTTAATGATGAATTTATTTAACAAGACAAGCTGGAAATTTTTGAAAATATTCGCTGCAATTATTGTGGGGAGTGTCGTAATTGCCTACATCGCAGTCTTTTTCAGCCCCGAAGCGCGCCAACAGCGCGCAATCTCTAACTTACAGGAGCAGTATAAAAATGACAACAGCGACAACTAAAGCTAATGATAATAAAAAAAGTGTCATATCTTCCCAAGAAAAAGCCGACATTCGTGTCGGCTTTTTTATTGGTTTTGTAAAACCTTGTAATAACTTATTCAAATCCTACTTTTTGCTTTTTGGGGTTTATTGATATAATGATTGATATGAAAACAAAAATTGCTATAAATGGTTTTGGGCGGATTGGCAGGGCTTTTTTTCGCACTGCCAAGGATTCGCCAGAACTTGAAATTGTCGCTATAAACGACATTGGAGATATTGATAATATTGCTTATTTATTAAAATACGATTCTGTATATGGGAAATTAAATGAAGAAGTTTCCGTAAAAAGCGGTAAGCTAAAAGTCGGAAATAGAGAGATAACTTTCCTAAATGAAAAAGATCCAGCTAAACTCCCTTGGAAAGATTTGAATGTGGATATTGTCGTAGAAAGTACAGGAGTGTTTGCTGATTATAAAAAGGCAAATGCGCACCGCGATGCAGGTGCAAAAAGAGTAGTTATCTCTTCTCCTGTTAATGCCGATGCGCCAGAGGGAATTGATGGAGCAACTGTACTTATGGGAGTTAACGAAGATAGACTTGCGACATGCGACATAAGTTCAAATGCATCTTGCACCACAAACTCTGCGTCTCCGGTGATGCAGATAATGGAAGAAACACTTGATGTTGAGAAGGCACTTTTAGATACTATTCACGGGTACACTGCTTCGCAAGAATTAGTTGACTCTCCTTCAAGAAAAGATGTACGAAGAGGAAGAGCTGCAGCACAAAACATCATCCCTTCATCAACGGGTGCGGCGACTTCTGTTACCAAAGCTGTGAAAGGTATTCCGTTTTTTGACGGTATCGCTGTCCGTGTACCTGTAATCACTGGTTCCTACGCAGACCTTACATTTGTTACTAAGAAAAGTACTACAGCAGAGGAAGTAAATGACATATTAAGAAAAGCAGCAAAGGAAGATAGATGGAAAGGAGTGTTCACTGTGACAGAAGAACCACTTGTATCAACCGACATCATTGGAAATCCTCATGCATCAATTGCAGATCTTACTTTTACTCGTGTTGCAGATGGGAATTTAGTGAAGGTGCTTTCTTGGTATGACAATGAAGCTGGATATGCAAACTCTCTTCTGCGACATGTGATTACCACAGCGTCTCATTTATAAAATTTTATGAAAGTACTATTTGCGACAGACCATGCAGGTTTTGGATTAAAGGAAAAACTTGTGCCATATGTCAAAGAACTTGGGTATGAGGTGGAAGATTTAGGTGCGTTTAAATATGATGAAAATGACGATTATCCGGATTCAATCTCAAAAGTAGCCAAAGAAGTATCCAAAAATCCCAATGAAAATAAAGGTATAATCCTTGGCGGGTCAGGACAAGGAGAGGCGATTGTTGCAAACAGATTTCCAAATGTTCGCGCAATTGTTTTCAATGGTCAATGTGAAGAGGGAACAGATATGAAAGTACCAAATGAAATTGTTATTTCGCGAGAACACAATGATGCAAACATAATTTCTTTGGGCGCACGGTTTTTAAATGAGGAAAGTGCAAAAGAAGCGGTGAAGCTCTGGCTAAATACAGAGTTTCCAAAGGAGGAAAGGCATATGAGGCGAATCGCAAAAATTACTGAGATAACAAAATCAATCCATGGCTGAAGTGATTCCGGCAATAATGCCAGATAGTTTCAATGATTTAAATGAAAAATACGCTCAAGTAAAAGATTTTGTGTCGATTGTACAGATTGATGTAATGGACGGGAAGTTTGTGCCGTCAAAAAACTTTCCTTACATTCAAAATGATGAAAATAATCTTTCGCAAATAGATTTTGATTTTGAAGTGGACTTGATGGTCTCAAATCCAGAAAATTTCATAGAGAGTTGGGTAAAAGCTGGAGCAAAAAGAATAATTATTCATATTGAAAGTGTAGAAAGGATTGAAGATGTGTTTTTGAAAGTCCCAAGTGACATTGAGACTGGGATTGCTCTCAACACAACGACACCAAATGAAAAAATCTATCCGCTAATAGAAAAAATTAACTTCGTGCAGTTTATGGGAATTGAGAAAATTGGGTATCAAGGACAGGATTTTGACGAGCGAGTTCTCAATAAAATCGCCGATTTGCGCAGGAAGTTCCCAAGAGTTATAATAAGCGTTGACGGAGGTGTGAGTTTGGAGACAGCACCGAGATTAGTGGAAGCAGGCGCAAATCGGCTTGTTTCTGGCTCTGCAATTTTTGAAAGCAGTAATATTAAAGATACAATTGAACAATTAAAAGGTTAAAAAATGTCTGACATTCACGACGAAAAAATAAAAGAATTAGAGGTCAAGGCGAACGAAGTTCGTCAGACTATTATAGAAATGCTCACAGAGGCAGGATCTGGCCATACTGCAGGGCCTTTGGGGATGGCGGATATTTTTACCGCTTTTTATTTTCATATTTTAAATCATGACCCTAAAAAGCCCGACTGGGAAGAGCGGGACAGATTGATACTTTCAAACGGGCATATTGTACCTGTGCAGTATGCGGCTATGGCACATGCTGGGTATTTTCCACTTGAGGAAACAAAGACACTGCGCAAATTTGGCTCACGACTCCAAGGACATCCGGAACGGGAAAAACTTCCGGGACTTGAAAACACATCCGGCCCACTTGGCTCTGGACTTTCACAATCTGCGGGTATTGCTTACGGAGCGCGGATGGACGGTAAAAAGTTCCGCATATATTGTTTACTCTCTGATGGAGAGCATGACGCAGGAAACTTGTGGGAGGGCGCAATGTTTGCAGGTAAAAATAAACTTTCAAATTTAACTGCAATTATAGACCGCAACAATATTCAGATAAACGGTATGACGGAAGATGTGATGCCACTTGAACCGCTTCGCGAAAAGTACGAAGCGTTTAATTGGCATGTTATTGACATTGATGGGCACAATATAGAAGAGATTGTGAATGCAGTGGAGCAGGCAAAAGCAATTTTTGAGAAGCCAACCCTTATAATCGCACACACAATTCCGGGTAAAGGGATTAAAGATATAGAATTTGATTATACATGGCACGGCAAACCACCAAAACCCGAAGAAGCGAAAAAGTTTTTGAAGGAATTGAGAACATTGGGAGGAAAGATTGAGAGTGAACACGAATAAAATTATGATAAACAAGAATGCAAAATTAGTTCCAAATGTCTTTGAGAAAAATAAGATTGAGCAAAATCCTACTCGCGACGGTTTTGGTCGCGGACTTGTAGAAGCTGGGGAAAAAGATGAAAAAGTAGTTGCGCTTTGTGCGGATTTGTCAGAGTCAACGAGGATGCAATGGTTTGAAGAGAAATTCCCAGAACGTTACATTGAGATAGGTGTTGCAGAGCAGAACTTAGCGACTGTTGCATCAGGACTTGCAAATTACGGAAAGATTCCATTTATTGCATCTTATGCTGTGTTTTCTCCAGGAAGGAACAACGAGCAGATAAGGACAACAATCTCGCTTAATAATGTGCCGGTCAAAATCGTCGGCTCTCACGCTGGAGTATCAGTTGGCTCTGACGGCGCTACACATCAAGCTCTTGAGGACATTGCACTTATGCGTGTTCAGCCAAATATGGTTGTTTTGGTACCTGCAGATGTTGAGGAAGCGCGCAAGGCGACCATTGCTTGCGCAAAATTAGACGCTCCAGTTTATCTTCGCCTTGCGCGCGCCAAAAGCCCAATGTTCACAACATCCGACACTCCGTTTGAGATTGGGAAAGCGGAAGTGTTGTTTGAATCCGAAAAACCAGAAGTCGCTATAATTGTATGCGGGAATCTTGTACATAACGCACTCTTGGCAGCAAATGAACTTGAAAAAGAAGGGACTTCTGTAACCGTTATAAATAGTCATACAATAAAACCGATGGATACCAAAACTATATTAAAAGAAGCGAAAAAAGCAGGTGCTGTTGTAACAATTGAAGAGCATCAGATTGCAGGCGGAATGGGTTCTGCTGTTGCGGAAGTTCTAGTACAAGAGAGTCCAATGCCGATTGAATTTATAGGAGTACATAATGAGTTTGGACAGTCTGGAGATCCAAACGAACTCATTGAACACTATGGAATGGGAGTGGAGTCAATTAAAAAAGCTGTAAAGAAAGTTATAAAAAGAAAATAAAATCTCACAAAGTGTATTTTTTGAAAAGTCCTCGGATCTCCTCACTACGTTCGGCCGGACTTTTAAAAATACGCTTTGTTCTGTTTAATTAATTTTCGTAGGTTTATAGTTCGCAGGAGCTTCAGCTAAAAACTCTTGGAGTTTTTCCATTGTAAGGAGTCCTTCTTGTGCGCCAACATGCTGTACTACTGACATTGAGTTTACTGGTCCCAACCTAAGTGCTTCAGGTAAAGTCTTCCCTAGAGCAAGAGCTGATGCAACAGTAGAAGAGAATGAATCGCCAGCGCCGGTTCTATCAACAGGTGGTGCAGGGTCCGGATACATTGGCATTTGCCACATATCAGTGCCGTCGTACGCGTAAGCTCCTTTTGGACCGTTTGTTATTACAACAATTTTAGGTCCGAGCTCTTGCATACTCTCTAGAAGTTTTTTAATATCACTCTCTTTAGTTTTTAATATTCTTTGTGCTTCCTGAAGATTTGAGAAGAAAATTGCAGACACAGCGTAGATGTCTTTCAGCTTTTCATATCCGAGACGCATCTGAAATGTTCCGGGTTGAAAAGCGAGATTTATTTCAGGATTATCTTTTACATATTTTGCGATTTCACTGTGGAACGACAGAGAATTCTCCCCTAAAGATGAGAGATAGAGCCATTTTGGCTTACCAATGTCAGGAAGTTCATAATCATATTCGTGATGTTTTACTAGAATTGTGCGTTCTTCCTCGTACCAAAGTACATAATGATAGTTACTATCTTTTCCAGTATGCACTTTTACAAAATCTTTATTCACCCCTTCTTTTTCAAGCGCTTCTATCATTTTCTCTCCACCCAAGTCATTACCAAGATTTGTAACAAGAGCAGAATTAAGTCCTAAGCGATGTGCAGAAACGGATGCGTTTGGGCTGTTGCCAACAGAGGGGATTTCTGTAACGGAGTCGTACTCAATCTTGTCACCGAAGTTAAGACATATTTGTTCTTTACTATTGTCTTCACTACATCTGACATCAGCGTCATCACCCGAGAGCTTAATAAATGCGTCTGTTGTGATATCGCCTATGACAACAAAATCTAAGTTTTTCATAATACAGACATTGTATCACAAAGCCGTTCTTTTGTGATAATATATATCAATATGAAACTAATCGATGCTATAAAAGAAGCGGAAGAAAAGAAAGTGGCAATAGGGCATTTCAATATCTCTGATACCGAAATGCTAAAGGGTATTTTCTCCGCTGCACAAAAGCTTAAACTCCCTGTGATTATAGGCACATCAGAAGGTGAGCGGGAATTTATAGGAGTTGATCAATCAGTTGCATTAGTGAAGAGTTTAAGAGAGGAACATAATTATCCAGTTTTCTTAAACGCAGATCACACCTATTCATTTGAAAAAGCAAAAGAAGCGATTGATGCAGGATACGATATGATTGTATATGACGGAGCAAAATTACCATTTGAAGAGAATCTAGAGACAACTAAAAAAGTTGTTGAGTACGCAAAGAGTGTGAACCCTGATATTGTCGTTGAAGCAGAACTCGGTTACATCGGAAAGTCATCAAAACTACTGGACGCTATACCTGAAGGCGCTCAAATCACAGACGAACATCTTACAAAACCGGAAGAATTGAAAAATTTTGTAAAGAATACTGGTGTTGCCCTTGCCGCTCCTGCTGTGGGGAATCTTCACGGTATGCTTAAAAATGCAAAAAACCCCGCTATAAATATAGAAAGAGTTAAACAGTTGAGGGAAGCAGGAGGTGTGCCGATGGTCCTTCATGGTGGGTCTGGGATTTCCGATGATGACTTTGTCAAAGCGATTGAAGCAGGAATATCTGTTGTTCATATAAGTACTGAAGTCCGCGTGGCATATGAAAATGGCATCAAAATTGGACTTCAGGAGAATCCAGATGAGATAGCACCATATAGATATATGAAAGATGCAGTACATAATGTGGAGAAAGTGGTAGAGAAGAGATTAAAATTATTCAATAAACTATAATATGGCGAAAGTATTTATAACAAGAGAAATTCCAGATGCAGGAATAAAATTATTAAAGGATGCTGGACATGAAGTTGATGTAAGCGAAAAGAATGGGGTACTCACAAAAGAAGAACTCATAGAAGCTCTCAAGAAAAAAGAATATGATGCTGTACTTTCTCTTTTGACAGATAAGATTGATACGGATATATATGATGCAGTGCCGAGCGCTAAAATTTTCGCAAACTATGCAGTCGGGTTTAATAACATTGATGTAGAAGAAGCCAAAAAACGTGGAATAACTATTACAAATACGCCAGGGGTTCTTACAAATACTGTAGCAGAACATACAGCCGGTCTTATCCTTTCAATTGCAATGAGAATTCCAGAAGGAGACAGATTTACTCGTGCAAATGAATATAAAGGGTGGGAGCCGATGCTTCTTTTAGGCATGAACTTGAAGGGAAAAACTTTAGGTGTGGTAGGAGCAGGAAGGATTGGGTCAGTAGTCGCGCAGATTATGACAAAAGGTTTTGGAATGAAAATAATTTACTTTGATATAAAGCAAAATGAAGAGTTTGAAAGTGCGACAGAAGGGGAGTTCAGAGAAAGTGTTGAGGAAGTTTTGAAAGAAGCGGATGTAGTGACGCTTCATGTGCCACTTCTTGATTCAACAAGGCACCTTATAAATAAAGAGCGACTGGAGATGATGAAACCGACTGCGTATTTGGTAAATTCATCACGCGGAGCAGTCATAGATGAGAAAGCGCTTGTTGAGGTATTGCGCGAGAAGAAAATTGCAGGTGCTGCGCTTGATGTATTTGAAAATGAACCCGCGCTTTCTCCCGGGCTTTCGGAACTTGAAAATGTTGTCTTGACACCCCATATCGCATCGGCAACTAAAGAGACAAGAAGCAAAATGTCTGAGATAGCGGCAGGTAACATAATAGAGTTTCTTGAAGGAAGAACTCCTCCGAATATAATTTGATTTTTCGGAATAAGTTGCTATACTGCTTGTCATGTTAGAACTGAAAATAGAAAAAAGAGAGGAAATAGGAAAGCCAAAAAAACTGCGTGAAGCGGGGTTTTTACCTGCTGTATTTTATAGCGCAAAGGAGAAATCTACCCCGATCTCTGTCTCTTACAGGGATTTTGAGAAAGTATATAAAGAAGCTGGAGAATCTACAGTGATAACCCTTTCAGGAATAGGCAAACCAAAAGAGGTACTTATACACGAAGTTGATTTTGACCCCGTTACGAGTATTCCTAGGCATGCTGATTTTTATGTTATTGAAGAGGGCAAGAAAGTTAGTGTTAAAGTACCTCTTGAATTTACAGGTGAAGCTTCTGCTGTTAAAGACCTTGGAGGAAACCTAGTTAAAGTGCTTCATGATATTGAAATAGAAGTTCCTCCAAAAGATTTGCCACAGCACTTGGATGTAGATATATCAGGACTTGTTGACTTCACAAGTAGAGTCTTTGCAAAAGATATTAAACTTCCAGCGAGCGCGGAACTTATAACTAAAGAAGACGAAGTAGTAGCGCTCGTTGCAGAAGCAGTAGAGGAAGTAGAAGAAGTTGTAGAAACACCTGACCTCGAGTCAATTGAAGTAGAAACGAAAGGCAAAGAGGAAGAAGGAACTGAAGAGGGTAGAAAAACTCCAGCTGCAGAAACCAAAGAAGGAGCTCCTGAATCAAAAGAAAAAGAAGAGAAATAAATGCAAGAAATTGATATAATGATTTTATGAATCCTTTTAGAAATTTAGGATTGATTTTCATCTCCATTATTTTCGTGGTGCTGTTTAGTGCACAGATTATTTACGCTCAAGTTGGCGGAAGTGACGTTGCTACTCATCGTGCTCAGCTTGAGAGCGACCTTGCAGTGATTGAAGCTGAAATAGATGCTCAACAAGTACTTCTTTCCGATAAGCAGAGGGAAAGAGTATCTTATGAACGCGATGTTGCGATACTAGACGCGCAGATAGAGAAAGCGCGCCTCTCAATCAGAGCTCGCGATATTGTTATACAAAAACTTGGGCAGGACATTAACGGTAAAGAAGAGGTAATAGGAGGTCTAAATGAAAAACTCGGAAGAGAAAAACAATCACTCGCGCAGCTTCTACGCAAGACAAATGAGATTGACAATATATCACTAGTTGAGGTCGTTATGGGAAACCAGAATCTTTCTGATTTCTTTGAGGACCTTGATTCGTTTGATTCTATAAAAATTGCCCTGCAGGGTTCTTTTGTTGAGATTGCAAATACAAAAGACATGACTCAATCGCAAAAAAGAGTACTTCAGGGCAAGCAAGAAGAAGAGTTTGAATTGAGGGATATTCAGAGACAGCAAAAAATGAAAATAGAAAAACAAGAGGCAGATAAGCAAGCGATAGTTGACGCGACAAAAGGTGTTGAAGCTGAATATCAAAAGTTAATAAAAGCAAAAGAAAAGAGCGCAGCGCAGATACGGACAGAGCTCTTCACACTCCGAGGCTCTGCCGCGATTCCGTTTGAGCAAGCGCTTGAACTTGCAAACATTGCATCGGCAAAGACAGACGTAAGGCCGGCATTCATACTTGGCGTAATAGCAGAAGAGTCCAACTTAGGAGAGAATGTAGGAACTGGAACTTGGAAAATAGATCTTTATCAGTGTTATCAAAGCATTGGATATATAACAGCTGCAGAAAAACAAAAAGCGGCGTTCCTTAAGATCACTTCTGACTTAGGACTCAATCCGGATACACTCCCTGTATCAAGAAAGCCTTGGTACGGATGTGGAGGGGCTATGGGTCCTGCGCAGTTTATGCCAACCACATGGGCGCTTTATGTGGACAGGATTGCAAAAGCAACAGGGCACAATCCGCCAAGTCCATGGGACAATGGAGATGCGTTTATGGCCTCCGCGATTTTGTTGATGGATAATGGCGCGGACAAGGGAACTGCGTATTCTGAAAGATTGGCCGCACTTCGCTACTTGGCAGGCTGGAAGAATGCCGAAAAGTCATCCTATGCTTTTTATGGAGATGATGTAATGGCACTTACCGCAAAATACCAAAAGCTTATAGATATTTTACAAAACAGTTAAATGGTGCTATTGTGGCTCTAATGAAAGCGGAAATTCATCCAAAATACTATACAAATGCAAAAGTTACCTGCGCCTGCGGGAACTCTTTTTCAGTGGGTTCTACAGCAGAGAAGATTGAGGTAGAGGTCTGCAGTGCTTGCCACCCATTCTATACAGGCAATGAGAAAATCATTGACACAGCTGGACGCGTTGAGAAATTCAAGGCGCGAATGGCAAAGGCAAAAACTAAGAAAACAAAGTAAATGGACATAGATAAATATAAGAATAATCCCAAAACTGCATATTTGGCAGAAGAATTTCAGCGTCTTCAAAAAGAGGAAGAACATGTTTTGGATATGGGGAAAGAAAGAGAGCTCAAAGAACTTACAAATGTGGAGCTCAAGAGCATAAGAGAGCAAAAGGAAGGAGTTGCAAAAGAGATTGAAAAAATTACTAAAACGCAAGAAGAGGAAGAAAAATTCCCAAATGAACTTATTCTTGAAGTAAGGGCTGGTGCAGGAGGAGACGAAGCGTCACTTTTTGCGCAGGACTTGGCGCAAATGTATGAAAAATATGCAGAGGCAAATACTTGGCAATTTAGAGCGGTAAATAAATCAGAAAATGCCGTAGGGGGATACAAAGAAGCATCATATGAAATAAAAGGAAAAGATTCATACAAAAAACTTAGATACGAAACAGGAGTACATCGCATTCAGAGGATTCCAACGACAGAAAAATCAGGGAGAGTACATACTTCAACTGCGTCTGTTGCAATACTTCCAATTAGGAAAAAATCCACAATTGAAATTGATCCTGCAGACATTGATATGGAATTTTCGCGCTCAGGGGGTGCAGGCGGACAAAATGTAAACAAAGTAGAGACGGCAGTTCGACTTGTTCACAAGCCGACTGGGATAGATGTGCGTTCTACTTCAGAGAGAAGTCAGCTTAAAAATCGTGAGAAAGCAATGCAGATACTTCAGGCAAAACTTGAGGTGATAAAGATGGAAAAAGAGGCGAAGAAACTCTCGTCTGAGAGGAAGGACCAAATAGGAACAGGAGACAGGTCAGAGAAGATACGGACATACAATGTGCTTCAAGATAGAGTGACAGACCACCGTATCAAGAAGTCATGGCATAATATTGACGGTATTTTCGCTGGAAATATTGATGATATTCTAAATTCATTTGAGGAAAATATTGCATAAAGCTATATAATTTGCTAATATCTTGGGTATTGTATGAAAGCAAAGGAAACAGAAAAAAAGGATAATTTAAAAGCAAATGCGGGAAATATAGACCGCATGTTTGCTGTCGGAGCTCATTTTGGATACTCAAAATCACGAAGACATCCTTCAATAAAACCCTATATTTTTGGCGCTAAAAATTGGGTAGAGATTATTGACCTTGAAAAGACAGATGACCTTTTGAAAGGAGCAACAGAGTTCGCAAAGAAACTTGGGGCAGAAGGTAAAAAAATATTATTTGTCGGAAGTAAAGACGAAGCAAAGCAAGCAATAGAAGAAGGAGCGGGAGCTCTTGATATGCCTTATGTTACAGGAAGATGGATTGGAGGAACTATCACTAACTTTTCAGAAATCAAAAAAAGGTTAAATAAAATGGAAGACTTGTCTTCAAAGAAAGACAAAGGTGAACTTGCGCAGAAATATACAAAGAAAGAACAAGTAATGCTTGATAGAGAAATGGATAATCTCAAAACTAATTTCTTGGGTATTGGCTTAATGACTGAAATCCCACATACGCTTTTTGTTGTTGATACAAAAAAGGAGATGACTTCCGTAAAGGAAGCAAGGCAAAAGCGGATTCCTGTAATCGGGCTTTTGAATTCGGACAGCAATCTTAGTGAGATTGATTATCCTATTGTTGCAAATGACGCAACACGTGCAAGTATAAAGTTTTTTGTTGACGAAATAGTTAAAGCATATAAAGAAGGAGTAAAAGAAGGATTAAAGAGCAAAGAATAAAATCTATGGCAATCACTACAGAACAAGTAAAAGAATTGAGACAACGAACAGGAATCTCTGTTATACAGTGCAAAAAAGCATTAGATAAAGCTGGAGGTGACACTGATAGAGCGATTGGAATTCTACAAAAGCAAAGTGGCATCGTCGCAGGCAAGAAAGCAAGTAGGAAGCTTTCCGCTGGTGCAATTCAGTCATACATACACAACTCAGGTGATGTTGGGTCTATGGTCGTGCTTTCAAGTGAGACGGACTTTGTCGCAAAAAACAAAGAGTTCGTTAAACTTGCTTATGATATCGCAATGCATATTGCGGCCTCTGACCCAACGGATGTTGACACGCTTTTAGAACAAGAATATATCAAAGATTCTGCGCGTACTATCAAAGACCTTATTGAATCTGCGACGCAGAAATTTGGCGAGAAGATTGAAGTCACAGACTTTGCAAGATTCTCAGTGCGGGGTTAATATAATTATCATGGCAGCTATATTTTCATTTGCTTTTGCTTTCCTTGCTATAATCGGCATGTTAATAATTAAAAACTGGGAGGTAAAGGCCGGTAAAACACTTTCTCATGAGTTTAGGTTTAAAGCTGACAGAGCGGTTGCAAAGTGGACAACGATTCTTAAAAGTCATTTGCCGACAAGAGGCAGAGTGATATCAAAAGAGTTGTCGCATAACATCGCTTATCATGTGAGTCATGTCGCGCTTGCGGGTGTGCATTTTGCGGAGCGCAAGTTGATAAGAGTTATTAATTTCATAAAAGGGAAGGGTATAGTAAATAAAGACAGAGCAACCTCACATTACCTTAAGAATGTTTCAGAATATGAGAGACATCCGGAGAGGAAAAACAAGAAATAAAAAATAAGCCACCTTAGCTCAGTTGGTAGAGCAACTCTCTTGTAAAGAGTAGGTCGTCAGTTCGACTCTGACAGGTGGCTCCAAAAATAGTATGATTGCGTTTGCAATTTTATTTAACGCGATGTTATAATAATTTGATTATTAGGGTAATTGAAAAATAAAGTGGCACAAGATAATCAAGACGCCGGCGAGCGTCAAATGTTTGAAGGTAACTGGACATGCTCCGGTTGTGGTGGAGCTATTACACAGCTTCCGTTCCAACCAGACCCAGGCCGAGAGGGGGGACTGCTTTGCAAGGACTGTCATAAGCAAAAAGTTGCTGACAGACCTCGTAGAGATGGTCCGAGACAGATGCATCAGGGCAACTGGAAGTGTGCAGGATGTAGCGGTGACATAAAGGAGTTACCGTTTGAACCAGATCCAGCAAGAGCTGATCAACTCAAATGCAAAGATTGCTTCCGGAATAAATAAACAAAACCCCTGCGCCTACGGCGCAGGGGTTTTGTATTGTGAGTTAGGCTTTGTTAATGTTGGTAGCATTAAGTCCTTTTGGACCCTCTGCTACTTCAAAAGTAACTTTGTCGCCTTCACGAAGATCATTGAACTGTACGTTCTGAAGTTCATTTGAATGAAAAAAAAGATCTTTCTCTTCTCCCTCACGTGAAATGAATCCAAATCCTCGGTCAGTAACTCGAGCTATTGTTCCTTCCATTTTGTTGTAAGAAAACTAATTAATAATAGTCAAACCACTCAACTGCAGAACTAAACTCGACTTAGTTTCCCTTACAGATCCGATTTGATTAGCTCTATGTTAGCATAAGTAGCAATATATGTCAATTCTTTGACAAGGGGTAATTTTAGGTACAGAATAATAGTATTATTATAATTTATTAAGTATATGATTAAAAAGAGTTTTTTAATACTGTTGATTTTAGCGGTATTTGTGCCACTTTCAGCATTTGGCGCAACGATAAAAGTAGGTGAAACGTATACATTTAAAAGTGGCGATTCAATACGTGACAATCTTTATATAGGTGCAGGAGAAGCATCTTCTGATGGAGATGTGTTCGGTGACCTCCTCATTGCTGCTGGTAGCATCACAGTTTCTGGAAATGTTTTTGGTGATGCAACTATTTTAGGGGGCGATGTATCAGTACTTGAGATTATACAAGGCGACTTGCGTATAGTAGGAGGGGATGTACTTGTGTCAGAAAATGTTTTAGGAGACCTCGTTGTAGTTGGTGGAAATGTAAGGATTTTATCTGACGCTACAATAGGGAATGACCTAGTCGTTTTAGGAGGTAGAGTAGTGATCCAAGGGGACGTAAACGGTAAAGTAAGAGTGATAGGAGGAGAGGTTATTTTAGATTCTAAAGTTTCCGGAAATGTAGATATAAAAGCAGGTGAGGAAATAGTAATCAACAATAACGCAGTAATTTCTGGCGACCTTATTTACAGCGGAAAAAGCGAGGATGTACTTAATGTAGGCGAGGGAGCAACAATTCTCGGAGAAACAATCTTCAATAAAGGAAAAGTTACTTCTGCGTGGAGCGCAAAGTTCGCGTTACTTGCATTCTTTGGTGTTTTTGTACTTATTAAACTATTAACAATCCTTGTAGTTGTTGTACTTGCAACGATATTTCTTAAGAAATTCTCAAATGCTGTTGCGGCAAATGCAGTGGAGCATCTTGGTAAAAAAACACTTTGGGGCTTTGTCACATTAATCGTCATACCAGCTGCAACGATTGTATTTTTCGCATCAGTGTTTGGCATCGGGCTTGGAATACTAAGCACACTTGGATATTTGATGCTTGTTTCACTTGCATCAATTTACTCTGGTGTAATATTTGGAGCATGGATGGATATGCTTATTAGAAAGAAAGATAAACTCAATGTTAACTGGAAGAACGGACTTCTTGGTGTTATTGCTTTGATGTTTATAATACAAGTCCCAGTTGTAGGAGGTCTTGCTGGACTGTTCTTCTTCTTGCTTGCGCTTGGAAGCATCTCAACGCTTACTTATGATTATCTTTGGGCAAAAAGAAAATAAATCGTAAAGTATAAAAAATTAAAAAATAAAAAGCCAAGAGTTATTCTTGGCTTTTTATTTTTTAAAAATGTTATACTTATAAGTATGACTCACACTTTTCAAAAATATACTTCCATTATAGTTGTCGCAATAATTGTCATCAGTGCGGGAATTTATTTTTTGACCAAAGACGGCGGTTCGTCTATTGATTTTGTCATAGCTCTAAAGGCAGATTTAATACAAGAAGTTAGTGTTACAGGACGAGTAAAGCCGTCAGAAAGCGTCGACCTTGCGTTTGAAGGATCAGGGCGTGTATCAAGGGCAAATATATCTATAGGAGATATCGTCTCTAAAGGAGAGCTTCTAATACAGCTTCAGAATGGGCAAATAACGGCGGAACTTGCAAAAGCAAAGGCAAATGTAAAATTACAAGCTGCAAAACTTGAGGAGTTAAAGCGCGGCCCTACACAAGAAGAGATTGAAGTACAAAAAGTCAAAGTAGAGAGTGCCAAAGCTCAGCTTGTAGAAGCGAAAAGAAATCTTGTTGTAAAAATTAACGATGCCTTTACTAAATCAGATGATGCAGTAAGGAACAATGTAGACCAGTTTATAAATAATCCACTAAGTTTTGATCCGCAAATAGCATTTCAAGTAATCAACTCAAGCTTAGAATCTTCAATTGAAAACAGCCGTGTTTCAATCGAGTCCATTCTTGATACCTGGCAGGATTCAGTAGATATCTTAACCTTAGAGAGCGATTTTGAAGAAGTTGTAGATGATGCAAAACAAAACCTAAGTGATGTAAAAGCATTTTTAAATGATGTATCACTTGCAGTAAATACTTTAACTGCAAGCGCAAATTATTCTCAGGCGACAATTGATGGTTACCGTTCTGACGTTTCAACTGCACGCACTAATGTAAACACAGCCCTTTCAAATCTATCAGCGGCTGAAGAAAAACTTCAAACAGCAGAGTCTTCAGTAATATTAGAAAAACAGGAGCTTTCACTAAAAACTGCAGGTACTCGAGTTGAACAGATTACGGCTCAAGAAGCAAAAGTAGAAGAAGCTGAGGCTCTCGTAAGAAGCAAACAAGCAGAGATTGATAAAACATACCTTTTTGCTCCAATAAACGGCGTTGTAACTCTTCAAGAGGCAAAGGTGGGGGAGATCATTACTGCACGAGAGATAATAGTTACTCTTATATCTCAGGCAGAATTTGAAATTGAAGCAAAAGTTCCTGAAGCAGATATTGCAAAAATAAAAATAGGCGATATAGCGAGAGTGACACTTGATGCATATGGAAGTGACATTGAATTTATAGCAAGTGTAGTGTCTATTGACCCTGCGGAGACTATTATAGAAGGCGTTGCAACATACAAAACAGTTTTATACTTCACGGATATGGATAACAGAATACGCTCTGGCATGACTGCAAATATTGACATTAAAACAGCAGAAAAAGACAATGTTATTTCTATACCATCACGCGCAGTAATTACAAAAAACGGCAAAAGAACTGTACGAATATTAGATACTCAAAACAATGTTGTTGAAATTGAAGTTGTTACAGGCCTCCGCAGCTCTGAAGGATATATTGAGATAATTGATGGAATAAAAGAAGGCGACAAGGTAATTGTTTTTCTTGAAGAATAATATGGCGCTCATAGAAGTAAGAGATATAGAAAAAACTTATCCTGACGGCACCCGCGCGCTTCGTGGTGTGTCTTTTGATATAAAGGCAGGGGAGTTTGTAGCGATAATGGGTCCGTCTGGGTCCGGCAAGTCAACACTGCTTCACATACTAGGGTTTCTGGACAGGCCAACAAAAGGAGACTATCGCTTTAGTGATAAGACGATAAGTGAACATTCTGAGGATGAACTTGCTCACGTCAGGAACAAAAAGATGGGTTTTGTATTTCAGATGTTTAATTTGTTGACGCGCACAAGTGCACTTGAAAACGTGAAGTTGCCACTTCTTTACTCTGGTGTTAAGGAATCTCTTTGGGAGAAGAGTGCAAAAGAAGCAATTAATTCTGTTGGTTTGTCTCATAGGACCTACTTTGAACCAAACAAACTCTCAGGCGGTGAAAGACAGCGTGTTGCAATAGCGCGAGCACTTGTTAATCATCCGCAGGTTATCTTTGCAGATGAGCCTACGGGGAATTTAGACTCAAAATCAGGAGAAGTTATTATGGATATTTTACACAAACTACATAGACAAGGACATACGATACTTATGATTACTCACGAGACCTATACAGCAGAACATGCGAATCGAATCATTAATCTTTATGATGGAGCTATTATAAACGACCATAAAGTTACGAGTCAGCACAAAGCGCACAAGCACCCAATAAAGTAAATTATATATGAGTGTTAAGCAAACATTTAAAACATCTCTCATTGGAGTAAAGACAAACAAATCAAGGTCTGCGCTCACTATACTCGGTATTGTTATAGGCATTACTTCAATCATTTTAATGATGTCGATAGGGCAAGGAGCTGAGAATCTGATACTTGATGAAGTGGCCGGCTTTGGTGCAGAGACTATCGTTGTACGTCCAGGACAGGAGCCCACAGGGCCTACTGATATTGGAGAGACACTTTTTTCAGACTCTCTAAAGGAGCGTGATATAGAAATGTTGAAACGCAAGGAAAATGTACCAGACTTAATTGATGTTACCTCAGCAGTTATCGTGACAGGCAGTGTTTCGTTTGAAGGGGAGACGTATAGGCCGACTATTTTTGGAGGTTCTGTCCGATTTTTTGCGGAGGTTTTGAATTTGGAACCTGGTGAAGGAAGGTTCTATACCGAGAATGAAATAAGAACACGGGCAAATGTAGCCGTGATAGGTACAAAAGTAAGGGAAGAATTGTTCGGCAACGATGAAGCTGTTGGGAAACTTATAAAAATTAAAGACAAAAAATTTAGGGTCGTTGGAGTATTTGCAAAGAAAGGCCAAACAGCATTTTATAATTTTGACGAATTGGTGATTGTACCTCAAACTACTGCTCAGGTTTATCTAACAGGGACTAATCATTATCATGAAGTTTTGATAAAGGTATCAGACCCAAGTGTTGTAAAAAGGGCAGTGCATGATATTGAAGCGACACTGCGTGAGTCGCACGGTATCACAGACCCAGAAAAGGATGATTTCTTCGTTGTCACTCAAGAAGGCGTAGTTCAACAAATAAGTACAATAATAGGTGCACTTACTATTTTCCTTTCCTCAATTGTGGCGATTGCCCTTGTGGTCGCAGGCGTTGGTGTTATGAATATTATGCTCGTTTCTGTTACGGAGCGTACAAGAGAAATCGGTTTGAGAAAAGCCGTAGGTGCAACCAATAAAAACATCTTAGCTCAGTTTCTGTTTGAAGCTATGATTTTGACAGGTACAGGAGGGATCATTGGCATTATCTTAGGTGGACTGCTGTCATTTATTTTTTCAATTATACTCACACAATACGCAGGACTATCATGGCCTTTCTCTTTCCCAATCGGAGCAGCAGTACTCGGACTGTTTGTATCAACGCTTGTTGGATTAATATTCGGCATCTATCCGGCTCGGAAGGCAGCTAAAAAGAGCCCTATTGAAGCACTTCGATATGAATGATAATTTTTGTACAACACTTGCTATACATTTTAATAAATAGCATAATAAATATATGATTCGCTTATTGATTAGGTTAATAATCGCTTTTCTTTTGGTGTATTTCCTATTCCATTATTTTGATGTATATGCGTACATAGACAGCTCATATATACCTGACTTCTTGGAAGGGTTCATTGATTTTGCACAAGATACAGCGCCGAGGAATTTATTTGGAGAAGTAGTCTCATTTTTTGCTCGTCTTGGTAGGTAAATAAAAAACCACGAGTACATCGTGGTTTTTTTGTTTTGAATATAGAGAAGTAATTGGGAATAAATCCTAAATAAGTGATTTGTATAGCTTAGATTTCTTTTTTAAATACAAATTTAAAGCTTCTCTGGTTATTTCTGCTATTGACTTATTTTCTTTAAAAGCAAGAAAACGAAGGGCATTATGTTGGGATTTTTCTATTGCCGCAAAAAGTGTAGCTGGCTCCTTGAGTTTTTATTAGATTTTTTATCTGATGGCATATTTACAACTCTCCTTTTTAAAGTTCAAAAATTAACTACAACAAAAAGCATATCATTAAGCTATGCTTTTGTCAAGAAGATAAACGCCTCAGATAGTACTATTTGAGGCGTTTATCTTTGCTTTTTACTGAAATTTTAGTAAGATATAAGAATTATTCCGCAGTAGCTCAATGGTAGAGCAGCTCCCTGTTAAGGAGTTGGTTGTAGGTTCGAGTCCTACCTGCGGAGAAATCTCAAAAAATTATTCTTCGTCAAGTTTTTTGTAAGACCCTTCAAATTCAGATCCCCACTCCCAATCACAACCATCACAGTGCCAGCGATAGTCTTCTTCTGTTAAACAACAACCACCTAAGTAAACATCATCAGGAATTTTGCTTTTCTTGTTCCAAGTTATATCTGTTGGAG
>CAJWGW010000012.1 GCA_913041175.1 uncultured bacterium
AGTCCGACGATGGGTACAAAAAATAACCTTGTAAAATAAGGTTATTTTTTGACCTATGACCCCACGGAGAATCGGGGTCAAGTTTCTAAACTCGCTACGCTCGTTAAGAACTTTCTCCCCGAGCTCATCTGTCGCAAAGCGACATGACTCCGCTTTTCGATTCTCCGACGTAAGCAAAATAAATTGCTTGCTTGTGGTCATCGCTAATTTGTAAAAGCAAAAAGCGCCAATACTGGCGCTTTTTGCTAACAAAATTATGCGATGACCCCACGGGGAATCGAACCCCGATTACCAGCTTGAAAAGCTGATGTCCTAACCGTTAGACGATGGGGCCGTTTAACGTGGCTTTATTTTACAATATTTTTGAGAAAATGCAAAAAAATGGGATGCGCATTAGCGCACCCCACCGTTTATACAAATCCAAATTTTATTTTTTCGACTATAACAAATAAACTTTTGTAATTGTATGGATTCTTAATCCATCCAATATCTATGCGTTTACCAAGATTGAGGAGTTCTACTAAGAAGTTAGCTTTGTCTGCATTTCCTCCATAAAATATTACAGGTAACTTAAATGAATTTTTCAATGCAGCATTTAATCCTTCAAGAGGCATATTACTACCATCATCATCATCTCCACTACAGGTTAGTAGCTTGAAAATATAATCCAAGTCAACCATTATGATGTTGAGTATTCTTATTTCTTTTAGAAAATTTCTGATTTCAAGTGCTTTTTCAGGATCATCTACATCTGAGAATACAAAAATTCTATTGTTCGGCATAATTATTCCCTCCTATATAAAGATGAAATTACTATGTCTCTACTATGTATTGAAGCATAATGACAATATTTTACAAATAACAACTCGGGATTTATAATTGACAAAATATCGCAATAGCGATACTTTTAGGGCAGACATTGAACATTATAATCACAAAAACTAAAAGGAGAGAATTATGAGTTATGAAAAGCAAAAAAGATTTTTCCAAGAAGCTTATCAACATGGAGACAAAAGGATAGAAAAAGGTTATGGATGGCCGCTTGAAGTAGATCCTCAACTGATCAGTTTTATGAAAGAGATTGAAGAGTTATTAAAGTCGGGAACAGCCTTAGATATTGGGTGCGGACAGGGAAGACATGCTATATATTTCGCTGAAAATGGTTTTTATTCAATAGGTATTGACTATATAGAAAGCGTGATAAAAGAAGCAAAACAGACAGCATCAGATAAAGGAATTGATAATGTAGATTTTGAAGTAATGGATGTGTTGAAACTTAATTTCCCGAGAGATTTTTTTGACCTTGTTCTTGACTGGAGCGTGCTTGACCATGTGAAGCCTGCGGACTGGAATACTTATCTTTCTAATATCTTCAAAGTGCTAAAGAGCGGCGGATTTTTGATCCTTACGGAATTTGGCGCAAATGATGAAAGGGTAAAAGATAAGCAGGAAAATTTTTGCGAAGATGAGAATCATTACGATCATTATTTCAGAATGGATGAGATAGAGGAGCTGTTCGGCGAATATTTTGAGATAATTAAAACGAACGAGACAGTTATTGAGACAGAACCGAAACCTCATCTTATGCGGAATATATTACTTAGAAAAAATTGAACAGCACATTTCAAATTCAATTTGGGAGGGAAATACATTATGAACAGCAGATTATACAGGATTCTTTACTTTACTTTATTTGCAGCTTTATTTTTCTTTGGTGTAGCTATGTTTTCAGACGGATGGAGTATTAAGGATAATATGCGCACACTTTCTTTCACAAAGAATATGCCAAATACTGTATGCAAAGAATTCGGCGCATTTATGATTACTGTAAGCGTAATGTTTCCTTTTAGGTATAAAATCAGAGAAATTGTAGAAAATTTTATGCTCAGAAGGACAAACAAAAAAAGCGTTCTATGAAAATAGAACGCTTTTTAAATTGATTTTATCTCGCTGTGTGCTGCTGATATATGTCCTCAACTGCCTTTACGGCATCGCCTGCGGCAATGTTATTCTGGTGATAGAGTTCATCAGTAACATCTCCAGCTGCCCATATTCCCGACAAACTTGTCTGCTGATTTTTGGGATTTGTTATTATTCTCTTGTAATTATCAAGCTCTACAAGATCTTTAACCATGTCAGTTGATGGTACTACACCTATTTCAACGAATATGCCTTTCACTGGAATGTCATGTGTTTTTCCAGTCTTAACATCTTTGTATGTAACTGCGTTTACAAATGTGTCTCCTTTGACTCCAACTGTCTCAGCGTTCGTCATCCCTTTCATCTTTGGATGTGCGAGCACTCTTTTCACTGTGACAGGGTCTGCTTTGAACTCTGGTTTCCTGCAAAGGAGCGTGACGCTTTTTGCATAGGCGAGAAGTTGTGCGGCTGTCTCAAAGGCGGCATTTCCTCCTCCGACAACTGCTACATCCTGACCTGCAAAAAGTGGCCCATCACACGATGCGCAGTATGTAAGACCTTTGTTATCAAATTCTTCAGCTCCAGGGACGGGGAGCTTCTTTCTGTGGGCGCCAGATGCAATAAGGACATTCTTTCCATTATATTTCTTACCGTTTTTTGTTACTGCAGTGAAGCTCTCTCCTGTCTGCGTTAGCTCTTCAATTTTCTCTCCTTCAACAATATCAACGACATCTTCAGCGTAAGCATGCAGATGTTTTTTCATATTTTCCGCAAGTTCTTTTCCGGTGATTGAAACAGTTCCTATCCAGTTTTGGATATCTTCTGAGACTTTGCTTTGCCCGCCGAATTCATCTGTAATAAGGACGGTTTTAAGGCGTTTTCGTGAAGCATACACTCCGGCGGCGGCCCCAGCAGGACCGCCGCCTATGATAATTAAATCGTACATAAAGTTAATTATACAACAAAACACGCCCAGAAGCGAAGCTTCTGGGCGTGTTTTGTTTTGTATTTTATTTAATTTTTGACCTTCTTAAGAACGCCGGCACCACACCCCAATCGTCATCATCGCTATCGTCTTTCTTTTTGTCTTCTTCTTCATCTGATGTTTTTGGAGATGCTTCTGCATCTTTCTTTGCATCTTTCTTTGAATTAATTGTATTGAATATTTTTCCGCGCACTTTCTCTTCATCCATATCTTTTACTTTTGTATCAGCTTCTCTCATAGCTCCTGCTTGGAAAAGCGGGGGACTTTTGTGGAGAATATTGTCAGGGAAACCGGTTGCAATAACTGTAACTTTAACTTCATTTTTCTTGATGGTATGGTCTTTGATTGTTCCGAAGATTACCTTTGCATGAGGGTCTATTGATTCGGTAATGACTTTAGCGGCTTCCTGAATCTCAAGCATTCCAAGATCGTCACCTCCCGCAACCGCAAACAGAACTCCTTTGGCGCCATTTATAGAGATTTCCAACAGGGGAGAAGAGATTGCCATTCGCGCAGCCTCCTCTGCACGTTTCTCGCCTCCTGCAACCCCAATACCCATAAGAGCAGAGCCCGCATTTTCCATTACTGCTCTGATATCAGCGAAGTCCACGTTTATAATTCCTGGAGTAGTAATCAAGTCAGAGATGCCCTCTACGGCTTGGAGAAGTATGTTGTCTGACATTGCAAATGCATTTTTGATACTTGTATCTTTATCAACGATTGCAAGAAGTCTGTCGTTTGGAATTATAATGAGTGCATCAACTTCCTTTTTTAGATTCTCAAGTCCTTTTTCCGCCAAGTCCATTCTGTGCTGGCCTTCAAAAGAAAATGGTTTTGTTACGATTCCGACAGTCAAAGCTCCAGACTCGCGGGCTGTGTTTGCAATCACTGGTGCTGCTCCTGTTCCTGTACCACCTCCTTCTCCACAAGTAATAAATACCATATCGGAGTTTTTTGTAACTTCCTGTAGTTCTTCTTTTGTTTCTTCCGCAGCTCTCTTTCCAAGTTCAGGATCCATTCCTGTTCCGAGTCCTCGTGTCAAGTTTTTTCCTATATGAATTTTTTTCTTTGAAGTTGAATGATGCAAATCCTGTGCATCTGTGTTTACTGAGATGAACTCAACTCCTCTGACTTTTGAGTCAATCATGTGGTTTATAGCGTTACTTCCAGAACCTCCGACTCCTATTACTTTTATTCGAGCAAATGACTCTACATCAGGTTTAATTTGTTTCATATTTTTTGGCATTAATTAAGTAAGCACAATCATAACAGATAGCGTTATGGTTGTGAACTTTGACACAAAAGTCGATTGTGTTGTGGTTTATGGAAGAAATTGCTTAATCCACTGCCAAATATTACCTCCTGATTCTTTTATAATCTTAACTCCAACCGGATCTTCTTCCGCCCCTGTTCCCCAGATACACAAACCATATGCAACTGCCCACGAAGAATCTCTTACTTGTCTATGCATTTTTTCTATTACTTGAGACTTACCAAATCCTCCATTTGCAAGTTTTGACGGAAGTTTAAGCGAAGCGCGTGCAAGGTCTTCAATCGTTGCGATGCCAGAGCCACCTCCTGTAATAATTATACCAGCAGGCAAGAGTCCGTTTTTGCCGATTTTTTTCAGATGTGTTTCTATAAGTTCAAATATATCAGAAAGTCGTGCAGTGATGATCTCGTCGAGTTTCTTCTTGGGGAATTCTACTCCGGAAAGCATTCCTGTCTTTACCTTCTCAGCGTCTTCAAGCGGGATTTTAAGCCCTAACGCTATGTCGTTTGTGATGTCGCTTCCGCCAATGGAGAATACTTTAAGCGATATTGGAATATTATTTTCAAACACAACAATAGAAACTGTCTCAGCACCTATGTTTGCAAGAACTGCTCCAGCAACTTTTTGTGCACGGCTTAGTGTCACAAAACTACCTGCAATGGGGGAGGCCATCACATCCTCAACTTGTACTCCCGCTTCCTCAACAGCCGCAATCAAGTCATTCAAATGTTGTTCAAGGCATGTTACGAAAAGCACATCTACTTCAAGACGACTACCTTTCATTCCTTGTGGTTTGCCAAGTACGGTTCCACCATCTATTTTGTAGCGCAAGGGAATATCGTGAAGCACTTTTCTGTTGAGAATTTTTTGTTCAATTTTCTTTTCGCTGTCCTTAAGTGCTTTTTCAATATCTAAATCTGTGATTTCAGAATCGGCTCGCGAGATGATAACTCCACCTTTCGAATGAGCTTCTTCAAGGCCTACTCCTCCTATTGAAATGAATGCCTTTTTTATCCTTACTTTGGCTGATTTCTCTGCCTGAGCGACTGCAATTTTTATGGCGCGGATAGTATCCGTGGGATTTATAATATAGCCGTGGCGAAGGCCTTTTGACTGGGAAAATCCTGTACCTATAATTTTCGGTAAGTTACCATTATTACTATTTCCATATTCCGTTATTACCACTTTTATTTGGTAAGTACCGATGTCTATTCCTGTTGTGATATTGCGTGCCATTTTAAATAGAAAACTTAAGCCGAACTTTCTTTTCAGCTCTTTCCATTGTACTACTGTGTCGCAAACCTTTCAAATGCATAAGTCCGTGGATAAATAAATATCCTATAAACTCACGTTCTTTCATGTTGAATTTCTTCGCATCCTTTTTTGCAGTTTCTGGGCATATGAATATCTCACCAGTTGTTTTTGAGAGTGGGAAAGACAATATGTTAGTTGGCTTGTCTTTCTTTCTGTATTTTTTGTTGAGAGTTTGAGATTTTTTACTTCCAATAAAAACCAAGCTAAGTTCATAATTCTTGCCCAAAACTGCCGTTTTCATATTTTCAAAAGGCAAGCCCGTAGGCTTGCCTTTTATTGTCTTGAAAATTGAAAAATTATTATCCATTTTTTACCTTCTTCGAAATCTACCTGTTTTTTGCTCTGTTACTTTACCAAGCTTTAATAGTTCGTCGTATTGCTCTTTCTTCGCAATCCTTTTCAACGTCTTTTTCTTCTTCACATATTCTGATTTCTGTCTTTCATAGTACCTTATACCCCGTACTCTCTGCAGTATTCCAGACCCGCGCACACGCTTACTAAACCTTCGCAGAAGGCCCATAGTGTTTTCATTAGCGTTTTTATCTACCTGAACATTTGTATTCATTGAGGTGAATATTACCACATAATTTGCTGATATGGAAGAAGTGTAGAAGTCCCACTTCTACACCTTCTCTTTTAAATATTCTAGTAGGTTTTCTACTTGAACTGTGTTTTGAAACTGTGTATTCATATCCCGCACTATTACAGTTCCGTCAATTGCCTCACGATGTCCCATAATAATTGCATAGGGGACTTCAAGGAGCTGTGCCAGAGCGATTTGCTCGCCAAATTTATCATTGTTGAGATTATGATGAAGTTCAATGTTTGCTTTTCGGAGTGCATCTATAATATGCAGGCTTTTCAATTTTGCCTCACACCCAAGCTGGATAAAGTATACCTTTGGCCTTCTTGTTTTTTTTAGCTCGTTTAATTTCTTTTCTTTTATTCCTTTTTTCTCAAATTCAAGTACTATCCCGACAGTTGGTATATCGTGGTGGAACAATCGCCGCGATATTTCATCGTACCTACCACCTTTTGCAAGTATAGACATCTCGCTTCCACTTGTTTCAACAGTATCTCGTATTTCAAACAACGTCTGCGAATAAAACTCTCCGCTTCCGATGAGAAAATTATCTATTTCATATGGAGTATCTCCTATTTCTAAATATTCAAGAACTTCACTCAAATGTTTTCTACTGCCATCTGAAAGAAATTTTATTGATTGAGGCATATCTGCCTCAAGTGAATGATGTGCGCTATGGAGTTGTTCATGCACACCCCATATATCTTTTTTCATAATGCTATGTCTTGCTTGTGCTGGAAGAGAATCAGCATTTTTCCTGAAGTACGAATTAAGTTCACGTGCGAATTTCTGCGTAGAATCTTTATCTCCAATGCTGTTTATAGACACCTGAATTTCTCTGATGCCTATATCGTCCAAAATAGAACATGCAGTTTTCAAAATTAAAGCTTCTGCAATGCTTTTATTCATTCCAAGAGCTATAAGGCAGAATTTAAGGGTATTTTCATGTTTGCTTGTTCCTATAGAGCTGTGATGAATAAGAATAGGCTGATCTGAAGGCAATAATTCATATTCTATGACTGTCTGAAGCGTAGATATTATTCCGCTATTTTGTAAATCTTTTTTTAAACTTTTCGTATCTTGTTTGAGAGCCTTTTGTGTAAAAGCTTTTCTTTCTTTCAAATCTCCACCATGTTTTTTTTGTTCAATTGCAATTTTTTCTATTGGGTCAAATCCGTAACACGATGAAATATGTATTGCTTTTTTTAGCATATCAGCAGAACTTAAATTTGGAATTGTTTTTGTCTGTATCATTTTACAAAAGATGTTTAAGTTTGACTTAAACTACATTATCTACTATAATCTCCTGGTTTTATTTCTATATCGGTAACTGGCAAAAGTCTTGCAAATGCTTTTCCGACAATAAACTTTCTTTCAAGTGACCCCCAGATTCTTGAATCCGAACTATGCTTCCTGTTGTCTCCAAGTACAAAATATTCCCCCTTTCCAAGTATTGCGGTGAAGGTGTCAGTGGTCTCTTCTTTTATATATGGCTCTTCAAGCGGTGTGCCATCAGGGAACTCTTCGTTTTTGATAGTTATCTTTCCATCCTGCATTTTAACGGTTTCTTGGGGCAAGCCGACGATTCTTTTTATGAAAAATACTGAAGGGTCATTGGGGTATTTGAATATTATGACCTCTCCGCGCTTTGGCTCCTCAAAGCGGTAGCTCAATTGGTCAACTATTAAGTATTCTTTGCTTCCAAATGCCGGTTCCATGGACGCTCCACTTACTATGAATGGCTGGGCGATGAAGATTCGTATTGGCGCGACAATAAGAATCGCAATGAGAGAGAATTTTAGAACTTCTTTAAAAAGATTTTCCTTTTTAGGTTCCATTTAACATTATTTTATTATAAAAACACGTTTGACACAATATTTAAAAGTGTGTGATATACTATACAGTGCTTTGTTAAAAGCGTGGCGTGGTTGTTATCACACAAGCAGTCATGCCGGGCCCCGCAATAGGTAGCGGGGCCTCTTTTTATTTATCTTTATAGTAATGTTATAATCAATTTATGTTTTACATCGTAGGCCTTGGAAATCCAAGGGAAGAATACGAAAATACTCGGCACAATACGGGGGCCTTGGCAGTGGAGAATTTTGCAAAAAAAAGTGATTTTCCAGCGTGGAACACTGATAAAAAATTAAGTGCATTAGTGACTGAAAGTAAGGTATCAAAGCTTATTCTACCCCAAACATTTATGAACAAGTCAGGAAACTCACTGAAATTGCTCATCACATCTAAAAAGAAAGCGGAGAATCTTATAGTAATTTATGACGATTTGGATATGCCTTTAGGTAAATTAAAAATTTCTTTTGGACGAGGCTCCGGAGGACACAAAGGAGTAGAGTCAATTGTAAGGGCTATAAAGACGAAAGATTTTATTCGTATTCGTGTTGGTATCGCACCCGCAACACCTTCAGGGAAAATAAAGAAACCAAAAGGTGAGAAAAAGATAGTTGATTTTATTCTGGGTAATTTCAGCAAAAAAGAAACAGAAACTCTAAAAAAAGTTTCGGGGAAAGTTAGTGAAGCTCTTGAAGTAATTATCAAAGAGGGGAGAGCAAAAGCAATGAACAAATTTAATTAAAAAACTCTAGAGTTAACTCTAGAGTTTTTTAATTTAGTCTTTCTTGTAAGAAAGTGTCATCTTTTGTTCTTTCGGGTCAAAAATTGCAATTTTAAATATATAGGTCTTTCCAAGCTCAAGTGTCTTTTTCAAATCTTCTTCACCTTCAAATTCCGATACATGTACAAGTCCCGCAACTCCTTCTTCAATTGAGGCAAGTGCGCCGTGTTTGTTGTATTTAATTACAACGCCTGTTACCTCATCATCTTTCTTGTATTTACTTGCGGCGTTTTTCCATGGATTTTCTTTCAACGCTTTTATTGAGAGTGATATTTTTCCGCTCTTTATTTCAATTATTTTGACATTCACTTTATCTCCTACAGAGAAAAGCGACCTAGGGTCTTCCACCAGTCCCCACTCAATCTCGGATATATGAACAAGTCCTTCAAGTCCGTCTTCAAGTTTTACAAATATTCCAAAATCAACTATTCCTGTGATTTCTCCTTCTGCAACATCACCGACTTCATACTTGTCTATAATTTTTTCCTTCTCTTTCTTTTCAGGGTCTTTCTCCGAGAAGATGAGTTTTCCTTCTTTTGCGTCCGCTGTGATTATAGAGACCGAAAGTTTTGTATCAACAAGTTTCTTCAATTCATCTAATATCTTATCTTTATCTGCGTCTTCAACACGCGGGTAATGCTCGGCTTTAAGCTGAGAAGCTGGAAGAAATCCTTGAATATTCTGCCATTCAAGAATAAGACCCCCTTTGTTCGCTTCCTTTATAGGAAGTTCAAAGATAGTTTTGTTTGCAATTGCTAGTTCCGCTTCGCTCCATAGAAGCGCCTGTCTTGCTTCTTTGAGAGAGAGCTCTATATAACCTTCTTTGTTTGTGTCTCTGTCAATGACTTTTGCAGCGATATTGTCTCCGATGTTTACTTTTCGGAGTACATCAGATGCCTGCAAGAATTCACGTCCATAAATGATACCTGTTCCAAACGGATGCAAGTCAATGAAGACACTTGATTTTTCAATGCCTATTACAGGACCTTCAACGAGATCTCCCACTTCAGGAGGGTTTGGAGAATCATTTAAAAGTTTAGCCATCGGGCTGTCTTTTTTGCTTATCTTCTTTTTTAGTTTCGTTTCTTCTTCGTCTTTTTCTTCTTTTTTTCCACCAGCTGGCGGATTATCTTCTAAGGTTTCAGTTTTTGTTATCATGATTTGTTTATGCAAGGTGTCCTTATAAAAAGGGGTTAATCCCTGCACGGCTATTAATTTGTTACATCAGCGTATCATAATACTTCATTTCGTCAAAATATAGAATTTCTGTTATACTAATCTTCATGGTAATCACATATCACGGAGGTGAATGCTTCAAAGTTTCGTTTGGGGATACAACTTTGGCAATAAACCCGATTTCAAAGGAATCTAAGCTCAAAACAGTGCGGTTTGGGGCAGATATTGTTGTTGTAAGCTTAAATGACAAAGACTTCAATGGTATTGAGCAGGTTGCGCACGGTGAGAAAGCACCGTTTGTTATTTCAGGACCGGGAGAATATGAAGTAAAAAAAGTTTTTGTAAAAGGACTTCAGTCAGCATCACAGTATGGTGGAAGTGAGAGAATAAACACCATATATTCAATTATGCTTGAAAGTATAAACCTTGTGTTCTTAGGTGCGCTTAATTCCCCAAAATTAAACACTGACGTAAAAGAAGAATTAGGAAACATAGATATCTTATTTGTGCCGATTGGAGGAAACGGAGTGCTCTCTACATCTGATGCGCATGCACTTGTAGTTGAGCTTGAACCGAAAATTATTATACCGATGCACTATGGAGAGATAGAAGTTCCGCCAGCTGGCGGAGGAAAAGCTCTCAGCAAATTTCTAAAAGAGGATGGCGAGGAAAACGGAAAACCAATTGATAAACTTACAATAAAGAAAAAGGACTTAGAAGGGAAAGAAGGTGAGATAGTTGTGCTAACTTCTTAAATTATATGTTAAATACAATTGAGAGATTGCGCGAGAAACCGAGAAAATACAGAATGCGTGTTGCATTTATTGTATCTGCGTCAATCGCAGGGGTAATTTTCCTCGTTTGGCTTTCAATACTTGAAGTGCGATTTAAAAATAATGATAATACTGCTGGAGTAGAAAACTCCGAGCCTGTGTTTGCGGAATTTAGGGAAAGATTTTCAGGTGTGTATGAAGAAGGTAAATCGCAATTTGAAGAGGTAAAGGAAGAACTGGAAAATATCGTTCAATAATGCTATAATTTAAGTAATTATGGCAAAAAAGGAAGAAGAAAAAGGTGCTGTAAAAGCGCCACATCAGAACATAATATTACAAAGTATAAGCTCCGAGATGAGGGAATCTTATTTGGATTATGCGATGTCCGTTATTACTATGCGTGCGCTTCCAGATGTTCGCGATGGTCTCAAACCCGTGCACAGAAGGATTTTACATACGATGAATCAGATGAATTTGACTGCATCTTCGAAGTTTAGAAAATCCGCTGCAGTTGTTGGAGATGTGATGGGTAAATATCATCCACATGGAGATGTGGCGCTCTACGATGCAATGGCAAAGATGGCGCAAAATTTTACATATAGATACCCGCTTGTCATAGGGCAGGGTAACTTCGGCTCTATTGATGGTGATGCACCAGCTGCAATGCGTTATACCGAAGCCAAGATGTCAAAACTCTCTAGTGAGCTTTTGCGTGACTTGGAGAAGGAGACAGTAGAGTGGCGTCCAAACTATGACAGTACAAGAAAAGAGCCAGTAGTTTTGCCCGCTGCCGTGCCAAACATATTACTAAATGGCACACTTGGTATCGCAGTTGGAATGGCGACAAATATTCCCCCTCACAATCTTGGAGAGGTTTGTAGCGCAACGATTGAGCTTATAGACAACAAAGATGCTGTAACAGAGGATCTTTTAAAACATATTAAGGGTCCTGATTTTCCTATAGGTGGAGTTGCTTACAATCATAAAGATATCCATCATGCATATTCAAGCGGAAAAGGTGGAGTACTTGTACGTGGTGAAGCTGAAATCGTAGAAGACAAAAAGGGAAATTTTAGTATCGTAATCTCATCCATCCCTTATCGTGTGAATAAGGCAGATTTGCTTGTGAAAATTGCCGACCTTGTTCGCGACAAGAAACTTGACGGCATTAAAGATCTTCGTGACGAATCCACAAAAGACATCAGAGTAGTTGTTGACCTCAAAGCAGGTGCGCAGCCGCAAAATGTTCTAAATTATATTTACAAACACACACAACTTGAAGACACATTTCATTTCAATATGGTGATGCTAGTGGAGGGTGTACCTCAGACACTTTCTCTAAAGCGAGTTCTTGAAGAGTTTATTTCTCACAGACAGATTGTCGTACGTAAAAGAACAGAATTTGACCTTAAAAAGGCAGAGGCACGTGAGCACATTCTTTTAGGACTCAAAAAAGCACTTGACCATATAGATAAGATAATAAAGACAATAAAGAGCTCTTATGATGCACCGACTGCACACAAGGCATTGATTAAAACATTTAAGTTCTCAGACAAACAGTCAACAGCAATTCTAGAGATGAAGCTCCAAAAGCTTGCCGGGCTTGAGAGAAAGAAAATAGAAAACGAGCTTAAAGAAACACAGGAACTCATAGGGAAGCTAAAAGAACTTCTTGGAAGTCCTAAAAAAATCCTTACTGTTATAAAAAATGAACTGAAAGAAATAGCAGAGAAATATGGAGATGAAAGACGAACCAAAATAATGAAGGGTGGTGTTAAGTCAATCTCTGTTGAAGATCTGATACCGGACGATGAAAGTATACTGGTTTTGACTTCAGGTGGTTATATAAAAAGAACAAATCCTAGCGAGTACAAAAAACAAAAAAGAGGCGGTGTAGGTGTTATAGATTTGAATACAAAAGAGGAAGATTTTGTCACGACATTTCTGACTGCAAGCACGCACAGCGATATGCTTTTCTTTTCTGACAGAGGAAAAGTGTACCAAATAAAAATGTATGACATACCCGAAGGAAAGCGTGCCACAAAAGGAAAATCAATTATGAATTTCCTTTCTCTTCCACAAGGTGAGAATATTACATCAGTCCTTGCTCTTCCAAAAGACGCTAAAGACAATATGGACCTTTCACTTGTAATGGTTACAAAACAAGGTACTGCAAAGAAAGTATCTGCAAAGAACTTTTATGATGTAAGAAGAAGCGGTTTGATTGCTATAACTTTAGGCAAAGATGATGCACTTATATCTGCTTCACTTCTAGATAAGGGAGACGAAGTAGTTGTTGCAACTTCAGCTGGTCAGGCTATAAGGTTCAAAGGTTCTGACATTAGAGAAATGGGAAGAAGCGCCGCAGGGGTAAGAGCTATAAAACTTTCAAATGGAGATTTCGTAATAGGCGCGGGGACTGTCAAGAAAGGCGACAATCAAGTTGATATTCTTGTACTTAGTGAAGCAGGTTACGGAAAGAGGACTAAAGTTAAAGAATATAAAGTTCAAAAAAGAGGGGGTTCTGGTATAAAGACTGCAAAAGTTACAGCTAAGACTGGGAAGCTTATGGCAGCTCGTGTGGTTGGAAGTTTAGAAATAGAAGAGAGCGAGCTTGTGGCAATGTCTAAAAAAGGGCAAGTGATACGACTTGACCTCAAAGAAGTGCCATCCTTGGGCAGACAAACACAAGGTGTACGAATAATGAAACTGCGCGCAGGAGATAGTATAGCGGCACTCGTTTGCTTATAAAATAAGTTGTATAATATAAATAATGTTCTCTGACCCCAAAAACAATATAATGCGACTAGGACTAACAGACGGAATGCTTGTAGCAGATTTTGGGACAGGTTCCGGACATTATGCTATTGAAGCATCACGTATTGTTGGGAACTCTGGACGCGTCTATGCTATTGATATTCAGCAAGCTCTTGTCAAAAAGGTAAAAAACTTAGCTTTGGCTGAAAACAGGCAAAACATTGATGTACTATGGGGGGACATTGAACAAATTAGAGGTACGAAATTAGGTGATGAATCGGTAGATGCTGTAATTATTGCAAATGACCTTTTTCAAGTTGAAGAAAAGAATAATGTAATAATTGAAGCACGGCGTATATTAAAACCAAAAGGAAAAGTATTGGTTGTTGACTGGCTTGACTCGTTTGCTGGTATAGGACCAAGCGGAGATGTGATAGTGAGAGAAAGCGAGGCGAGGAAATTACTTTCTGAAAATGGTTTTGAGTTTGTTCAAGATTTTGATGCAGGTGAGCATCATTATGGTTTAATATTTATAAAATCATGACAAGTTTTCAAATTGGGATAATAGCAGTTTTTGTAATATTTGCAGTAATTGGTGTTCTTGCATTTTCTG
>CAJWGW010000013.1 GCA_913041175.1 uncultured bacterium
CCGGTGAAGACGCCGGTTACCTGCAGCTAGACGAAAAGACCCCGGGAGCTTTACTGTAGCTTCGTATTGGGCCTGCGATTTAATTGCATAGCATAGGTGGGAGACTTTGATATTTACCTTTTGGGGTAAGTGGAGTCGTCAGTGAAATACCACTCTGTTGAATTTCAGGTTCTAACCACGACGGCAAAAACGGCGTGGAACAGTGCGTGGCAGGCAGTTTTAGTGGGGCGCTATCCTCCTAAAAAGTAACGGAGGAGTTTATTAAGGTCAACTAGGCGCGAATGGAAACCGTGCCGATAGTGTAATGGCACAAGTTGGCTTAACTGCGAGACGTACATGTCGAGCAGATGCGAAAGCAGAACATAGTGAACCGATGGTCCGCATTAGATGCGGCCAGAGATTAACGGATAAAAGCTACCCCGGGGATAACAGGCTGGTTCCGCCCAAGAGTTCATATCGACGGCGGAGTTCGGCACCTCGATGTCGGCTCAACTTATCCTGGTGCTGGAGAAGGTGCCAAGGGTTTGGCTGTTCGCCAATTAAAAAGTTACGCGAGCTGGGTTCAGACCGTTTAGGAGTGAATTTAATATTGACTTCTAAACAAATCTGAATCAATACAATCGATTTTAGTTATCTTCTTTTCGTTTAAGGAAGAAATATAAAATTTTAAAGAATTTTAAACCAATCAAATCACGGCGGTCACTTCATTTAATGAAGTAGAAAAAGTCGGAGTTATCGGTAAAATCCCTGTATATTTTTAATGGGACAATACCGAGAGGATGCAAATCCTTGTAGAGACTACAAACCGACCTCTTGCAGAATATTATTTTGTTAAGAGAATGTATAGTCCGTGCTATTGGTAACAGTAGATAACATGCGTGAGACAGGTTGGTCTCCTATCTGCTGCAGGCGTTGATTTTTGAGAAGATCTCTCTCTAGTACGAGAGGACCGAGAGGGACTGACCTCTGGTGTACCAGCTGTTCCGCCAGGAGCATCGCTGGGTAGCTATGTCGGGAATGGATAACCGCTGAAAGCATCTAAGTGGGAAGCCAACTTCAAGATTAGAAATCATAGATCCCTAGGAGATGACTAGGTTGATAGGCCTTAGGTGTAAGTACAGCAATGTATTTAGCCGAGAGGTACTAATTCATCGTCTCTTATTAGGAAATCTGAAAGTCGCTTTTAGTATTTTGCTCGCTTGCCCGCCTAAGTTTTCTGAAGAAAATTTTGGCGGGTAAATTTGAAAGTTGAAATGTGGGTAGGGCCTATAGCTCAGTGTTTTAGAGTACCTGTTGGATAAACAGGAGGTCGGAGGTTTAATTCCTCCTGGGTCCGCCATTTTGTTCTTTCGTGAAATTTAATGCCGGCGTAGCTCAAAGGAAATCAGAGTACCACTTTATCTTATCGGAGTGGAGGTTGCTGGTTCAAATCCGGCCGTCGGTATAATTTTTTAAGTGCAACTATAATAAGTTGCACCTATATTTTAGCTTTCAAATATTCAATGTTTTGTTCTGGTGATTTGACGCAGTGGTTCCACCTGTTCTCATTCCGAACACAGAAGTTAAGCACTGTAGTGCCGATGATACTCTTTGGGGAAAGTAGGTAGTCGCCGGAACAAAGTATTGAATTTGTGGTAAACTATATTTATCATGTCTTGGTCAAGCAGACGAAGGTCAACATATCTGGGGATTGCATTCGTTATCATAATCGCTGTTATTGCAGGTTTGTATTTTCTTTTTTTTGACAAAGAGCCAACTTGTACAGATAACAAAATGAACGGGAACGAGCGAGGTATTGACTGCGGTGGTTCATGCGAGAATCTATGTTTAGCGCAGATTTCAGACCCTGTACTCCTGTGGAGCAGAGCGTTTCAAGTTTCAGAGGGCAATTACAATGCAGTAGCTTACGTAGAGAATCCCAATTTTAGTGCTGGTGTTTCAAGGATTTCATATATATTTAAACTTTTTGACGACGAGAATCTTTTAATTACTGAGCGTAAGGGCAGAACCTTCATCTCTCCCAACGGCATCACGCCGGTATTTGAAGGTGGAGTTAGAACAGGACAAAGGATACCAGCCAGAACATTTTTTGAATTCAGCGGAGTGCCACAGTGGGCAGAGTTAATTGACGAAAGAGTATCTTTATCAGTGAGCGATATTGTGCTTTCTGATGCAGATTCTTCACCAAGAATTGACGCTGTACTTTCAAATAATTCAATTGAAAGTATATTGGATATTGAGATTGTAGCGGCATTGTTTGATGTAGACGGTAACGCTATTGCTACATCGGCGACGTTTATTAACCGTCTTTCCGATAGAACTTCGCAAAATATAGTATTTACATGGCCAAACAAATTTGATGCATCTGTTTCTCGTATAGAAATAATCCCACGCACACCACTTAAGTAGTTATGGCACCAAGTAATTTATTAAAAGGTTCCATTAACAAAATTTCAGGTTCTGTTGACTGGATATTATTTTCTGCAACACTACTTCTGGTCTCTGCAGGGCTTGTCACAATGAATTCATTTGTTGAGCCGAATCCTTTTTTTGAGAAACAAATTATATGGGTAATTATCGGCATTGCTCTTTTTTTTACTCTAAGTTTTATTGATTTTAGATTTTTAAGACGCAGTGGGGTTATAGTTTCTTTATTTGCTATCTCTACTATTATTCTCCTCCTCCTTTTCATATTTGGTGATTTTGTAAAAGGTGCACAAAACAGGTTTGATTTAGGAATATTTTCTCTCCAACCCTCTGACCCTATAAAACTTGTTGTGATACTTCTTTTGGCAAAATATTTCTCTCGAAGGCATGTTGAGATAGCTCATATCAGACACATACTGGTTTCCGGTTTTTATACATTTGTTCTTTTTTTTCTTGTTTTTCTCCAGCCGGATTTTGGTTCCGCCATCATCATCGCTCTAATATGGCTAGGAATGGTCTTGGTTTCGGGAATTTCAAAAAAGCATTTTCTTATAGTTTTTTTTGTTGGTGCAGTGGCTTTTGCAGGACTTTGGGGGTATGTATTTGAAGATTATCAAAAGGAGCGAATACAAACGTTTATTCATCCGCTTACCGACATTCAGGGCGCAGGGTATAATGCGTATCAATCAACGATTGCTGTAGGATCAGGGCAAGTTTTAGGCAAAGGGATTGGCTATGGCACACAATCGAAACTTCAGTTCTTGCCTGAGTATGAAACTGACTTTATATTCGCCGCATTTGCGGAGGAGTGGGGCTTTGTGGGCGTTATTATAGTTCTCTTGCTTTATGGTGTAGTAATATGGCGCATAATTCTAAACGCAATGTATGGGGCAACGAATTTTGAAATACTTTTTGGTGTGGGACTCGCTATACTTTTCATGAGTCAGTTTATTGTCCATGTTGGGATGAATATAGGATTACTGCCCGTGACGGGGACCACTGTGCCGTTTCTAAGCTATGGCGGGTCGCACTTGATTACGGAGTTTGTGGGACTAGGGATTTTAATGGGTATGCGTCGATATCGTCGTGCTGCTCACAAAGACGACATCAAAAAAGAGTTTTTAGGAGTATAGATTTACAGTATCCGCTACCATTTGTTCCAATGTAAAATCTCTTTCCACTTTTTCTTTTAGATTATTTCCAAATTCTTCTTTTTTTTTCTTAAAATCAATCAAGAAAGACAACGCTCTTTCTGCTTCGAGTGCATTCTTTGGATGCACAAGTATTCCTGATTTCATATTCTCTACTATTTCTGGAATTCCTCCGATTTTCGTTGCGACAATTGGAAGTCCTGCAAGCCCTGCTTCAAGCAAGACATATGGCAGACCCTCTTTCACTGATGTAAGCGTAAATATATCAAAACCCTGTAAGAATTCTGAAGCTTTGTCTATATGTCCTGTTAGAAAGACTCTGTCCTGCAGGCCGAGTCTTTCTATAAATCTTTCAAGCCGTATTTTTTCCTCACCGTCACTTATAATAAAAAATGTGATGTTATATCCTTTTTTAATCAAGCTATGCACTGCGCGAATCATGAAAGGCAATCCTTTGTTTTTATGAAGTTCTGAAATAGTGCCTATGATAAGTGCTCCTTTGGGGATGGACATTCCGGCATATTTTTTGAGTTCATTTCTTGCAGCAGATTTCTCTTTGAATTTTATTTCACTAATACCGTTATGAATCATTCTTGTTTTCTTTTTTACAAATAGTTTCGGCGCAGTTCTATAATCGTCTAAAGATACAGCAATAGTTTTATGGCTAAAGATAATAGTAAGCCACGAAAGAAATTTAATTATTTTTCTTGAGATGAAATTTCTGTCTTCTTTGTATGCCCAGCCGTGTACAGTAAATATAATCCTTTTTATTTTGGCAAATCTTCCCGCAAGCGCTCCAAGTCCACCTATTTTTGAACTATTCAAATG
Organism: uncultured bacterium; assembly: GCA_913041175.1. Classification (GTDB taxonomy): domain Bacteria; phylum Patescibacteriota; class Minisyncoccia; order Phycocordibacterales; family UBA2163; genus UBA2163. The sequence goes on from CAJWGW010000013.1 coordinate 4,407, forward strand.
AATGACATTTGGGCGTTCAATCCTATATATTTTAAGCAAATCAAAAAACACTTTCCATTCGGAAAATATATTCACATTTCTCTCAAGATTTGGGATTGTTATTGTTCGTATTCCAGCACCCCCAAGCTTTTCTTTAAGGGTACCGTTGCCACCGAGAGCAACAACGGCTTCGTATCCATTCTTTGAAATACCCATCGCCATATCATACACATACCTCTGTGCCCCACCCCAGTTGGACTTTGTGATGATATATAAGACCTTTGTTTTATTATGTTTTTGATGCATTTTGTATATTGTACTACATACAACAAATTTTTCTTATTTTAGTTTTAGGTGAATATATGCTAATATAGCTCACAGAATTGATATTTTCAGATCTTTGAAAAGGAGAAAATAATGAATGAATCAAATATAGATACTAATGAACAAAAGAAGAGGAAGTTTATTGGGATTTATTTTACATGTTACAATATATATGGACGTATCTATAACTACTCAGGAAAACAATATGAAGGAAAGTGTCCCAAATGTTTTCGCCGTCTGACTGTAAAAGTAGGTAGAGGCAGTGTGAGCAGTGTCTTTATTTAATTAGTATTAACTTTTTTGGAGGAAATTCTTATGGAACATTTGATACCGATTTTGGCTATTAGTTTTTCAGCATGTTCAGTTATAGCTATAGTAATGCTGGTCACGACATTTTTTTGGACAAAGGCAGAAGCATTTTGGTTTAGAATAATTACAAGTATTTTTGCTTATATTGCTACAATGATTTTGTGGATATTACCAGCATTATTTGACGGCTGGTTACCATTGGATTTTGGTATTACTTTATATTTATTTTCTTTACTTACAATTGCTATTGGGACATACAGTATTGTAAAAGCATTTAGAATAAAAAGGAGATTGCAAGAGTTATTGACTGGAGAGATTGATTCGATTAAAGACAATCCTGAAGGTTTTGGATCAAAAAAAGCTGTTGACACTACTCGTGTGTACAAATATTGAAGTCCTCTAACCCCTTATTTCTTCGTGAAATAAGGGGTTTCTTTGTAACTACACCTATGGCTTTAAGTGTTATATACTATACAAAATCATATGATTACAGGGCGAAAAAAAGAAGGGGTTATGCTGTTTTTAGGTGATATTTTATTTTTTACTGCAGCACTGTGGGTGACACTTACATTGCGCTATTTTGAAGTGCCGAGCGACTTAGCATTTTATGATCATCTCATACCGTTTTCATTCCTCTTTCTTGTATGGGTGACCGTATTTTTCATAGCGGGCCTTTATGACAAGCATACTATAATTTTCAAAAGGAAACTCCCGAGCATTATACTAAATGCCCAGATTGTTAATGTGATTCTTGCGGCAGTGTTTTTTTTCTTTATTCCGTATTTCGGCATTACTCCAAAAACAAATCTCTTTATATATCTTTTTATCTCTTTTATATTTATCGTCACATGGCGTCTCTATCTTTTTCCGCTTCTTGGAAGCAGGAAAAGGCAAAACGCGCTTCTTATAGCAAGCGGTTCCGAGATGCTGAAGCTCAGAGATGAAATAAACAATAATGCTCGATACAATTTTTATTTCACATCTTCACTTGATTTAGATACTGCCGACAGAAAAGATTTAGAAGAATATCTCTACGAGCATGTAAAAGCAAATAATATTTCCATTATTGTTGCTGATACAAGCAGTGAGAAAGTCTCGTCTGTCATCCCGATTCTTTATCATCTGACTTTCATACAGTTGCGCTTTAAGTTTCTTGATTTTCAAAAGATGTACGAAAATATTTTTGACTGTGTTCCACTATCGCTTGTAAAATATAATTGGTTTTTGAACAATGTCTCATGGCTTCCGAGGATTACGCATGACCTTGCTAAGCGCTTTATTGATATTGTTTTCTCAGTCGTGCTCGGCATTCCATCTCTCCTTGTTTATCCGTTTGTAGTGGCGGCAGTTAAATTCGGAGACAAAGGCCCCGTATTTATAATTCAGGAGAGGGTAGGCAAAGACAACAGACCGATTTATATTTTTAAGTTCAGAAGTATGAGCATTTACGAAAAAGAGAAAGTGACAAGAGTTGGGAATATGCTGAGAAAGACAAGAATTGATGAATTTCCACAGCTGTGGAATGTGCTAAAGGGAGACCTTTCGCTCATTGGACCGCGTCCTGAAATGCCACATCTTGCCGAGCTTTATGAAAAAGAAATTCCCTATTATAATATAAGGCATTTCATCCAACCTGGACTTTCTGGTTGGGCGCAGATTCACCACAGCAAGCCACCTAAATTTGGCGCTCAATATGATGGAACAAAAGAAAAACTTTCATATGATATTTTCTATATTAAAAACAGATCTCTTCTGCTTGACCTGTATATTGGATTGAAAACAATAAAAACTTTATTTTCACGAACAGGGTTATAAGAATATATAAGATGCAAAATAAAAAAGTTGTTATAACAGGAGGTGCAGGATTTATTGGTTCTAATTTAGTCGATGCACTTGTCGATAATGGTTTCAATGTGCATGTGATAGACAATTTCTCCGGAGGCAAAAAAGAAAATGTCAATAAAAAAGCAACACTGCATGTTGCTGATATAAGAAATCTTGATGATATTTCACCTATAATAGATGGTGCAGAATATGTCTTCCATTTGGCTGCACTTCCACGGGTGCAGTACTCCATAGAAAATCCAGTTGAAACGAATGATGTAAATATCGGTGGTACACTAAATGTTCTCATAGCGTCCCAAAAAGGTGCAGTAAAAAGGGTAGTATACTCTGCTTCAAGCTCGGCGTACGGAGACCAGAGCAAAATGCCACTTCGCGAAGATATGATTGCTAATCCGAAAAGCCCATACGGGCTTCACAAATATATAGGAGAGCTATATTGTAAAGTGTGGAGCATGGTGCACGGTCTCGAGACTGTATCATTGAGATATTTTAATGTATACGGCAAAAGACAGAATCCAGACGGCGCATACGCACTTGTTATCGGAAAATTTCTGAAACAGAAGGCTCAAGGCAAACCGATGACTATAACGAGTGATGGAAACCAGACTAGAGATTTTACTAACATTAAAGATGTAGTGCGTGCAAATATTTTGGCAATGCAGTCAAAGAAAATCGGAGCAGGCGAGGTCATAAATATCGGTGCAGGGTATAATCACTCAGTAAACAATGTAGCAGAACTTATAGGTGGAGAAACAGAGTATATAGACGCGAGAATTGAACCAAAAGATACACTTGCAGATACAGCACTGGCAAAAAAATTTCTCGGCTGGGAACCAGAAATAAGCCTTAAAAAAGGACTTTCTGAATTAATATAATAAAAGTAAGTAAAAATGAATTTTAACAATCCAACAAAAACTATTCTTGTAACAGGAGGCGCGGGATTTATTGGTTCTCACTTGTGTGCTGCTCTTTTAGAGAGGGGTAGTAAAGTTGTCTGTCTTGATAATCTTTATACGGGAAAAAAGAGCAATATAGAGAGATTTCTAAAATCGCCACTTTTTACATTCTTAGAGGCTGATATAACAGATTCTGTAAATATAGAAGGTGATGTTGACTCTATCTATAATCTTGCTTGCTCTGCATCTCCAAAAGCTTATCAACGTAATCCTGTAAAAACTGTAGTCACCAATGTAGAGGGTATGATTAATATACTTAATCTGGCGAAAGAGAAAAATGCCCGCGTTCTTCAAGCATCAACTTCGGAAGTATATGGAGATCCTCTTGAGCATCCACAAAAAGAGAATTATTGGGGGAATGTTAATCCTTTGAGCCCCAGAGCTTGCTATGATGAGGGTAAGCGCTGTGCTGAAACTATTTGCATGGATTATAATCGTGAATACAGTACAGATGTAAAAATTGTCAGAATCTTCAACACCTATGGTCCTAACATGTCACTTGACGACGGTAGAGTCGTATCAAATTTTATCATACAGGCGCTTGCCGGAGAGAACATAACGATGTATGGAGATGGTAGTCAGACGAGGAGTTTTCAGTATATTGATGATTTGATCAAGGGATTAATTGCGATGATGGATGCAGAATCATTTATCGGCCCGGTAAATATTGGTAATCCCAATGAATTTACCATAAAAAAATTAGCAGAAAAAGTGAAAAAATTGACAAAGTCGAAAAGTAATATTGTGTATAAAGCACTTCCTATAGATGATCCAAAACAACGTCAGCCGGACATTACTCTTGCAAAAAGAGAGTTAAAATGGAGTCCACAGATTAATCTTGATGCAGGACTTAAAAAAACAATTGCATATTTTGCTTCTGTTATTTGACTTTGGATAAGTCTTGAAAAAGGACTTTCTGAATTAATATAATTGTATATATGATAGTTGATGGAAAAAAAATTGAGGGAGAAATAAAAGAAGCTCTTAAAGATGAGATTAAAAAGCGGAAGAGGCATTTTTGTCTCTCCATATTTGAATCTGACCACACTCTTGCAGGGCAGAAGTTCGTGAATATAAAAAAGAGATTTGCGAAAGATATTGGTGTTTCTTTCAATGAATACGAATTTCCCGAATCTGCCGATACGAGAGTTTTAAAAAAAATGATTAAAGAAGTAATACCTAAAAGTAATGGTATAATAATCCAGCTACCTCTTCCTTCGCATATTGAAAGAGATAAAGTATTAAACTCAATTCCACTTTATCTTGATGTCGATGTTCTTTCTAAAAAATCTATTAAGGAATTTGAAAACGGCACACTTCCCATATTGCCTCCTGTAGTGGGTGCTATAAAAGAAATCTTAGATCGCTCTAGTGTTGATGTGAGAGGAAAGAAAGTTGTCATTATTGGTAAAGGAATGCTTGTCGGAGCGCCTTCTGCGGTTTGGTTTAAAAGAGAAGGAGGAAATGTAGAGGTTGTAGACAGCAAGACACACAATCTTGAAGAAAAGACGCACGATGCTGATATTATTGTTTCAGGTGTAGGCAAGCCACATATGTTGGCACCAGATATGCTAAGGCAAGGAGTAGTTTTACTTGATGCTGGAACAAGCGAGATGCATGGAAAACTTGCGGGCGATGCGCATCCGTCCTGCGCAGGTAAATGCTCCGTCTTCACTCCAGTTCCAGGGGGCATTGGTCCGATAACCATTGCAGTCCTTTTTAAGAACTTAATTGAACTAAATAAATGAACAATTATATTTTTGAGTATTTAAATAATTTTGCGCTTCAAAACGAGACATTTGATACAATCGTAATTTTTTTGACTGATAATTTAGGATTACTTTTGATTTTCGGACTTATTGTTTTTCTTTTTACGCACAAACACAAAGAAGACAATATAAGAAATATTTTGGTTATATTGGCTTCAGCGATAGTAGCATGGCTTGTTGCAAAGGGAATCAAGCATATCTCTCTTTCCCCACGTCCGTTTGAGGTGCTTGATAATGTAAATCTTTTATTTGAGCATGGCGGAGGGGATTCATTTCCATCTGGGCACGCTACATTTTACTCTGCACTTGCGACTTCGTTTTACTTTTACCATAAATACCTAGCCATTATTTATATAATCGGCGCAATCTTGATTGGTCTTTCCCGCATTATAGCCGGTATCCACTTTCCAATCGATATCCTCGCAGGATATGCTCTCGGTGGTCTCATCGGCTACCTCGCATATAGATTTTTGGCTACCCAAAAGCCCTGATTGTCATACTCATACTCATACTGTATACTCATACTTAAATATATGTGGAAAGTACGGACAGTAGCATTAGTGATTTTGATAGCCGCTTCAGGAATCGGCTATTTTAACTATAACTCCGAGACAAATCTGGAATCCCGTTTCCCGTTCAAACTCGGACTTGATCTTGCTGGTGGTACACACTTGGTGTACAAAGCTGACATCTCTGAGCTTCCGCCAGAGGATGTTGCAACCTCAATGGATACCCTACGTGATGTTATTGAGAGACGCACGAACCTTTTTGGTGTTTCAGAACCAATTGTACAGATTGAAAAAAGTTCTGTGTTTGCTGGAGGTGAACGAGAGCAACGACTCATCGTAGAACTTCCTGGTGTTACAGATATTGCCGAGGCAACAAGAATAATAGGCGAGACACCTCTTCTTTCATTCATGCTTATAAACGAAAACGCAACACCGCCGGAAGAAGGAGAGGAATTCACACAGGAACAATTTGATGAGATTTTTATCCCAACAGGTCTTACGGGGCGATTCCTAGAACGATCAGCGCTTGAGTTTGGTGCAGGTGGTACAAGCGGGCATCTTCAAAACGAACCGATTGTTCGATTAGACTTTACAAAAGAAGGCGGGGAACTATTTGCAGATATTACAAGAGAGAACACTGGCAGAACTCTCGCAATCTTTCTAGACGGGGATCTAAAGTCAGCACCTGTTATCAACGAGGAAATTCCTGGCGGGAGCGCTATTGTCTCTGGTGGTTTTACACCGGACGAAGCCCGCGACCTTGTCCGTAACTTAAATCTCGGTGCGCTTCCTGTACCTATAGAGCTTCTCTCTACGCAGACAATTGGTGCATCACTGGGTAAAGATGCGCTTGATAAAGGAATAGAAGCGGGGATTATAGGACTGATAGCCGTTGCGCTTTTTCTAGTTCTTTGGTACAGATTGCCGGGGATTGTAGCAGTGGTATCACTAACCATCTATATTGTCATAATGCTTGCACTTTTCAAATTTATCCCAGTTACATTGACGGCAGCAGGTCTTGCCGGCTTCTTGCTTTCTATGGGTCTTGCGGTTGATGCAAATGTTCTTATATTTGAGCGTATGAAAGAAGAGCTTAGAGAGGGTAATGACACAGAAGGTTCAACCCACAGTGGCTTCAAGCGTGCATGGCTTTCAATCAGAGATGGCAATATCTCAAGCATCATTACTGCAATCATTTTGTTCTGGTTCGGCACATCTTTGGTAAAGGGCTTTGCACTAACATTTGGGATTGGAATCATTATCAGTATGCTAACCGCAATCACAATTTCAAGAACATTTCTATATACTTTTGGGCGACATGAAAACAGAGGAGCGATTAAATTCTTATTTGGTTCAGGAATAAAATAAAATTATGTTTATCGTAAAATACAGAAAAATATTTTTCATACTCACAGCGGTAATTATTGCAACAGCGATTTTTTCAGTTGCTTTTTTCGGGCTCAATTTCGGTATTGATTTTACAGGTGGTGCTATTACTGAAGTAAATTATACTCAAGAACGTCCTTCAAAAGAAACACTTGAAGAAAGATTACAGGAGTTATCAATTGGAGGTTTTTCAATTCGTCCGACAGGAGAAGACGGATATATTTTAAGGACCAAAGATTTAACAGAAGATGAGCGAGTGAGTGTTTTAAATGCTTTGTCACAGGGTGGTGAGAAAGAAGTAATACAGGAGAGATATAACTCAATAGGCCCTACCATAGGATCAGAGCTTCGCAACAAAGCATTTGTAGCAATTGGTATTGTGATTGTTGCAATTATTTTATTTGTTGCATTTGTATTTAGAAAGGTCTCACAGCCCGTGTCTTCATGGAAGTATGGAATAGTTGCAATTATTGCGCTTATCCACGATGTTATAGTGCCAGTTGGGATATTTGCATTCTTGAGCTACACAGTTGGTGCTGAAATAGACATACTTTTTGTGATGGCTCTTTTGGCAATTTTAGGATATTCGGTTAATGACACGATTGTTGTGTTTGACCGCGTGCGTGAGAACTTGCGCTTGAATCGTGAACATGGAAGTCGTGAGGACTTTGAACTCACAGTTGGGAAAAGTTTAAATCAGACGTATATTCGCTCTATAAATACATCACTCACTACACTTTTTGTACTTCTCGCACTATTCTTCTTCGGGAGCGAAGCAACACAGAACTTTGCACTTGTTCTTGCAACAGGAGTCATCGCTGGTACTTATTCCTCAATATTCCTTGCAACACCGCTTCTGGTAACAATTGGAAAACGAGCATCAAAATAGATATTTGACTTCCATTTATATGTGTATATAATGGTATGACTGCCTAAAGGGGCAGTTTTATGACTGAACTTTGACAACTTTATAGACCTATTTTTACTCTTGGTGAGTACATAAAAATAGGTCCAACAGCCGGCAGATTCTTTTAAGAGGGAATTTGCCAACAACATAAAATACAAGGTAAGTATAAAAAAAGTAAACAGTAAAAAACGAAAGGAAATTTATCATATTTTTTCTTTTGTTTCGTTCAAAAAAATTTAGAGCAAGATTGCTTCTACAAGCAATCACTCAAATTCTTATTTAGAGTTTGATCCTAGCTCAGGGTGAACGCTGGCGACGTGGATAAGGCATGCAAGTCGAACGCATTTAGTTGCGTGGCAGACGAGGTAGTAATGCATAAGTACGTACCCCAAAGTCGAGCATAACCCATCGAAAGGTGGAATAATTCTCGATAGTCCCAGCACTTAATTTTGGTTATAATGTAATGATGTTTTATGTGTATTTAATCCAGAGTAAGACAACTAACGAATTATATGTTGGTTATACTTTTGATATTACACAACGAATACTCTCACATAACACTGCAAGTAATATATCTACGAAACATGGAGTTCCATGGGAGCTCATTTACGTAGAAGGTTATCGAAGTGAGCGTGATGCGAGAGTTCGAGAACAAAAACTAAAACATCATGGAAATAGTAAAAGATTTGTGAAAGAAAGAATAAAGAACAGTCTTTTGTAACTAAAATTAAGTGCTGGGTAAAGATTTATCGCTTTGGGAACGGCTTGTGTGGCATCAGCTTGTTGGTAGTGTAACGGACTACCAAGGCTATGACGCTTAGGGGAGGTGAGAGCCTGACCCCCACCGATGGAACTGAGAAC
>CAJWGW010000014.1 GCA_913041175.1 uncultured bacterium
AAAGAGTTGTACGGATAAAAAAGATTTAACAGAAATTCTTGAGATAATGACTAGAACAGGTGAAAGTATTACCAAAATAGTACTAGTACTCTTGAATGGAATACCTAAAGATAAATTTGCCACTTCGCTTTGGATTAAAATTTCTCTAGCAAATTTAGGAATCAATATAGATTTGCAGGATTTAACTCCTAAATTAACTGCCTTGAAAAATAAAAAAGGTAAATATTATTGGATAGAAGGTAGAGAAATCGATTGGGAGAGTGAAGAATGTATCAAAACTTTAGTTGATACAGATATCCCGGAAAGACGACTTAAACGCCCTCGTACTAAGATGAGATTAAATGATGCTGGCAAAGAAGAGGTAAAGAAAATACTCAAATCTTTATAAGACTGCGCGTAAAGTAAAAGACAAATGTATTATTACAATCCATTTGTCTTTTTTTACATACATCTAACTAAGTTCACATGTATCTTGCACTTTTTTTTACATTCTGCTAGTATATTTATATATCGCCTTGTGCGCTTTTTTGTAATGTGCACGAGCTTTGTCGCTAAAAAAAGGGGGATATTGGTAATTTTATTAATCATAATCACAAATTATTATGGCAGAAGCATTTGACAGGTCAAAGCCGCACGTAAACGTCGGAACAATTGGCCACGTCGACCACGGAAAAACAACTTTGACTGCTGCAATCCTGCACGTTCTTAACTTGGCGGGAAAGACAGTCAAGATGCGAAAGGTTGACGAAATCGACAGTGCGCCTGAAGAGAAGGCGCGAGGTATTACTATTGCGTTGTCTCACAATGAGTACGCAACAGACAAGCGTCACTACGCGCACATTGATGCGCCTGGTCACGCTGACTATATTAAAAACATGATCACAGGTGCAGCGCAAATGGACGGAGCAGTCTTAGTGGTTGCAGCGTCTGACGGTGTGATGCCTCAGACAAGAGAGCACATCTTGCTTGCAAAGCAGGTTGGAGTGCCGAAAATCATTGTATTTCTTAACAAAGTTGACCAAGTTGACGACAAAGACCTAGCTGACCTTGTGGAGGAAGAAGTAAGAGAACTTCTTACAAAATACGAATTTGACGGCGAAAATGCGCCAGTTATTCGCGGTTCTGGGCTTAAAGCACTTGAAGCAACATCAGTTGATGACGAGTGGGCAAAGAAAATCCTTGAGCTTACAGGCGCTCTTGATGAGTACATTCCGCTTCCAAAGCGTGACACTGAAAAGCCATTCCTTATGCCTATTGAAGACATTTTCTCAATTGAAGGACGAGGAGCAGTTGTTACAGGTAGGATTGAAAGAGGAATTGTAAAAGTTGGAGAGGAAATTGAAATAGTTGGAATCAAAGAAACATCAAAAACAACTGTTACAGGAATTGAAATGTTCAATAAGCAACTTGAAGAAGGTATGGCTGGAGACAATGCCGGCATCCTTGTTCGAGGTCTTAAGAAAGAAGAAATTCACAGAGGACAGGTTCTTGCAAAACCGGGATCTATAACACCTCATACTGAATTTGAAGCAGAAGCATATATTCTTACAAAAGAAGAAGGAGGACGACACACACCATTCTTCACAGGGTATAAACCACAGTTCTATGTCAGAACAACTGATGTTACAGGAGAAGCAACTCTTCCTGAAGGAACAGAGATGGTTATGCCTGGAGACACTACAAAGTTTAAGGTAAAGCTTGTTTCCCCAGTTGCACTTGAAGAACAGATGAGATTTGCAATTCGTGAAGGAGGCAAGACAGTAGGTGCAGGTGTTGTGACAAAGATCATTGCATAAATAAAAATGGCAACAGCGACAACTAAAGCTAAAACTACTAAAGCGCCAAAGGGGAAGAAAACAACAACGAAGACAGCGACAAAAAAAGCAGTTTCTTCAAAACCAAAAACGACGAAGCCGAAAGCAGTTAAAGTAAAGGCGCCGAAAAAGATAAGCGAAGTGCAAAAACTTCGAATCCGTGTTCGTGCATACGAACACAAGATTCTTGATAGTTCTGTTAAGCAAATTATGGATACTATACTTCGCTATGATGCGACTATAGTGGGACCTATTCCACTTCCTACAGAGATTAAAAAGTACACTGTAAACCGCGCATCATTTGTATTCAAAGATGCACGAGAGCAGTTTGAGATGAGAGTTCATAAAAGAGTCATTGATATCTTGAACCCATCTCCTAAAGTCATTGAGGCGCTGACGAACTTAAGCCTCCCATCTGGAGTCAATATTGACGTTAAAATGATATAAACAAAAAGGAGGGTCTGACCCTCCTTTTTGTTTATTTGCATTATTTTGGCTTTATAGTACACTACATATTACTCGCTAAGCGGGTTTTTTGTTGAATATAAAGCTCGCTTAAAGCTTATCTATGAAACTAATAATAGGGACAAAACAGAATATGACCCAAATCTTCGATAAGGAAGGACGGGTTCATCCAGCGACTGTGCTAAGCACGGGACCTGTTGTTGTTACCCAGATTAAGAATAAGGAGAAGGATGGCTACGAAGCAGTGCAAGTAGGGTATGGAGAAAAGAAGGAGAAGAAAGTAAACAAGGCACAGAAAACAAAAGGCAATTTCAAAGGATTCAAAGAATTTGAAGGTGGTAAAGATGAATATAAAGTGGGAGACAAGATTGATATCTCCGCTTTTGCAGAGGGGGATAAGATTGAGATTTCTAGCATTTCAAAAGGAAAAGGTTTTCAAGGCGTTGTAAAACGGCACGGCTTCCACGGTGGACCAAGGACTCATGGACAAAAGCATTCAGAAAGAGAGCCCGGCTCAATCGGCGCGACTGGCCCACAGAGAGTATTCAAGGGAAAGAAGATGGGTGGACGAATGGGAAGCGACCGCGTAACACTAAAGAAAGTGAAGATTATTCAGATAGACAAAGACAATAATCAGCTCGTAGTCAGAGGTGCAGTTCCAGGACGAAGAGGGACAATAGTTGAGATTAAAGGAAATTAATTATTATGGAAGCTAAAGTATACAACCAAGAAGGTAAAGAGACAGGAAAAGTAAAACTTCCAGAGAGTGTTTTTGATTTGCCATGGAATAATAATCTTGTTCATCAAGTTGTTGTATCCCAGCAAGCAAACGCTCGTCAGAGCGTTGCTCACGCCAAAGACAGAAGTGAAGTTCGTGGTGGTGGAAGAAAACCATGGAGACAAAAAGGTACAGGTAATGCTCGACATGGTTCTATCCGCTCTCCTATCTGGCGTGGTGGAGGTGTAACATTTGGTCCACGCAAGGAAAAGAACTATAGCAAAAAAATCAACAAGAAAATGAAAGCAAAAGCGTTGTTCACTGCTTTATCAAAGAAGTACAAAGACAATGAAATAATTTTTGTTGACTCAATCGTATTTCCGGAACCAAAAACAAAGAAGGCAAAGGAAATTATCACAAACCTCTCCAAGATTAAAGGTTTTGACACACTTAGAACTAAGAGAAACAACGCAGTATTATTCTCTCTCGGTGAGAAAAATAAAAATACCGAGATGAGTTTTAGAAATTTTGGAAATGTACTAGTTGACGAAGCGCGGAACTTAGACCCAGTAGACCTTCTTACATATAAATATTTGATTGTTTCTCAACCTGAGAATGTAGTTAAATTTTTGGAAAAGAAATTAGGAAGTAAGCCGGTCAAGAAAACGCCAGTTAAAAAGGAGGTTAAATTAGCTCCCAAAAAGACAGTCAAGAAAACTGTGAAAAAACCAGCGGTAAAGAAAACAACTAAAACAAAATGAAAAACAAAAAACTAATAAAAAATAATACAGAGGAGTCGCAAGTTTTAGTACAACCACGCATTACGGAGAAGGCAACAATGATGGCAGAAGGTGGAGTATATGTTTTTGAAGTTAATCCAAATGCTACAAAGAAAGAAATCGGAAATGCAGTAAAGAAATATTACAATGTAACGCCTGTTAAGGTTAATACTGCCGTAATCCCATCAAAGAAAGTTTCTTCAAGGTTGCGCGGGCACTATGGAATAAAAAAAGGCGGTAAGAAAGCATATATACATCTTAAAAAAGGAGATAAAATAGAGATTGTTTAATTTTAATTATGAAAAAGTATAAACCAACAACACCAGGGAGAAGAGGAATGACAGGTATTTCATACCGAGGAGTTTTGACTGCGTCTGAACCTCACAAAGCACTCACAAAGGGTGTCAATAGATCTGTTGGTAGAAACAGCAGCGGGAGAATTACAATGAGACACAAAGGTGCGGGGCACAAAAGAGTCTGGCGTGATGTGAGTTTCAAGTACGACAAACGCGAAGTACAGGGGACTGTAAAGACCGTTGAGTATGACCCAAACAGGTCTGGCTTCATAGCACTTGTGGCATACAAAGATGGAGAGAAAAGATATGTTCTTTTACCGCAGTCAGTAAAGGTTGGAGACACCATTGTCGCATCAGAAAGTGCACAAGTGAAAGTTGGTAACTCACTTCCACTAAACAAAATCCCAGTTGGTACTTTTGTATATAATGTTGAGATAAAACCAGATGGTGGAGCAAAGATTGCGCGTTCTGCCGGTAATTACGCAGAAGTTATTGCAAATGACTCTGGATTTACTCATTTGAAGATGCCTTCATCTGAAGTTAGAAAGGTGAGTGAGAAAGCGTGGGCATCAATTGGAGAAGTGAGCAACGAAGAGCATCGTCTTGTAAATATTGGAAAAGCTGGTCGTTCTCGCTGGATGGGTAAGCGCCCAACTGTCAGAGGTGCTGCTATGAATCCAGTTGACCATCCACATGGTGGAGGAGAGGGACGCGCAGGACGCGGACGAAGACGAGCGGTTTCCAAGTGGGGCAAGCCAACTGGAAAAGGGCAGAAAACTCGTCGCGCTAAGAAATACTCAAATCAGCTTATTGTAAAAAGGAGAAAGGTAGGGAAGAAGAGATAGTACTTGCAGGATTTGCGTGGATGTATTATATTCTATGCAGAAAGAAAATAGTTACTTTGTCATTTTTTGGAGGTAAGCAGTATGACTACAGGATCTAAAGAAGTTTTATTTGGAGAGTTTGAAGGGTGGATTACTAATGCTAATAGAGATGATGATGTGGTAGAAGTAATGTTGAATATAGGTGGACCAAAATATCTAAACAAAACTTTTCCTAGAGAAATGTTTGCCGAGATATTAAACAACGAAGAAGATCTTGTTAATTTTATATATATAGAATTTTTGGAGAAATAGGAAGAAATGGTAAGGCACGTTCGGTTATTTCAAAAAGAGAAAAAGATGAAAGACCTTTAAATTCCTTTGACAAAGGGAAGCTTATAGAATTTCTTTATACAGAATAGTTTATGGAAATCAATGAGGGCGACTAAATATCGCCCTTTTTCTATAGAAAAGTTGACATTAAGCCCTAATTTGTTAGTATTTCATAAAGCTCGCAAGAGCTTATTTTTTAGACAATTATGTCACGATCACTTAAAAAAGGACCATATGTTGACGAAAAGCTCTTCAAGAAGGTGGAAGGAAAGAAGCCTGAAGAAGTGAAAGGAGCTATCAAGACATGGGCACGAAGAAGCCAAATTTCGCCTGAAATGGTGGGCTTTACATTTGGCGTCTATAATGGCAAAGAGCATATAGAAGTGTTTGTTTCAGAGGAGATGGTCGGGCATAGATTGGGAGAGTTCTCTCCTACAAAGAAGTTCTTGCGACACGGAGGTAAGATGCAGAAAGAATTAGAGCAGAAGAAGAAAGAAGCCGAGATTACCGCAGCAAAAGCAGCTAAAGAAACTGCAGATACTAAGAAATAAAATTATGAAAGCGTATCTCAAAAACTACAGACAATCACCACGCAAAGTTCGTCTCATTGCAGATCTTATTCGTGGAAAGAAAATTGACCGTGCTATAGTACTTCTCTCCACAGCTCCAAAAAGAGCAGCAAGTCCTGTAAAAAAGTTAGTAGAGTCCGCTGTATCAAACTCTAAAGGAAAAGATAAAAACGATTTAATAGTAAAAGAGATACAAGTAAACGAAGGAATTGTCTTCAAAAGATACAAACCAAGAGCGCGTGGAAGAGCATCAGCAATACGCAAAAAGACAAGTCATATTTCAATAATATTAGGAGAATCAAAAAAACCTAAAGCTACCCCGAACGACAAGTCGGCGGGGCAGGCAAAAGCAAAATCTAAAACGACAAAAGTTGTTAAAAAAACAACCACTAAAAAATAAATCATGACACATACAGTACATCCATATGCACATAGATTAGGAATTTTAAGAGACTGGAAGTCCAGATGGTTTTCTGCTGATCCAAAGCGATATCGCGAATTTATAAAATGCGACACTACAGTTCGGCAATATCTTGAAAAGCGTTTGCGTGGATTTTATGTAAGTTCTGTTGAAATAGAAAAAGGAGAAAAAACTCTAAAGATAATTGTTAAAACATCACGACCTGGTATGATCATCGGGCGAAGTGGAGACGGAGCAACGAAGCTTAAAAATGATATTGCAAAAGTTATTTCAGCACTTCATCTCTCGGACTCTCCAGAGATTAAATTAGATATTGAAGAAATAAGATCTCCAGAGTCAAATGCTGCTATAGTCTCTCAAATGGTCGCCGAAGCGCTTGAAAAACGAATGACATTCAGACGAGTACTGAAGCAGACGGTTGAGAAGGTTATGGCAAATAGAGACGTTTTGGGCGTACGTATAGCCCTTGGTGGGCGTCTCGGTGGGGCAGAAATGGCAAGAAAAGAGCAGATAAAGAAGGGTAGAATACCCCTTCAGACATTCCGAGCAGATATTGATTTTGCTCGCGAGAAAGCATATCTTCCATATGGTGTTATAGGTATCAAAGTATGGATATATAAAGGAGATATTTTCCCTGATAAAAAAGTAACGAAATAATTATGTTGTTTCCAAAGAAAGTAAAATACAGAAAGTGGCAAACAAGGAGAAAGAATCCGAAGAAAATCGGCGCAGCAACGCGTGGCAACTCTCTTTCTTTCGGTGCATACGGACTTAAGTCAATGAAATATGTAAGAATAAAATCAAATCAGATTGAAGCAGCCCGCAGAGTTATTTCAAGAGCAATGGGGAAATCTGGACGAATATGGATACGAGCTTTTCCTGACAGACCATTTACTGCAAAGCCAGCCGAAGTTGGTATGGGTAAAGGAAAAGGAGACTTGCAAGGGTATCAGTTTGAAGTTTTCCCAGGGACAATAGTATTTGAGGTAGATGGTGTAGAGGAGAGTATCGCAAGAGAAGCCCTCCGTAAAGCTGGAGCAAAGCTTCCTCTAACATCAAAAATTGTAAGCAGATAATATGAAAGCTATAAAAAGCAAAAACGAAAAAGAACTGATGAAAGAGGTAAAAGAAAAACGCGAAAAACTCCGTGCCTTTCGGTTTGGAATTGCAGGAAGCAAGGTTCGCAATGTGAAAGAAGGCAAAAATCTTAAGCGTGAAGTTGCACAGATTTTAACTGAAGTAAATGCTAGAAAAAATAAAAAATAATTATGAATAATGAAGTAGAAAAAAAAGAAGACACACCTAAGAAAAAGAAAAAAGTTCTTTCTGGAATTGTAGTGTCAGACAAGATGAAAGACACAGCTGTTGTTGCAGTTGAGAGGTTTGTGAAGCATCCCAAATATGGCAAGTTCATAAAGCGTGTCAAAAGATATAAAGCGCACGATAAAGACAATGCTCACAAAATGGGAGACAAGGTTAGTATTGAATCCACAAAACCTATATCAAAAGACAAGGCATTTAAAATAATTTAATCATGATTCAGCCACAAACATTAGTAAAAGTAACAGATAACTCCGGAGCAAAAATCGGCAGAGTTTTCAAGATACTTGGGGATTCAAAGAAAAGATACGCTCGTATTGGTGATGTTGTCGTGCTTTCCGTACAAACCGCTGAACCACGAAAACAAGTCAAGAAAAAGGAAGTTTTGCGTGCAGTTGTCGTACGCCAGAAGAAACCTTTCAGAAGGAAGGACGGGTCTTATATTTCATTTGACGAGAATGCTGTCGTGATTATAGAAAAAGAAAAAAAGGAACCAAGAGCAGGAAGAGTCTTTGGACCTATCCCGAGAGAGATTGCAGAACTTGGATATCAGAAGATAGTTTCGCTTGCACCTGAAGTCGTTTAAATAAATATTATGAAGATAAAAAAAGACGATAAAGTAAAAATAATCGCTGGAAAAGATAAGGGTAAAACTGGAAAGGTTTTGCGTGCAATCCCAAAGAGAGATCAGCTTATCGTTGAAGGAATAAATATTAAAAAAAGACACCAGAAGCCAACCAAAAGCAATCAGAAAGGACAAATCTTGGATAAGACGATGCCGATACATATTTCAAACGCAAAGAAGATATGAATTTAATAAAAGAAAAACAAAATAAAGTTTTTGATACTCTAAAGGGTTCACTTGGATACAAAAACAAAATGCAAACACCGAAAATTCAAAAGGTGATTGTTTCAGTGGGTATCGGTTCAGTTAAAGACAAAGGGAAAATCAAAGTGATTCAGGACCGTCTTGTCAAAATCACAGGACAGAAAGAAGCTGCAAGGATTGCAAAGAAATCAATCGCTACTTTCAAATCACGACAGGGCGATACAATCGGTTATCAGATTACACTACGAGGTCAGAGAATGTACGATTTCTTAGATAGATTAATTCATATAGCAATACCCAGAATGCGCGACTTTAGAGGGTTGCCGGTTACAGCTATTGATGAAATGGGTAACTTTACAATTGGTATAAAGGAACACACAGTATTTCCAGAGACATCAGATGAGGATCTAAAAGATGTATTTGGTTTTGCTATCACTATTGTTACAAGCGCTTCAAATAAAGGGGAAACGAAAGAATATCTAAAATCATTAGGCTTTCCGTTCAAAAAGGAGGAATAAACAGAAAAAAGTCCTTCACTAATAGTGAGGGACTTTTTTTGTTATTATATGGTTATATATGGGTAATATGAAGCGAATTTTAATATTTTCAACGTCATACTATCCTGCTATGGCAGGAGCAGAAATCGCTACGAAAGAGATAACAGATCGTCTTAAAAAGACTGATTTTTGCTTTGATATGATTACTCTACACTTTGATAAAATACTACCTAGTTTTGAAAAGGTTGGGAATGTAAATGTTTACAGAGTCACATCGTTGAAGTTACTTTTTCCATTTTTAGCATATTTCAAAAGTTTATCACTTCATAGAAAAAACAAATATGACATAGTGTGGTCAGTTATGGCTGGAAGAAATGGTTTCTCTGCTTTGTTTTTTAAATTAACATATAAAAAAGTTAAGTTTCTACTAACTCTCCAAGAAGGAGATAGGCTAAGCTATCCAAAAGAGCGTGCTGGAATATTGTGGTTCGTTGTTGGGGGGCTCTTTAAAAAGATTTTTATAAAAGCGGATTTTATTCAAGTTATTTCAAAATATTTAAAAACTTGGGCGCATGATATGGGATACAAAGGAGAGATTGAGGTGATTCCAAATGGAGCTGATATACAAAATTTTCAATTACTAATTACTAATTTTCAGAAAAACAAAATAAGAAAAGAATTAGGAATAGGAAAGAATGAAAAAGTGATTATTACAACATCACGACTTGTAGAGAAGAACGCTATTGAGGATATCATCAGAGCGCTCATGTTTCTTCCGGAGAATTTTAAGTTACTGATTGCAGGTGAAGGTAAACTTTTCTATAGGCTAAGAGAGCTCACAAATGAGCTTCGTCTTACAAAAAGGGTATTATTTTTAGGCAATATAAAATACGAGGAGATTTCTCAATATTTACATATCTCTGACGTATTTGTGCGACCATCACTTTCTGAAGGGTTAGGGAGCTCGTTTATTGAGGCTATGGCAGCTGGTGTGCCTGTTATAGCCACAGAGGTTGGTGGAATTACTGATTTTCTGAAAGATGGCAAAACAGGGCTATTTACGGGTGTTCATGACTCAAGAGGCATTTCAGAGAAAATTGAAATTTTGATGAAAGATAGTAAATTACGAGAAAAGATAATTAATAACGCAAAGCAAATGGTATCTGAAAAATATGATTGGAACTTAATAACAAAGAATATGAAGAGTAAAGTTTTTGATAAGCTTGAAGCAGGATCTCTTCAATTGCGCGAAAATAAAAACGTTCTTATAGCGACGGGACTTTTTCCACCTGACATTGGTGGTCCTGCAACATATTCAAAACTTCTTTTGGATGAACTTCCTAAAGAAGGATTTAATATAACAATTGCAAGTTTCGGGGAAGTCAGGCATCTGCCAAAATTCATTCGACATATTTTCTATTTTTTTAAAGTATTAAACAGAGGCAAAAACGCAGATATTATTTTTGCACAAGACCCTGTGAGCGTTGGGTTTCCAGCAGTGCTCGCATCAAAAGTGTTAAGTAAAAAATTTATACTTAAAATAGTTGGTGACTATGCTTGGGAGCAGTATCAAGTAGAAAATAATAAATTTATCTCAATTGAAGAATTTCAAACGGGCAGTTTTGGATTTAAAGCAGGAATTAGGAGAAAAGTTGAAAGGTGGGTTGCTAAAAGCGCTGAAAAAATAATTGTTCCCAGTCTTTATCTCAAAAAAATAATCTCAATGTGGGGCATTGATGAAAAAAACATTAATGTTGTGAACAATGGATTTAAGTGCGGAGTAGAATGCGGTAATAGAGAAACCCTACGAACACTTTTACAATTTAAAGGAAATCTAATCATAAGTATAGGGCGGCTTGTTCCTTGGAAAGGATTTGATACTCTTATAAGTATCTTCCCAGAGATAAAGAAAAATATTCCAGATATTAAACTAATAATAGCTGGCTCTGGCCCTGATAAGAGTAGGCTTCAGGAATTAATAGATGAACAAGGTCTTCAAGATGACGTCGCCCTTACTGGTGGACTTGATAAAGATGTATTGTTGCGGTATATAAAAGCATCTGATGTATTTGTACTCAACACTGGTTATGAAGGGTTCTCTCATCAACTTCTTGAAGTGATGGATATTGGAATTCCGATTGTCACAACAGATATTGGTGGCAACCCTGAAATTATTGAAAACGAAAAAAGTGGCTTACTTATTGGCTTTAATGACGAAAAAGAGATTGAGAAATCTGTCATAAAACTTTTAAATAACAAGAAATATGGGAATACGCTTGTTAGACAAGCGCAGAAAAAAGTTCAGGAATTCAGCGAAGAAAAAATGATAAAAGAAACAATAAAAATATTAAAAAACATATGAATATTTTAGGCATCAACCAAATTCCACTAATGTTCTTCTGGCAGCATGATAGTGCAGCAGCTTTAGTTAAGGATGGAAAACTTATTACTACTATAGAAGAAGAAAGGTTCAACAGAATCCGTCATTTCAAAGGCTATCCAAAGCTCGCAATTTCAAGTTGTCTTAAGGAGGGTGGTATAAAAATGGAAGACATAGATATAGTTGCAATATCTTATAATCCATACGCTTTCATAAAGCGCGGAAGTTTTAATCTACATCCAAAAATTCTTTTTCAAAATTTTGCAAATATTATACTTTTTAAGCTAACTAAAATGCGATTAAAAAGAGAAACGAATGGAGCAAAAATAATATACATTGATCATCATCTTGCACATGCTGCAAG
>CAJWGW010000015.1 GCA_913041175.1 uncultured bacterium
ATCTGCTATAATAAATCCATGAAAAATATAGTTACATTTAAAGTTGATAAAAAAGTAGATTTTAAGAATCACCTTATAGGAATGCGGTCATATCAAAAGCGTCGTCCATCAACTCCTGAGTTTGTAAAATATTATAATAAACTTAGAAAAAGCACAAAAAATACAAAATCAAGATGAAAGAAAGAATCACAATTACCTTAGACAGCGACCTTATCGGGCAGATAGACAAAAGAATAGACGGATCCATAATAAAAAACAGGAGCCAGCAGATAGAAGACCTTCTTACAAAATCACTGGGCGCAGACAGGCCGGAAAAGGCAGTTATTCTTGTTGGAGGAAAAGGGATAAGATTAAGGCCATTGACATATAAAATGCCAAAATGCATGCTTACAATTCAAGATAAAACAATAACAGAGCACCTGTTTGATTTGCTAAAAAAATACGGCATAAGAGACGTTATCTTAAGTGTAGGATACTTAAAAGAAAAAGTCAAAGACCATTTTGATGATGGAACAAAATTTGGAGTAAACATATCTTATTTGGAAGAAGATGACCCATTGGGAACTGCCGGGCCTTTAAAGCTTGCCAAAAACATATTGAAAGAAAGCTTTATAGTGACAAATGGTGATGAGCTTAAAGACATCAATATACCCCAGATGTTTCGGCTGCATAAAAGAAAAGATGCGCTGGCAACAATTGCCCTTACAACTGTAACAGATCCCAGCCAGTATGGAGTTGCAAAGTTATCCGGATCAAGAATTTTAGAGTTTGTTGAAAAGCCAAAAGCAGAAGATGCTTCATCAAATTTAATTAATGCCGGATTTTATATTTTAGAGCCTGAAGTATTAGACATGATACCTGACGGCATTTCAATGCTTGAAAAAGATATCTTCCCAAAACTTGCAGAGCAGGGCAGATTAAGAGGCTTCCCGTTTGCAGGCCAGTGGTTTGACATCGGAAACATAGAAAGGTATGAATCTGCTAAAAAAAAATGGAGTGGAATAAACCCTTATGGTGAAAGCGAGTAAGCTGATAATTTTATTCCTTGTAGTGCTTATAATAGTCCTTGCTGGCTGCAATGCTAAAGAAACAGATATTCAGCAGGAATATAATAAATGCACATCTGTATGCTCTTCCACATTAGAGGATGATTTTGTCACACTGGACTTATGCATGAAATAATGCACTTCGTCTTTCATGAACATTTCCACAAACAATGGCGGAAGAAATTTTCTCGTCCTGCATAACGCCGTCGCTAAACACACTAAAGCTTTTGTGAAGCTGTTTATTGTGCCCCCACTAGGAATCGAACCTAGATCTTCGCGTTAGGAGTGCGGAGCTCTATCCATTGAGCTACAGGGGCGACATGAATTATGGTAGCAAAAATCCCCCGCCTCGGCAAAAGCCGGGGCGGGGGATTTTAATTTAAATTTTATAGACCGAGTGCGCTTGTGAGCTTGTCTTTGTCAAAACCTATCATCATCTCATCATCTACATAAACAACAGGAACTGCCATCTGCCCGCTTTTCTCTATCATCTCTTTTCTCTTTTCCATATCAGTTGATACATCATAATCAGTATATTCAACCTTCTTCTCCTTTAAAAACTCTTTAGTCATCTGACAGAAATGACAAGTCGGTGTGCTGTAAATTGTTACTTTCTTCATATTATTGTTTAATTATTTTATAATATATTTTTATTATACCATACGTGTCAAGCCCCTTGTGCGGGTAGGGATAATCGAAATCCCGTCTCAACCTTGGGAAGGTCGTGTTCTACCACTAAACTATACCCGCCTAAAATATCTCGTTTAAGTGTTTAAGTTTGACTTAAACAGAGATTAAAACCAATCAAATATCTTTTGTAAAAAACCTTTTTTAAGTTCAGTATTTTTTTCATTCTTTTCTTCAGGATTATCTACAATTATTATCACCTCCTCACCCTCTCTTCCAACTTCAAATTTGCTTCTTATCTCTTCCTCTATTCCTTTTTCTGTACTCAACCTATTAATCTCATCTTGAAGTGCCGTTTCTCTTTCTTCAAGCTCGTTAAGAATCTCTCTTTGCTCGGCACTTTTAAGTCCTGTATCTCTTTCTTTCTTATACATATCAAATACAGCAAAGAAAAGCCACACGACAATAATTGCAAGAATTATAAGCATTACTTTTGAGTAAAGAAAGCGCCTAAATTTTCTTTTTTCATGAAAGTCAAACATAGAAAAATATTACATATATGATACACTATACACAATGTTATTCCACAAAAAGACCCAGAAAGCACTAAAAGTAGTATCCATAATAATCGGCGTCCTGGTCATAATCAGCATGACGCTGATGTTCACTCCCATTTTTTAACGCATCATTTTGAGGAACACATCCTGCGGGATGTTCACTTTTCCTCTCTTTTTCATCTTCTTTTTGCCCTTTTTTTGTTTCTCACGAAGCTTCATTTTCCTAGTGATATCACCACCATATAGATGCCCTGTGACGTCCTTTTTTAGCGCTGAGAGCGTTTTTGAGGAGATAATGCGCCCCAGTGCCATCGCCTGAATTTTGGCCACAAACATCTGTCTTGGGAGCACTTTATAGAGCTTCTCAACCGAAGCTTTAGCCTCCTCCTCAATGCGCTTTTTGGAGACCATTTTTGTAAATGCAGGCACCACCTCCTCCGCGACAAGGAGATCCAGTCGCGCAACATCAGCTTCTCTCATCCCGCCGATCTTGTATGAAATTGATGCATATCCGGCAGACACGCTTTTCAGCTTATCAAAAAATCCTCGCATCAACTCCCGAAGCGGAAGCTCGGCATGCATTTTTATACGTCCGTCACCAAACACATCGGAGTTTCCGATTTCCGCTTCATGCTCAAACAAAAGCTGTATTATTGGACTCATATAATCATTTGGTGTAATAATTTCTATGTTAACCCACGGCTCTGTTATACTTTCTATCTCTCCAAAATCAGGAAACAAAGAAGGAGAGTATATCCTCCTAATTTTTCCATTTTTAGATTTTATATCATACATAATGCTCGGCGTTGTAACTATCACATCCACATCAAATTCTCTATGAAGTCTCTCTACAAAAATTTCCATATGAAGAGTGCCCAAAAAACCAATTCTGAATCCTCGCCCTAGTAGTCCTGACGATTCTTCCTCGTATGAAAACGACGAATCAGAAAGCTGAAGTCGCTCAAGCGCACGAGAGAGATCCATAAAATCATCTTGGCTCTCTGGATAAACAGACGCCCACACTACTGGAGAGGGCTTCATATATCCACCTAGAGTTTCAGCATTACTATTTGCAAATCGTACTGTGTCACCCACTGATGCAATACCCGGTTTTTTAATTCCGGTTACAATGTAGCCGATTTCTCCAGCTTGAAGCGAATCTTTTGGCACCGCTTCTGGCGAAAAGATGCCTGTCTCAAGAGATATGAATTTTTCTTTCGCGGCAGAGAAAATAAGTTGATCATTTTTGGAAACTTTTCCGTCAAAAACTCTCACGAAAACAATAATCCCCTTGTGGCTTGAATACTGAAAATCAAAGATAAGTCCTCTGAAATCTTTATCGGACTCAAGCTCTTTTTTAGGTGCTGGAATTTTCTTTATTACTTCTTCCAAAAGTTTTTCCACTCCCTCACCTGTCTTTCCGGAGACTTCAAGTACTTCCTCAGGAGAGCATTTTAATATCTCTACAACTTCATTTCGCGCCTCTTTAATTCTTGCAAGAGGGGAGTCAATCTTATTTAAAACAGGAATGATTTTTAGTCCAAACTCACGCGCCATTTCAAGTGTGGAGAGTGTCTGCGCCTGCACACCCTGCGTAGCATCCACGAGCAAAATCGCACCGTCAACGGCCTTCAAGGCGCGCGAAACCTCATAATAAAAATCAATGTGACCAGGTGTGTCAATAAGATTTAGGATGTGTCCTTCAAACTCCATTCGCACCGGTTGCATCTTTATCGTAATTCCCCGCTCACGCTCAAGCTCCATTTGGTCCAAAACCTGCTCTTTCATCTTCCTTTTTTCAACTGTTTTTGTAATCTCAAGCATCCTGTCGGCGAGTGTTGATTTGCCATGGTCAATGTGAGCTATGATGCTGAAATTTCGTATTTTTTCCATATTCTGTCTATCTTACCACAGAAAATTACAGCTCCTCCTGCTCTGGAGCAATAGCGTCTGCCTGCCAGAATTTGGAGTGGAGTGACTTCCAGACCTCCCCTATTTCCCTATTTTGAAGTAAGACGAGCATCATAACTCCTGTTGCAATACCTACAATTCCCGCAAAAAGTCCCTGTGAGAATATCCCCCAGAATGTGTTTATATCAAACAGCTCGTCAAATACGTCCAAGAATGTGTGAACGACAAATCCCATTATAATCGCCGCCGACAGGCTCTGGAAAAATGTTCTTGAAAGTGATTTGGAGAATGACTTGAAATCCTTCTGAAACATCACCCAAAAAGCAATAGCATTTAAAAGTACAGCAATAGAGTAACCAAGCGGAAGCATCAGTACCGATGTCCCTTCAATGTTCTCTACTCTAAGAAGCGATTCAAAAAAGTAACGTACCATGTCATTTGCATTAAATACTTTAATTAAAATAAGAGAGAATACAACAACAAGCGTTGCGGAAATTAAGTTAAGTATAAGAGGTTTCTTTGTGTTCCCTGCCGCATAATAACCGCGAACGAAAAGAAAGATAAGTCCTTGCGCTGCGATAGACACTGCAAACAGGGCGAGTGCCGCCGCCGTGAGCCGTGTGTCCGCCCAGTCAAATTCTCCAGAGCCGAGTATTACACGGACAATCTGCGCACGAAGCACGATAAAAAGCACAATTGCGGGAAACGACCAGAAAATGATATGTTTTGCGGCTACAAGTACTTGTTCTAGAAACTGCACCCGCTCTCCATTTGAAAACATTTTTGCTAAAGTCGGAAACGCCGCTACAGAATACGAAACCCCGATTATAGTGAGCGGAACAGATTGAAGATTAAATGAAAAGTTAAATACTGCGATAGAGCCGACGGCCATAACGGATGCAAATGAAACTAAGAAAAGAAGAGATATCTGATGCGCAGAGAGTGCTAGTGTCCTTGGAAGTGAGAGGAAGATAACTCTTTTTACCTCGCCAAATCTTATAAAAATTGTAGGTTTTGGAAGGAAACCACTCCCTACAATAAACGGCAATTGAATCCCAACATGAAGTATTGCTCCAAGCACCACTCCCATACCAAGTCCTACGAAACCAAACGTTGGATACAAGAATATGATTCCGATAATTATACCGACGTTGTAGAGCACCGGAGAAAGTGCATATAGGATAAACTTGCGATGAACTTGCGTGATACTTGCAAATAAGTTTGAAATTCCGAGAAATATCGGTTGAAGCAACAACACTCTCGTCAGAAGAATTAAATCAGTAAAATTGCCGGATTCTACAAGTCCTGGGAAAAACAGTTTCAAAAGCTGCGGTGCAAATATGAAGGCCAAAGCACTTACTGTGACCATAATCAGGAAAAATGCCGAAAATATCGTGCTGACAAATTCTTTTTCCGCCTGCTTTGAAATACCAGATTTCTCAGCAAGAAATGGAATCAAAACATAAACTGAGACAATAGATGCAATAGCGACAAATATAATATCCGGTATGCGAAACGCCGCATAGTATGTATCCAGTACTGCCCCTGCACCAAAGAAGTGTGCAAGCAGTCGGTCACGAACGAGCGCCAAAACCTGAGATAAAAGCGCAAACATTCCCAAAAGATACGCAGCCTCATGAAGTCCGCGTATCTCTCTGTGTATTAGGTTAAATATTCGCTTTACCATTTATTACTCCCCACCAATTGGGAGCGTGCCTGTTTTTCCACCACCAGCAAATGGATCATCTCCTGCTATTATACTTTCCAAGATTGCCTTAACTTCTTCATTGTCAGGATTTAAATCAGATACATAAGTGAAATGCTCTACAGCTTTTTCTTTTTCCCCAGTTTGGAAATAGTTCAAACCAAGGAAGTATCGCGCATTTGAGTATTGTGGATTAAGCGCTATTGCCCTCTCCAGTGCAGCGATTGCTTTTTGACTGTCTCCTACGTTTGACTGCAAGAGCCCTAACTGGAAGAAGAATACGGAGTTATTCGGTTCAATGATAACTGCCGCTTCAACTGACGTGATTGCACTTTCGATATTGCCTTCCTGTATTTGAAGTTGTGAAAGCAGGAATATTGCTTCTGTATAATTATTCTTCTTCTCTAGTGCAGCTCCTATGAATTGTTTTGCTTCTTCTATATTATTTGAATCTCTTGCAAGTTCAAGCCGAGCAAGCGCCAAATAAAGGGCCGGATTATTAGGATTTAGAGATATCGCCTGTTCATATGAACGCCTAGCACTTTCATATGCACCGTCAACACCAAGTGGCACAACCGACCCATAAACTCTTCCTAGCATTGACCAGTTTTGATAATTATTATTGTTTATGGCAATAGCTCCCTGAACATTACTTATAGCGCTTGCCAGAATACTCTGGAATTCAGCTCGTCTTTCATCTATATTTCTATCCTGATCTGCAAGTACCTGATTGATTTTTGCTAAATCAATTTCAGCTGCAAATCTATAATATGCATCGTTATTCCCCAAGTTTATGGCACTATTAATACTGTCTTCTGCAGCATTAATATCGCCATTTACATTTGCTGCAACCAAACTCTTCTGGAATAAGATTGCCGACGCATATTGCCCACCAATCATATAAAGAGATACTCCGCTTATGATTATAAGTACTGTGAGCATCATTATTGAGATAAATCCAATTCGTGGATATGCCGCAAAATTAATTTCTTTATCAATCTGAGCTCCGGAGCGATATCGCAGTGATGCTATATACATACCGGTTAAGAGAAATGCCAACGTGACTATGACTACATTTGGAATATATATCACTGTAAATATCCACAGGTACAAACTACCGAGAAACATAGACAGTGATAAATAGTAAGATGCTCTATCTTCAACTGCAGATACTACCAAATTTCTGAATCCGCTATACAGGAAGAATACAAAAAACGCAATCCACGCGATTCCCCCCCAAAGCCCTGTGGTCGTAAATGAAGTCGGCACAAGCCCAATTCCGGAGCTGAAGTCAATGTTCCAGAACAACGTGTTGTTAATTGACTGCGGTTTATGAAGTGCCCATTGATTCATAAATGTGTTTGGACCTGAACCGAAAAGAAAATTCTCGTTATAAGTTTTCTTTGTTATATCAATCGTACTCTGCCACGACGGCCGCGCTTCAATCTGACTTGTCTTGAAAAATGAAGAGGTATATCCGCTCAAAGTAGAACCGCCTGCTATAAATACAATAGAGACTATTAAGATAATAAGAGATGGTATAAATGCTTTGCTTGTCTCGGGTTTGTCTTTAAACGTTTTGTTATTTTTTACAGGAGTTTTGAATTTTCCTTTTGAAAGACCATAGACAAAAAGCCCCAAAGCAAAAAGTCCGACGATAATCCAGACAGGAAGAAAATTCACAGCAGAAAGAAATACGAGAGATATGGCGAGAATTACATAAAGAATTATCTTTGATAGTTTATTGAGCGGAAGTCCCTCAAGTGTAATGAGAGAGAGTACTGATGTAAGCCCAAGGAAAATACCGAGGTCGTTCCATTTTCCAAGAAGATTTGCAGTTGAGGAGGTAAAGATACCGAATGAAAGAAAATCTGCACCAAAAATTAAGCGAAGTCCCTGAAATATTGCAAGCAGCACAAGTGAAAGTAAAAGTGCAATATGAATACGAAATATTAATTCTCTTGTTTTCAAAAGAAGCGGAACAAGAGATAACATTAATACCATAATTGCGATGAAGCCAAATGTATCTATTTCAAATCCTTGTCCAAGATAAGATACAGCTGAGTTGCCTGAGAAAATTGCTGAAATAAGATATGCAAGCGGAAGTCCCCATGCAACGAGTGCAATAGCGTTTGTAGGCAGCGCAACCTGCCCTCTTTTCAATCGTGAGATTAAAAAGAGGAAGAATGCCACCAAAATGCTGACAAAAATCAATATGGATTTTGTAAATGAAAATGGTATTGATAAAGAAGGTATAAAGAAAATCGGAAGAAGAAACATCACTCCGATAATAAAGTAGAGCGCCAAGTTTTCCAAAAAAGGCGTCTTATCACGATCCTCTACATTCAATTTTGCGTATTCCATAAATAATGACTTAATATATTAATGATAATTCCCTCTATAGTATATCATATTAACAGACTGTTTATTTATAGAAAAGTGGAAGTTGTGGATTAGAAAAACCCCCGCCTTACGGTGGGGGTTTTTCATATATCGATACCATCCCCAACTAACTACTCCTCGAAAACACCAAATTTTGACTGCGACTTTGTAAAAAATCTTCAAAATATCCAGATATTCTTCATATTTTTTACTTCGTCTCGCATAAAATTATGAAGTTTTCCTGAAAAGTATTTAGTTGGGGATGGTATTTGCTCTTATATCTATAAGCGGGATTCTGTTATCAGCGACAATTTGTCTTGTACAATTGTTACCAATTGTATCATTTGCAGCACTCTCCGACTATAACGTCAGAGCACGACTTTGCACACTCGTAAGTATTTTGCCGTTTCAACTTAACTTAATAAGCTCGTCTCTGTTCGCAACTCTAGGATTGCTCCCGATGGGTGTTACCCACTACGATTGTTTATAAAAACTGTGTGTCCCGACTTTCCTCTCCGTAGAGCTATCGCTCGATATAAGAACTTCCTGTATTATAGCATAAATAGTAGGTAATGCAATAAAAACAGCCCATCAGCTACAGTACTGATGGGCTTTATTTCTTTCTATATTTTTAATTTTAAACACTTGTTTAAGGTCTTCAATAACTCGTTCAGAATCTGATGGAATTATATGGCAGTTTTCTGCTTCTCCAATACCGTGACTAATTTCCCAATTTGAAAATTTCTCAAGCTGGTTTTTATTAAATATTTTCTTTATTTTTTTTGACACAAGAACAACAAAACATTTCTTTTTCCCGTTAGGCTCTGAAGTTTTGACATTTTTAATCTTACATTCATAGATAATCACATCAAATTCTTCTTCATTGATTTCTTTAACAAGTTCTTTTGTTGAATAGACTACCTTAATCTTTATTTTCATCCTTTCCCCCTTTCAAAGAGCGAATTGAATTAGAATTTAATTTGTCTTGGTGAATTATAGCCAGATAACTATAATTGTCAACATATTTATATCTCGCACGTCCCTGAAGCACACGCTAGTTCTTTTGCGCCACTTGTTGTGTCCCCTTTTTCATAAGTAATGAGTTTTGAGAAATCTACATCTTTTACGCGCGAGGAGAGCTCTTCGTATTTTTCTTTATTAATCTCCTCATACGGCGCAAGTTTATACACATGGTCCGCGCGCGGAAGGAACGATAGTCCACCAACATAATCCCAGTTTTCATATAGGAAGTTGGCAACACTTACCCATTCATCCTCCCCAACATAGATAGTCACAGATGGATTGTGTTCAGTAAAGTCAATTTTAAGTTTTTTCCATTCTTCAAGCATTTCTTTTGCTCCTATGTCATCTCTAACTACTGAACCTTTTG
>CAJWGW010000016.1 GCA_913041175.1 uncultured bacterium
TGCATGAAATCCCACAAGAAATTAGCGACTTCGCGCTTTTGCTTCACGCCGGCTTTAGCAAAGTAAAAGCGCTTTTGCTAAATTTCTTTTCATCTTTGTTTGCAGTTGTGGGAGTTGGTATTGCTTTTATGTTTGGGTCAAATAGCGAAACGTTCGTACCGGCAATCATCGCATTCGCAGCTGGTGGCTTCCTCTACATTGCAGGCTCGGACCTTGTGCCAGAGCTCCACAAAACATCAGACTTTAAAAAATCATTCCAGCAATTCATCGCAATTATTTTAGGTATTGCAATAATGTTCGCGCTCCTTGCATTTGAGATGTAAATTATTATATTTCTCTGTTTATTGCAGATTCAAGTCCTTTTTCATCATCAGTTCCTATGCGATAGATCTTTCCATTTTTCATTCTGATTTCAACTGCATCAAAGCCTGAGACATTGAAAATTATCATATACGGCCAGAACCAAAACCTTATACCCCATCCAAAATACCAATGATTTCTTACAGATTTTGCAGAAATTATTTCTTTAAGCGCAAACTTTTTCCAAAATATTCCATAACCAAATTTAATTCGCAGATAATTTTCATCAATTGTTACTTTAAGTGATGCAAAGGAAGTAAGGATAAATAAAACAAAAAGCATTATAATAAAAACAAAGGGCTCAAAATCAGCCTGTATTAAAACAAATCCAAACAGCAAAACAACAGCCAGTAAAACAAATATTATCAAATACCCAATTTGAGTATGTTGATATTTTTTTATAGTACTTTTCTTCATGACAAAACAAAGTGGGGTGCTCATCGGGAATTGAACCCGAATTAAGTGGGGCGATATAAGGGATTTGCACCCTTTCTGCATCCTCCACAGGGATGAGTGCTACTATTACACCAATACCGCCATGAATTTCTTCATTTCTACAATATCACAATGGCCCAATACTTGCATCACCTAGGATCCTAATTATTTATAGTCAGGTGATTCTTCTTCTACATTAGAGAGGTGGCTTGAAAGTCGAGCGAGTGCATATAGTACACTTGAAAGACGGTTGAGATATTCAAGTGTGGATTTGCCTATTCCCACCACGCCCTCCTCATGTACTGCGACGACTCTCCTCTCGGCACATCGCGCGAGTGTTCGTGCAAAGTCAAACATCGCAGAGAACTCGCACCCGCCTGAGATAAAGAAGCTTTCTACTTTGGGAATTTGTTTCTCTATGTCATCAACAATGTTTTCAAGGTCTTTAACTTTATTTTCAGAGATTGATTCTGTCGCTCCTGCAAGTTCTGCTTGAACGATAAAAAGATTTTTCTGAATATCGTGAATGATTTTCTCAAATGAAGGCTCGAGCTCTTTTGTTTTAACCTTGCAAAGTCCTAAATATGAATTCACCTCATCCATCGCACCAAGCGCTTCCGCAATAGTAGAACTTTTAGAAATCCTTTGGTCGCACCCAAAAGTTTTAGTTGTTCCATTGTCTCCTTTTCTTGTGTAAAGCATCAGTTTATTATAGCAAATTAAAAAGCTTACATACTAGAGTTAAAGTATGTAAGCTTCAAAACCAAATCTTTTTTAGTTTATTTATTACCGATCTGCCTTCAACATTTGCACTTGTAACACCTTCATGATCTATTGTTTTGTCATGACAGTGAGACATTTCTTCCTCTTTTTTATTTTTATTACAATCTGATTTTTCTACTTTTTTATTATTCTTTTTCACGCACAACCTCCATTCAAAAAATTACAATTGTCTCGCAAAAGATTACCACAAATTAAAAATATTGCAATGTGCCCAGGAGAGGACTTGCACCTCCACGTCCTTACGAACATACGGCCCTCAACCGTACCTGTCTACTAGTTTCAGCACCTGGGCTTATAACGTCAAATCTATTATGCCTAAAGCTTTTTCTATTTTCAAGCGTTTACGATATAGACACGTCACATTTTTATTATAATAAATTTTCTTTAACAATTTTATAGATTCATTTTTCGCATATTTCAACTGATAAATACTATGATCTCCGGATCTATTTATATGGCCTTTTATTTTTATTTTTTTGTTCAGCTCTTTTTGAATCCAATTAATATGCTCTTTACTTGCCGAAATAAAAACTGTGTAAAACATATAACTTCTTTTCCAGCGTTTATCCCAATACGAATAAAAGCAACCATCTCCATCTAAATGTCCTCTTAGAAAGTCAAAAATATATTTAGACGGTATATCAAGCTCGCCAATAGTTTTAGTCTTCGCAGGAGTCATCCCTATTCCCAAAAGAAACTTATATAAGTTTACACTTCCAAATTGAATGCGAGTTATTTTTTTATTGGTATGTCCAGATGTTTTGTGACCAATCTTTACATTAATTTTTAGACAGTTCATAAAATTTATAAGTTGATCCCTGTCTTTAGAAGTAAGATCAAAATGTCTACCGTCAGAAGACATACTTCCATCAGTGGTCATAAGTCCTATAGCATAAGCAAAATTAGGTGACCATTTTATATCAATTTTATTTCTTTTCATTCTTTTTTCAGTAATATACTTTCCCATATATAAATATTATCAAAAATATATAATCTGCTCAAGCAAATAGCGTATACCACTGTGTATAAACAAAAAAACAGCGTGTATTGCTGTTTTTTATTTCTTCTCTTCCGTCTTTTCTTCAATTTTTTCTTCTACTTTCTCGTCTTTTACTTCTTCTTTTGGTGTTTCTTCCCCGCCCTGACTCGCGTCAGTCGAGGCAGGTTTAACTTCTGTTTCTTCCGCCTTCGCATCAGCTTCGGCGGACACGTCTTCTGCTTTTGTTTCAGCTTCGTCTTTCTTGTTCTCTTCCTCTGTGTCACTTACTGTTTGTAGATTAACCATGCTCATATGACGCATCTGTCGTTTGATTTCCTTAGCTGCTTTCTCGCGAATATGGTAAAGTTTTGCACGTCGTACTTTTGAACGTTTAATAATTTCAATTTTATCAATCACCGGAGAATAAAGCGGGAAAATCTTCTCAACTCCTACTCCACTTGCAACTCTTCTCACTGTAAAAGTTGCTCCTGCCTCACTACCGTGTTTTCTTGCAAGCACAAGGCCTTCAAACGCCTGTAGGCGCGTTTTACCTTTTTCCTGAATCTTCTGCCACACACGGACAGTATCTCCAGCTTTAACGCCGAGTTTTTTTCTGCTCTCCATATTCACAGGAGATATTTTGATTGATGTGGTCTCTACTGTAGCCATAATAGGTGATACTTTAACACAGAGAGTGTTAATTAGCAATTATCTCAAGCGCTTTTTCAAAGTCCTGCGGAAGCTCCGCTTCTGCGGTAATAATCTCCCCATTTTGGAGTTTAAATGAAAGTGTTCTTGCGTGGAGTGCAAGACGCTTAAATCCAAGTCCACACTCTCTTTTAGGCGCATATATCTTGTCACACACAACTTGGTTGTCTATTGCCTTGAAGTGCACTCGGATCTGGTGAGTACGTCCAGTTTTAGGAATTACTTCAACATATGCAAAATCTTTGTTTTCTTTAAGAACTTTATATTGTGTCAGGGCTTCACGAAGCTCACCACGCGCGCCGTGCTGTGCTGACCATTGTTTGAAATCGCTTTTACTTCTACCAATCGGCAAATCAATTACCCCACTTTTGTCTTTAAGTGTTCCATATAGAAACGCATTGTATGTTTTTGTTATTTTTCTTTCTTGAAATTGTTTTTTAAGATTTAAAAATGAATCTTGCGTCTTTGCAATTACAATCACACCAGATGTTTCCCTGTCCAGCCGATGCACGATTCCTGGACGGGTAATCTCCTTTCCGTCATATACTGCTGGTTCGCCCACGCCTTCAACTTCTGGATAATTCTCAAGTATAAAATCAACAAGTGTTGGCTCGTCTGTCTTTCCATCAGAATGCACAACAAGCCCTATAG
Source organism: uncultured bacterium (assembly GCA_913041175.1). GTDB lineage: Bacteria > Patescibacteriota > Minisyncoccia > Phycocordibacterales > UBA2163 > UBA2163. The sequence goes on from CAJWGW010000016.1 coordinate 3,917, forward strand.
GTTTGTTTAGTATAACCACTTCTTCATTTTCAAAAATAATTTTTATGTCCATATTATTTTAAAATCAGTAAATTTCTCCTTTATTTCCATCCACTTTACATCAATATCACTTACTTTAGCAAATGTTGGTCCTTTTTTTAACAATTCAATAAATTTATTTAATTTATCTTCATCCCCTTGAGCAACTACACGCACAGAACCATCCCCAAGATTTTTCACTACTCCAGTGAGTTCGAGCCTCTTTGCATATCTCCTTGCAAAATCACGAAACATGACCATCTGCACTCTGCCTTTTATATTAACTTCAATTTCTTTTTGCATAATTGGATTGTACCGCAAAATGTTGAAAAAAACATAATAATAAGTTAATCTTTCTGTACGAAGGGGGCGATTAGCTCAGTTGGTAGAGCAGCGCTTTTACACAGCGAAGGTCGGGGGTTCAAATCCCTCATCGCCCACCAAAATACATTAAACAAAAATACCCCAAAACAATGAGGTATTTTTGTTTAATGCGCCCCCGGCAGGAATCGAACCCGCATCGGGAGATTAGAAAACTCCTGTTCTATCCGTTGAACTACAGGGGCAATAAATATAAATGTAACAGCACTAGAGCGATGGGTCAATAACACTCGGTCTTTTCTCTTTCAGCTCTTTTATTTCATTCTCCATTGCATCAAAAGAATCAAGTGTCTCACTTAAAAGTTTCCTATCTATTGTATCTACAATAACTGTAATATCCTGTTCAACTTTAAATATATCACCTTCATTTATCTCCAAAAACAAATACCCACTGAAAGCTATAATGCCAATATTGAGTACTACAAACACAGCGATGATAATTCCCCATGTATATTTTGCATTTGAAATGTACGCAGATATACTTGTTCCAGGCTTTCTACTTTTCTTCTTGAAAATTTTTACAATGTTTTCTTTATTAATCATATTATTTGAGTTTTACTGCGGTAACACTGAAAAAGCCTTTCCACGGCTCAAGACTTTTGTCAATTTCTATATCTCTGTCTGAAATCTTTTCAAAATTCACCCTTTTTACATCAATTTTAAATGGAAGTTTTTCAAACATAGAAAGAAAATGGAACATTTCTACAAAACTCCCTCCCATTTTAAAATCAATATTGAGAAGTTCGTTAATTTTATCTTTATTAACAGCTTTTTCGTCTACAACACCTATGCTTACATTAGTAATTTCGACTTCAGCGTTTGATTCTATACCAAGATCTTCAATCATCTTAATAAAATTTATAATTTCGTCATCTGCAACAAAATATGAGTCGAGCTTCATTCTATCGTCTTGAGTGTCTTTTATAAGATATTTTACAGAACGGAGTTTAATTTCTTTCTGAAGAACACTGTCAACTTCATTTGTAAGTAAAGATACAGCATTATTCTTTTCCTTTATATTAAGAAACAACATAATGTAAGCAATAGACACAACAATTACTAGAACTATGGTGGTAAGAAGAATTTGTTTTGTTTTTGAAGAGTGTCCCATATTAGAAATTTCCAGTTATTTTTATTGAGAATTTAATGTCGCTGTCAGATGCAAGATTTGAAACAGGAAGTAATACGCCAGTAAACTGCGCTTCCCGCTCAAGAAGTTTTTTGAATTCGAGAAGTGGTTCTCGCGCATCTGCTTCTCCTGTTACTTGTATTTCTGGGATTGCATCTATTTGGCCTTTATTATAAAAAATCCCATTAATTCTTATGCCACTGGGTTTATTGCTCAGAACACTCTCAAAGAGATCTCTCAAAGTAATGTTTTTTTCATCAAACGAGAGTAGGTCAAGTTTTTCTTTTGTTTCAAACAAGATTGTGCTTGATACATCTTGTTCTCTTTTTGCAACTGACTCTTTTATAATATCTGAATGTTTTTTTGTCGCATTCTCCTTTGACTCTGATATAAAATACGACGGTATTAATTCTATTCCTCCAGTTAAAATTGTAAAAAACAAAAACATAAGAACTGTTATCACAACACGGAGTCTATACTCACTGTGTAATATCTTTTTATCATTTTGTGACAATAAGTTTCGCATATTAATTCATAATTAATTACTGTCTCTAAGTGCAAGTCCGATAGCCGTAGCGTATGAGAGCGACTGAAAACGATTCATTTCTGGTATAAAATCATCAAATGAAAAAGCGTTAGCCCAGACATTTCCGTGCTCTACAGGAATTTTAAGCGCTCCAGAGAGAAACTCCGGAAGACCTCTCAAGTTTGAATTTCCTCCACAGAGAATAATTTTCTCAATTGGTTTAACTCGATTTCCTTTTTCATCTACACGTGTCTTCCAATAACGATAATGTTTATCTATACCATCTTTAAGCGTCTCAGCAACACTTAAAAGTGCAGAGAACAGTTCTTTGTTGTCTTTACTTCCAATTAATCCTTCTTCATTTTTTATGCGAGCAACTTCCGTTTCAGACACAGAAAGATATTGCATAATTGCTTTTGAAAGACCTTCTTCCTCAACTTCAAGTGTTGAGGTGAAAGTAAGAACACCATCGCTCACTATCGCAAGACCTGTTCTCATTTTTCCAAAGCTGACAATCATATATGTCCCGTCGTCTCCTTCCCTTATTACAGCTCTTGAGATTGCCTGCGCTTCAATCTCAAAAGATAATGGAATCATCCCTGCTTCTCTGAAAGCGGTTGTATATTTTGTAATGGTATTTTTAGGATACACAGCAACACTAACATCAGTATGCTTCTCTGAATCCTGTTTGTTGATAATTTCATAATCAAAAACAGATTCTTTCGGAGAAAGCGGTACATGCTCTTCTAATTTGAATTCAATAATGCTTCTTATCTGATCTTCTTTCGCATCTTCCGGAATATGAGTTTGAAACAGATAAACTTTTTCCTCTGGAAGTGAGGCACGGATAGATTCTATATCGTTTTCTTCTTTTATCTTTTTGAGTTCTTCTGAAAGCTTTTCCACATTCTGTATCTCACCATTTAAAACTAATCCTGACGGTATCTTTTGCTCACCAAATTTGGAGAGTATTTTGCCCTCTTTACTATTCTTGAGTTCAACAAATCTTATTGAATCATCGGATATGTCAATTCCGACAGCTGGCATCGCCAAAAATTTCGGAACAGGAAAAAGCCCGGCAAATATTCCTTTTGTTTTTACAGAATCCATTGCTTTTATTATATCCCGTCGTCTATTTTATTAAAAGAGATTCATTGTAACAATAAATATTATGACGCCAATTGCAAAAAGAAAGGTTAAAATGTTGAAATATTTGAATGCAAACTTGCTCATATCGTCCCCGAAGGCTTTCATAATGTAGCCAACTGCAAAAAAACGTAGTAAGCGAGATGCAATTGACGCAACTACAAATATTAGAAAACTTACGCCGAAAAACCCTGCGGAAATTGTGAAAATTTTGTAAGGAATTGGAGTAAAACCGGCAATAAAAATCGCCCAAAATGCGTTTTGCATAAATAATTCCTGAGTAATTGTAAGATATTGTTCAAGATTATATGTATTAATCAAAAACTGTCCTACACTGTCAAAAAGAAGATACCCTATTACAAAACCAAATACTCCTCCAAGAACTGATCCTACTGTTGTTATAAACGAATAGTATATCCACTTATGTCCTTGGCGAGAACCTAGAATAGCGATAAGTAGAAAATCAGAGGGAATAGGGAAAAAGGACGCCTCTGCAAATGAAATTAAAAACAGCCACCATTTCGCATTTGGGGAATCTGCATGTTTTACCATCCAGTTACGAAGCTTTATTTTAAGACGAGTCATTTTTATTTCTTTTATCTAAAAAACTTTGAAGTATAAGAGCTGCCGCTGATGCATCTGTCATCTTATCCTCCCCCTGAATACTTTTTGCCTGATGTGATGTTAAAAATTCTGGTTCAAAATTGATTGGTAAAGAAAATTTTTCTTCAAGCACTCCCGCAAAATTTTTAATATCTTTCATTACAGGATTCTCCTGCCCTTTATAATTAATTGATTCTCCAATTACTATCTCTGAAATTTTTTCTTTTTTTATAATTTCTTCAATATTTTCTAATAAACTCTTGTTATTGTCTATAACAAGTTTTGGAAGGGCAAAGTTGCCGTCTCCACCAGAAATAGCGATGCCAATTTTTTTAGTACCAAAATCAACACCTAAGATTTTTTTTGAAAGATTTCTCATATAAACATCGCAAATAATATAAAAGCTATTATTAGTGCAGAGACAACCATTAAAAATATTTTCATAAATTCGTTCATTCAAATAGCATATCATAAAACTTGTTTTGATTAACAATCTGTTTTAAGATAATGAATATTGGAGAGGTGGCTCGAGTGGTTGAAGGCGGCTGTCTTGAAAACAGCTAAGGGGGAAACTCCTTCGAGGGTTCGAATCCCTCCCTCTCCGCCAATACGGATTTCTTGTTTTGAAAGGGTTGCTCCGCCTCTTCTATTAAGGATTATCTCAAGGAGATATTCATCGTACGACCGGGATTGATAGGGCTTACATCAGCAATCTTGAGGCAGGAAAACAAAACCCCACCCTTGAAACAATAGCCAAGATTGCTGAAGCGTTAGGTGTTAGCAGTGATCAACTTTTGAAATAAATTTGATATGAAATCGCCCGAATTTATCGCACACAGCATGAGTTCCGAGAAAGATGCCGAGAAAATCAAAAACGAAGGTTTTGAAGCGCAGGAAGGTCGTGCGACCGTTTCGGGCGATTTAATCTATGCCTTTGAGTGGGCAACGACGCAGGAAAGGAGAAAAGGAAGCAAAAGCGAGAGCGAA
>CAJWGW010000017.1 GCA_913041175.1 uncultured bacterium
TGTCCTCTGATTTTGATTACAGTTGGAGTGTAGATGGCTCTTCTGTACCAAGTTCACCTGATGATGAAAGTAGTATTGTGTTAAGACAAATTGGAGAAGGAGAAGGTAGTGCAGCTGTATCTCTCTCAATACAAAGTATAGATAAGATACTTCAGGTTGCACGAGAAGGGTTCTCTGTGTTGTTTGGAGCAAGTAAAGACACACCGTTTAATTTTTAAATTATGAATAAAACATTCAACAAAAAAATAATTTTCATTTTTCTTATAGTTATAATATCTATGATGAATTTTGTTAGTATACTGGTTGTAAATGCTCAAGAAGAAATAACGCCAATAAATATTTATGGGGACACTGAACTTGGTAAAAAGGCCAAAGAACGGGCCAAAGAAGATGTAATAAAATTACAACAAGGTGAGAGTATAGAGGAAACCGAAGCAGAAAGGACAATAAGAGAAAGTCGAGAAAGAGATACACAAAAACAAATAATAAAACTGCAAAAAAAAGCTACGGAACAAGATAAAGAATTTGTTCCACTTGAGACTATTCCCGGTGTAATAGAAGGAGGTAATACAGATCTTAATCAATTTTTCAACGGTCTGTTCAAATTTGGCATTATAATTGCAGGATTCTTGGCAGTTGTAATGATTGCAGTTGGTGGAATACAGTATATGAGTACTGACGCCATACATGGCAAGTCAGAAGGAAGGGAAAGAATTACATACGCACTGATGGGGCTTTTGCTCATATTATTTTCATGGATTTTACTGAATACAATAAATCCAGACATTCTTAGTTTTAATTTATTCTAATATGACAAAAAAGATTCTTATAATAATAACCGTAGCACTCATCATCTTAGTTATAGGGCTTTTCATTTGGGCATTTATGATTTCGCGTGAGAGTGGAGGAGAGGTTACAGTAAAAGAATCATTCAGGGAGCTCGTGTCTTTTGGCGAAAGTAGCAACTTTTTTTCACAAAGAGGAACTGATGAATTTGATACAGATTTATTGGGAACAGGGGGTATTTTAGGCGGAGACGGTGCAGCATTATTACGCCTAAGACAAATCTCTAATTTTCCTGTCGCAGGTGCATCATTTGCAGAAAATGAAAACGAAGAAACATTAATCAGGTTTGTTGCACGAGAGAATGGACACATCTTTGAAGTCAGAGCGGATTCCACAACTCAAAAAAGAATTTCAAATACAACAATACTGCGTATTTGGGATACCAAATGGCTCTCTAGTGGTAATGCATTCGTTGCAAGATTCTTAGATGAGGAAAGTTCTGAAATAGAGAGTTTTTATGCTGAAATAAAAGAGAGTGATACAGGTGGTGATGGAGAAGTTGATGGTGTGTTTCTGCCGAATAATATAAAAGAACTTACGCTATCTAATGATGATAAAGTATTCTACTTAACTTCAAGTGGCGATGGTTCTATCGGCATAATTGCAGATGCAAATGGGGACAACAAAGTTCAAGTTTTTGATTCGCCATTGTCAGAGTGGAATGTTCAGTGGTCAAGTGGAAATAAAATAGCACTAACTACAAAACCGTCTGCAGACACTTTAGGATACCTTTACTTCCTCGACAACAAGACAGAGAAACTTGAAAAAATATTATCAGGATTTGCAGGACTTACAACTTTAGTAAATAAGGATGCGACAAATGTTTTGTTTACTCAAAATGAAGGAAATCGACTCCTATTAAGTGTTCTTGATATAGATAAAGAGCAAATCACCAACTTACCTGTATGGACACTTTCGGAGAAATGTATATGGAGTGAATTGAATGAAAATATCGTATATTGCGGTGTACCAAATGTTATTCCACAGGGGGGCGACCTTGACCTATGGTATCAGGGCTTAACCTCATTCTCAGACAGCGTTTGGATGATTGATATTGAAACACAGACCGCAAGCGTTTTGGCTGACCCGACAGATATAGTTGAAAGAGAAATAGATTTGATTAAGCCGATTTTATCAGCTGATGAGGATTATTTGATTTTTACAAACAAAAAAGATTCCCTTCTATGGAGTCTTAAACTTAAATAATTTAGTTTTTATATTTTAATATAACCCTTCTTGTTTTCCCTTCTCCTTCGGACTGAGTTTTTATTTCATTATCATTTGCAAATGTCGCGTGAATAATCATCCTTTCGTATGCATTCATAGGGTTCATTTCAACATCTGACTTGAACATCCGCGCACGCTCCCCGAGAATTTTTGCTTGGCTCTTGAGTGTTTCTAACTTTTTTCCATAGTAGTCGTTCACATCAAGTAGAAATTGCAACTTCACATTTCCATTTTCTTGGTTAAGTTTTTTTTCAACAATTTTTTTTATAATATGATTAAGTGCTTTTAAGTTCTCACCATTGTTTCCTATAAGTACACCAGAGTCACCTGTTTTTATATGAAGTGTTGGATGTATTTCGTTTTCTATAATTTCAATCTCATCAAAATCTACAGTAAGTTTATTTAAAAAATCCTCAATTATTTTTTTTATTGCTTCATGACTCATTTCTATTTTTAATTTTCCTTCTAACATATATTTCTTGTCCAATAGCAAAGAGGTTGCTTGTTGTCCAGTAAAGTGCAACCGCCGCAGAGATTGCGTATGCAATTCCAAATACAATAATAGGCATTACATATCTCATTTGAATATGGAAACTTCTTGCGAGATCTTCTTTGAGTGACGCTTTACCTTCTTGTCTTGCCTTCATTGGGGGTAGAGAGAATTTGATTTGGAAATATTGCGTTGCCCCTGCAAAAAACGCCAGGAACACACTTTTTGCAGAGACATCAATTAGCCCAAGGAAATTCATATTTATTTTCTCTGGAGTTGAAACGAAAGAATATAATATGTCCATATTTATCTCTGGAAGTCCGCCACTTAAGAATACCCAATAAAGACCAAAAATCACTGGAATCTGTACTAAAATAAGAAGAAATCCTGAAAATGGATTTACACCTCTCTCTTTATATAAAGCCATTGTCTTCCGTGCCTGCTCCTGTTTATCGTCTTTATGGTCTTCTTTTAGTTTGGTAATTTCCGGCTCAAGTGCTTTTACAGCAAGCTGAGTTTTTACCATTTTTAATGAGAAGGGAAATAGTATTAATTTAACAATAACGGTTACCAATATAACAGCAATACCCACGTCTATAAATGGCACTACATCAAGTAGAAAAATAAGCCCATTATATATTGGGTTAAAAAACACCGTGTTCCAAATCGTCGAAATCATTCAATCATCGTATCATCTTAAACCCGTCCGTTCAAGTTTCTATTTTTGACCTTCAAGGAGTTGAAAAACTTTTTCGTTTGTGAGAACTGACTCTATATATACGCGAACATTTTCTGGTTTGGCGTCTTTGTAGTGTTCAAGGATGTGAGAGGTCTCCTTTTCTATTTCTTCTTTTGGTATTTTAATTTTCTCTTCAGTTGCGATTTTGTTTAGTATGAGTTGGAATTTGGCTCTTTTTTCTGCATCTAGTTTCCATTCTACTCTCAAACTCTCTTCAGTTTTTTTGATTTTTGTAAGGTATTCATCAAAAGAAATCTGCATTCGTGCTATGTCGTCTTTGAATTGCGCTAACATCTTATCAAGCTCACTTTCAACAAGTATTTTAGGGATATCAATCTCTGATTTTTCAATTATTTTCTCTACTATCTCTGCCCGTCTTTTCTCTCGTGCTTTCATTTGCTTCTCTTTAATGAGATTTTCTTTTATTTTTACTTCAAAATCTTTCACATCTTTAAAATCACCAAGAGTTTTTACAAATTCGTCAGTTAGCTCTACTTTTTTATCTTTTTCGCCTTCTTTTTTCTGTGCTGCGATTCCTTTCTTTATTTGCTCTATTGCTTCCTCCACTTCTTTGTCTGAAACACCAGAATTTTTTTCATCCAGCTCTATTTTAGAAGCGATCTTTTTATAGTCTGGGAGTTTGATATCTGGCATTACCGCAGTCCTAATTTTAAACTCAATAGGATTTTTTGGTGCGATTTTTGTAACTGTAACTTCTGGTCTTCCGATAACATTGAGCTTTTCATTTTGGATTATGACTGGGTACACATCTGCAAGAGCCATTTGAGCTTGTTCCTCAAGTATTGCCTGTTCGCCGATTTTACTGATAAGTATATTTTCAGGGATGTGGCCTTCGCGAAAACCGTCAATTTTAACGTTTTTACCAAGGCTTTTGATTGCGCGGTCTCGATATTTTGAGATGATTTTCTCTGGAATTTCAGCTTTGATTTCAATCTCTGAATTCTCTAGAGTTTTTATTTCAAGATTTGTATAATTTTTTATTTCAATCATAACTTTGAAGTTTAGCATATTTTTTATATAAAACAAAAACCGCCCTCCGCTTTTTAAGCGGAGGGCGGTTTTTTCTTTGATTTAAAAACTGAATTCTAAATCTATATTTTCAAGTTCTTGGTCAAGATTTTCAAGATCGGTTGCATTAATATCGGTTTCAATATCAGCTATCTCATCGGATGTGCTCTGTGTCTCAAGCTGCTTTACTGAAAGGTCTTCTTGGCTTTCTATCTGCTCTGCGGTTAGACTTTCTTGTTCGTCTTTTATTTCTTGTGTATTAATTTGGGCTCCCCAGTAATATAGCCCGCCGAAGATTATAATAATTACAATTATTGCGATACCTATTATAGGGCCGACAGATTTTTTTTGGGCTTCACTTTGCTGTTGTGTGTTTAGATTTTGATTAGAATTATTTCCTTCCATGATAATTTCAATTATATACTAAATGTGTTTGTAATTGCTAATTGTTTTGAACAGGGGCTACTGCATCAGAAGCTACTTGTCCGATTTCCGTTTTTACCGCTTTAATTGCTTCAACAAGCGCTTTATGTGCACTTTTTACGCTATCTGTTGCGCTTTTTATAAGCTCTCTGACTTTTGTGAATGATTCTTTTGGATTATCCGTGTTAAGAACTCCACCCACGGCACCTTCAATTGAAGATATGCTATCGCGTGCTTTTGCTACTTCACTTTTTGTTATATCAAGCAGTACTTTTGCTTCAGATAAATCAAGGTCCTTATCTGCAAACTTCTCTTCAAGTTTTATGATTCGCGAATCAACTCTCTTGGAAAGTTTTGAAATTCTGTCTAAAGCGGCATTTAATCTCTTCGTAATCCTTTTTATGTAGGCCGTTACTCTTTTCTTTGCTTTTTCATTTAGCTTTTTCTTCCTTACTTCCTTTTTCTCAGCAAGTTTTTCTTTTGTGCCATCTCCCTTACTTCTTAGTTTCTTCCTTTTTTCCTCAAGATCTTCTTTCTTTTCTGCTTTAATTGCGCGTATATCTGATGCTTTATCTTTCACTTTTGCCTTATCTTTCACTTTTATTTTAACAGGATCTTTTTTGCTTCTGAATCTGTCCAGAAAACTTTTTCTTTCCTTTTTTACTTTCTCTTTGACCTCCTTTTGTTTTTCTGCAGTATCACTTTTTTTGTCCTTTTTAAGACTTCTTGTTTCAACTTTTTTTTCTTTTATATTATCTCTTGTATTTTTAATCTGAATTCTTTTTACATCAACTCTTTCTTTTGTAAAAACTGGTTTTGTTTTTACAGCGTCAGTTACAGTTGTTGCACTAACTTCTGTATCCTCCTGAGCGTATGCAAATGAAAAACTGAACAAGAATATCGTTGTCAATAATGTAAATATAATATATTGTTTCATATTTCTGTATATTTAGTTAAGCTAATAACTTTATATTATTTAGTATACACCTATATACCAGATTAAAACAAGAGCTGTTGATTTATATGTTAAAAAAACGTCACAAAGACAGTAGCAACAAGAATCGTTAGCTTAATCACTATATTTAAGCTTGGTCCGCTAGTATCTTTTTTTGGGTCCCCAACGGTGTCTCCAATGACAGTTGCAAAATGGGTGGCACTCCCTTTGCCTCCATGCAGTCCCTTTTCAACAAGTTTCTTTGCGTTGTCCCATGCACCACCTGAATTTGATTGTTTAATACCAAGTAAAATACCCGAAACTAATGTTCCTGCAAGTGCGGCCCCAAGTGCCTCACTTCCGAGAATAAGGCCAACTAGGATGGGTGTTGAGATAACGATAAGTCCTGGAACTATCATTTTTTTCAAGGCTTCCTTTGTTGCAATGTCGATACTCTTATCATAATCAGGCTCGGCCGTACCTTCCATAATACCTTTGATTGTCTTAAACTGTCTTCTCACTTCCTGTGCAACTTTGAGAGCAGTATCTCCTACAGCAAGCAGAACGTATGAAGAAAATAGATAAGGAATGAGCGATCCAACAAAAAGACCAATCATAACTTTAAAGTTTAGTAAATTAACTATACTCAACCCTGCTTCTTCAGCAAAAAGTGTTAGTAAGGCAAGGGCAGCGAGTGCGGCACTTCCAATTGCGAATCCTTTTCCGATAGCCGCGGTTGTGTTTCCTGCAGCATCAAGTTCATCAGTTACAGCTCTCACTTCTTTTGGAAGACCAGACATCTCAGCGATTCCGCCTGCGTTGTCAACAATAGGACCAAAAACATCAATTGCCATAATTATTGCAGCCAGTGCCAACATACCAACACCTGCCATAGCTACTCCATATATACCTGCAAAAATATGCGAAACATAAACTGCTATCATTAAAATAGCAACGATACTAAATGTTGATCTTTTCCCAACACTTAATCCAGCAATTATGTTTGTAGCTGCTCCTATTTTAGAACTTTCCACGATACCTTTAACAGGTTTGAAATCATAACTTGTATAATATTCCGTTGCTTTTCCTAGTGCTATTCCTGCCAAAACACCAACAACTACTGTGATAAATACATTAAGATTTGAGAAAAAGAAACCGTTTAGTGCAAACACAATACCAATCATTACTATACATGTAACAAGAAACGCATTCGTCAGTGCACGGCCGGGATTATTTGATTTTGTTTTGGAGAAAAATGTACCAACAATGGCTGCAAGAATTCCTGCAGATACTACAAATATTGGGAAAATAAATGCTGCCGTATCAAAAAGCTGACCTACTGTAACATCACTAACTTTTATGAGTGTTCCGATTGCCATTGCTGCTACAAGGTTAACAATTAAAGAATCAAACAAATCAGCTCCCATCCCTGCAGTGTCTCCCACATTGTCCCCAACATTGTCTGCTATAACAGCAGGATTTCTAGGGTCATCTTCAGGGATTCCTGCTTCAAGTTTGCCAACCAAGTCAGCGCCTACATCTGCAGCTTTTGTGAAAATTCCTCCTCCAACTCTTGCAAAAAGCGCAATTGCCGCAACACCAAAAGAGTATCCAAGCAATGCTTCTATATTATTGGGGAATATAAATATTATTATTAAAAGTCCCACAATTCCGATTGTGGTAAGGGCAAGCCCTACTGTTGACCCTGCGTAGAGGCCTATTTTGAGGCTCTCATTTAGGCTTCTTCCCGCAGCATTTGTAGCTCTCACATTTGCTCTCACTGATCTACCCATACCCAAAAATCCCACAAAAGCAGAACTAAAGCTTCCGATAAGAAATGATATTGTGCTTGGTAATCCAAAAAGGAAGTAAAGGATAATACCGACAATTAGAACAAATACTCCTATATAACTGTACTCTACTTTTAAAAACCTCATTGCACCTTTTTGTATAAGCCCTGCAATGTGTTGCATTTTTTCAGTGCCAGTAGGTTCTTTCATCATCACCCTATTAAAATAGAACATGAAAATTACTGAAAGAATAATTGTTGCGTAAATAAAATACATAATAATTTTTAACTTTTAATTTCTTTATCTTTTGGCTCAGGATCTGCTTCTTCTGTTGAGTTTTCTCCTTTTGCTGACTTAATATCTATTTTCCAACCTGTAAGCTTTGCTGCAAGACGTACATTTTGTCCTCCTTTTCCTATTGCAAGTGACTGCTGGTCGGGAGAGACGTCAACCACTGCTCTTTTTTCCTCTTCAATCATCTCAACATTCATAACCGTTGCGGGCGAGAGAGAATCTTCAATAAACTGCGATAAATCTTCTGACCATTCTATCACATCTATTTTTTCACCACCAAGTTCACTCATAACAGTTGATACGCGAACACCACGTTGCCCGACTAAAGAACCGACGGGGTCTATGTGTTCGTCGTTTGAAAAGATTGCGATTTTTGAGCGTGACCCCGCTTCACGAGCAACGGCTTTTATCTCAACTGTTTTGTTTGCAAGTTCTGGTGTTTCTATTTCAAAAAGTTTTTCTAAGAATTTAGGGTGTGAACGAGAAAGTCGTAGAAACACTCCACGCGGAGATTCTTCAACTGAATAAAGGTATGCCCTTATTCGCTCGCCTTGTTTGTAGTGTTCTCCGCGAATTTGTTCATCATACTGAAGTAGTCCAGTCGCGCGTCCGAAATCAACAAATATATTACCGCGCTCAATTCTTTGGACTGTTCCGCTTACGATTTCACCCTGTCT
>CAJWGW010000018.1 GCA_913041175.1 uncultured bacterium
TTCATATGGGGCATGCGGCAATGCTTGCGATTGAGGATATTCTCGTGCGCTACAATAGAATGAAAGGTAAGAAGACACTGTGGCTCCCTGGCACAGACCACGCAGCGATTGCAACACAATCAAAAGTTGAAGAAATATTATATAAAAAAGAGAAAAAAACAAAGCATGACTTGGGGCGCGAGAAATTTTTAAATAGAGTTGAAAAGTTTGCGGAAGAAAGTCATGACACTATCGTAAAGCAAATCAAAAAAATGGGTGCATCTGTGGACTGGACTCGTGAAGCTTTTACCTTAGACGAAAAGAGGAGTTTAGCAGTGAGAACCGCTTTCAAGAAAATGCACGACGATGGACTTATCTATCGCGGTAATAGAATCGTAAATTGGGACCCTAAAATGCAGTCAAATGTATCAGATGATGAGATAGAACGCAAAGAAGAAAAATCGCCGTTTTATTATCTGAAGTATGGACCATTTGAAATCGGAACAGCACGTCCTGAAACAAAATTCGGAGACAAATACGTTGTGATGCACCCAGACGATAAAAGATATAAGGAATATGAACACGGACAAAAAATTAATTTGGAATGGATAAACGGCCCCATAACCGCAACTGTCATAAAAGACGAAGCGGTTGATATGGAGTTTGGAACAGGGGTTATGACAATAACTCCGTGGCACGACGCAACTGACTTTGAAATTGCAGAGAGGTATAACTTGGATAAAGAACAAATTATTGATTTTAATGGAAAGCTTCTGCCGATTGCGGGAGAATTTGAAGGTATTCATATCAAGAAAGCACGTGGGGTGGTAGTTGAAAAATTACAAGAAAAAGGACTAGTTACAAAAGTTGATGAGGACTACACGCTTAATTTAGCTACAAATTATAGGGGTGGAGGAGTTATAGAGCCACAGATAAAAGAACAGTGGTTTGTTGATGTAAACAAAAAGTTTAAACTTGAAAACTCAAAATTAGACGGAATAAAAAGCGGGATGCAGACGTGCCTGAAAGAGATAATGAGAAAGACCGTTGAAAGCGGACAGATTGAGATTATTCCAAAAAGATTTGATAAAACCTACTTCCACTGGATAGACAAGCTTCGCGACTGGAATATAAGCAGGCAGATTTGGTATGGACACAGGATTCCTGTATGGAATAAGGGCAAAGAGACATATGTAGGAATAGATGCACCTGAAGGCGAGAGCTGGAAGCAGGACTCTGATACCCTTGATACATGGTTCTCATCTGGGCTTTGGACATTCTCCACTTTAGGATGGCCCGAAGACACTCAAGATATGAGAGAATTTCATCCTACAAGTGTCCTTGAGACAGGCCATGACATTTTATTCTTCTGGGTTGCGCGTATGATACTGATGTCTGGATATTTGCTTGGTAATGTACCGTTTAAAAAAGTTTATCTGCATGGGATGGTACTGGATGCGAAAGGAAAAAAGATGAGCAAAAGTGAAGAGAAAAATGCAATTGATCCGCTTGAAATGACAGAAAAATACGGAGCGGACGCGGCGCGCCTTTCTCTTATTGTAGGCGCGCCACCGGGCAATGACATTAGTTTGTCAGAAGACAAAGTAAGGGGTTATAAAAACTTTTCAAATAAAATCTGGAATATCACGCGCTTCATACTTTCAAACATTGATGAGAAAAACATAAAAGAAAAGCCAGAATTAAGTAAAATGGACGATATGTGGATGAAAAGTCTTGAACAAATTAAAATAAAAGTTTCTAATAATATAGAAGGATACCGACCGGACTTTGCGGCAGATGAGATATATCATTTCATATGGCATCAATTTGCAGATAAATATCTTGAAGAAATAAAACCAGTACTTGAGAATGGAAGTGGTGAAGATAAAAAATCTGCACAGTGGACTTTATATAATATGCTAACTACATGCTTGAAACTTCTTCACCCGTTTACTCCGTTTGTTACAGAAGAAATCTGGCAGCATTTGCCTGCAAAAGATAGTAAAATGCTAATAGTAGCTAAGTGGCCACAATAAAATGATTTCATTCCAAACATTATTATTTGCGCTTTTCGGAGGAATCTTCCCTGCACTTTTATGGCTATGGTTCTGGCTCAAAGAAGACAAGAAGAGGCCCGAGCCCAGAGGGCTCATTATACTGACCTTTATTGCGGGAATGGTCGCAGTTCCCTTGGTGCTACCATTTGAGAAATTTTTTGATGTACGTTTTTCTGGAATACTTGTAATAATACTTTGGGCAGCGACTGAAGAGATATTTAAATTTGCTGGCGCATACTTTGCAGTGCTTAAGCGTAAAGAGATGGATGAACCAGTTGACGCAGTGATTTATATGATAACTATCGCACTTGGATTTGCTGCTCTTGAAAACACTCTATTTCTTCTGAATCCTCTCACCCACGGTGATTTTGTGAACACAATCATAAACGGCAATTTGAGATTCTTAGGAGCGACACTTCTGCACACTCTTTCATCTGCGGCGATTGGTGTTATGATAGCTTTGTCTTTTTATCGTAAAAAAATATTGAAGAAAACATACGTTTTCTTTGGGCTTATACTTGCTATAGTGTTGCACACTTTGTTTAATTTCTTTATAATGAAGGAGAGTGGAAGTCAGATGCTTATAGTATTCTTTTTTGTCTGGATCGGAATAATAATTTTGATTCTCCTTTTTGAGAAAATTAAACGCATTAGAAATCCAAATAAATTATCTATAAAATAAATTATTATGCTAAAGAAACCATCTTTTTTTGAAAAACTTACAGGTACAGTCAATGTAGACGATTATGCAGCAGAGGAGTCCATTGAAATTGAAAGTACTTCTCCATCTGCATTGGATGCAAACGCTGATGGCGATTGGTTAGAGAAAGAAGGAAGCGATGGACAACTTACAGTTGATGTGTATCAAAATCCAAATGAAATAATTATTAAGACACTTGTTGCCGGAGTAAAACCAGATAATTTAGATGTTTCTATAACGCGCGATATGATTACAATAAAAGGGAGCCGTGAGGAATTAAGTGAGATTACAGAAGACAATTATTTTTATAAAGAGCTTTACTGGGGATCATTCTCGCGGACCATACTTCTCCCGCAGGAGATTGAGGTTGATGAGGCAACAGCAAATGAAAAGCACGGTCTTTTAACGCTTGTACTTCCTAAAGTGAATAAGGAGAAGCAGACTAAACTAAAAATCAAAACCGGTTAAGAACACAGCAAAACACGGCTCACACAATGTGTGAGCCGTGTTTTGCTGTTGATTTGTGGTTAAATTAAAGTTAAAGTATGTAGAATCAATCAATTGCTCGGGTAGCTCAGTTGGTTAGAGCACTGGTTTGAAGAACCAGGTGTCGGCAGTTCGAGTCTGCCTCCGAGCACAACTATAAATTTCTTCTATCGTCCAATCCCAAATTTCTCCAATATACCGCCTAATCCTTCTGCCTGATTACCGAGATTTTGGACACTATCTACTCCCCTTTGAATTCCTGAATACGCTTCCATAACATCTGCCAAATACGGCTGAAGAAAATAATAATAAATCACTACAGGTCCACCTAAAATTATCACCCAATAAAAAAGCCGCATGATGTTGCCGTATATCGCATGCCGACGCATCTTGTGCAAGAGTTTATTGTTGTCCTTTGTGAGCTCTAAAAGCTCTTTCATCTCTCTATCATTCATATTTATAATTTTAGCAGAAAAAATTACAAAGTAGAAGCTGTTTATTGTGCTCTTTTAATAGACTTTGCTCGAACTTACTTCGAGCATAAGACCGATTAACGCGCGCTCCGCGCGCGTGGTATTTCTAACGAACATCGTACGCGCAGAGCGCGTGGTAATGTTATCGCGCCAACGGCTCCGCTTCGCTCCGCCGTCACCAAAACAGAAAATTTTTCCTTTTAAATATTTTTGCTTTTTTCTGAGAATCTTTCAGCCACATAGCGAGACATTATCCTTGGCATTTTTATAACTTCTTCCTTATAATATTTGTAAGTGCTTATGACTTCCAAAAAAAAAGATTTTGGTGATATAATAAGGAGTATAATAATAATCGCTATATAGCAACTATTTATGCCAAATTTTGAAAAATTCGATCCCGTGGAAGATGGAGATGTTATTAAAAAACAAGCGGAAGAAATACAAAACTATATTGAATGTGAATCAGAAGATTTCAATGCAGAAAATATTCCAGTTGATAATAGATGTAAAATAAATATGGAAGCATATAGAGACAAGTACTCTCCAGAGGAGTTAGAAAAAGATTATAAATACATTGAAGAGGCGGAAAAAGAGTTCGCCAGAATGGAGGGTTTAACGGTTGAGCAGTGGAAGAAATCAAAAGGTAAAAGAAACGGTGAAAGATTTGAACAGTTAAAAACTGTAATTTTTAACAGAAATTTTGAAACTTCCAACATAATCGCCATACGTGCGTCTGATTATGATGATTATAAAAATAGTATTGACAATATAATAATAAACAAAAATACAGGAGACATAATCTGTGCACTTGATGCAATAGCGAACGATAAAAACAGTAAGAGATATAAAGAAAAAGAAGAAAAAATAAAAGAAATAAATGAAAAAGGCGGAGCAAAACTAAAATACGGCATAACATTTGAGGACGATAAGCCTGTTTTGAAAGAAATAGAAGGGGTTAATATTTTTATCTTATCGCTTTCCTCTAGGGAATTGTACGAAGCGATAGATAAATTTGGAATCGCCAAATTTGAAAACAAACTCTTCAAAGAATTCGGCAAGCAAGCGATAGAACAATTGCAAAAATTGCCTTCAAATGTACCCCAATCAGTGAAAGAAAAATGGATAATAAATTTAAAAAACTGATTTTCATAGAGTCAAACTTGGCAACCCTGTTATCAAGTGTGGTTAGATAGTATTCTTATATAAATTAGATGCGTATTACAAGAACATTTGGACTTAGAAAAAAAGAAAAATTGTAAAATAAAAGTTGACTCTACGGGAGCCAACTTTTTATTAACCCTGTTTCAATTCCTCATTAAATTCATCTAATATTTTGGTGGTCCAACCACTATCTATTCCTACAATTAAAAAATCCTGCATATTGCCGTTTTCAACGTCCACAGCAATTGTTTCTTTATTAGTACGATAAAATGGTTTGCCCATGTTTGGGAGTAAAACATTCATTTTGTTTCTACTAATCTTTTCTATGTTCATAGAATTTTCATCTATTAATAATCGATCGTAGCCGTATGATTTTTCATTATCAATCATTTCTTGTTCTTCTTTTGGTAAATCATCATAATCTGGATAATCTTCTACTCGGGCTTTATCCCCATGTAAAATATTCATGCTTTTACTTTCTAATTCTGATATCGGAGTAAGTTGTAATTCTTTTAATTCTTTCTCTTGCATAGTTGCTTTTATATTTTCAAATCCTGCATAAAGTTCCTTTATCTTTGTTTCATATTCGGTACGTAATGTTTCAGCTTCTGCTTCACCTTTTTTTACACCCTTTAAAAAGGGCATTTTTGATTCTCTATAAGGTTTCTCTTTTTCAGCCATTTTTCTAGCTAGAAATGATGATTCTACTCTACCTGAAGATTTTTTTGGATTTTCTATACTCATAAAATTATATTTATCGTTATTTATAATATTATTTATTATACCTCTCCCGTATCTCCTCCTCAACCTCGTTTCTGTCCCTACCATATGTGAGGTACGAAAGCTGTTTGAGGTTTTCTACAACTTCAGGATTTTTTTGCGTTGGCGGAAGAGTTTCAATATTAAACGGCTTTTCGGGTCTTCCGTCAACAAGCATTTTTAGGTATGCGTTTCTGTTATCTATGTTCATAAGGTCATTTGCAGTAAACACCGGCTCAAACTGATTTTTAAGATATTCTGCATCATCTACACCGACTCTAAAAGAGCATATTGAGCCGACATTGCCGAACACTGCGTCTTTTATCTTGTCATCAAGTTGTGCTATAAATTGATGCGCAATTGAGAGGCTAAGTTTGTATTTCCTTGCTTCTGAGAGAATTGTGGAAATTGAATCAGTGGTAATGTTTTGGAATTCATCAAGGTAGAGATAAAAATCCGGAACATCTTTCTGTCCAACTTGGTCAACACGGGAGAGCGCCGCCATCAAAATCTTGCCGACAAGTATAAGTCCGATGAGGTGAGCATTAATATCCCCCAATCGTCCTTTTGCCAAATTCACGAGAAGAATTTTCTTTTCGTCCATTATCTGCCTGAAATTAAAAGACGACTTGCTCTGCGCGATAATCGGACGCATTATGTCATTTGCCAGAAATACATCAAACTTACTTGTGATGTACGGCACAATATTTGCAAGTGCTGACTCGCCACCGGCTTTCTCGGCAACATCTCTCCAGAACTGTGTAATTATCGGGTTTTTGTTTCTTGAGAGCTTGAGTTTTCTAAATTCTTCATCTGCAAGCACACGCGATACATCAAGAAGCGTATTACCGGACTCAGGGTCCTCAATCACAAGCATGGTCGCGTTTCTGAAATACTGCTCAAACATAGGTCCCATTGACTCCGGTACATTGCCGTAAAGTTTTTGGAAAATACTGAACATTTCATTTACGACAAATGTCTTCTGCTCTGGGTACCGCTCATCATACTCAAGCATGTTAAGCGCCATAGGCCTCTGCGTGTATCCCGGATCAAAATAAATTACATCTTTCATTCTGTGTTCTGGTACAGCACCAAGTATATCGTTAATATCAACGCCATGCGGATCAATCACGCATACTCCGTCGCCATTTGCGATATCCTGAATAGCCATATTTTTAAGCAGAACGGACTTTCCTGTACCTGTTTGACCTATTGTATAGAAGTGACGCAAACGGTCTTCTCGAGTAATGTGAACTTCTGTTTCAGAGTTTCTGTATTTATTTATTCCTAGTAATACTCCATCATTTGGCATATCAAGAGGAGCAGGCGCTGTACCGGCTTTTGACTGTTTGAGCTCGCGTGATGAGCTGATGCCAGATGACGGGAAATGATAAAGCGTTGTTATCTCTTTTAGATTAAGCGGTATTTTTTGGTCGTCTATGAGCCGTCTATATGAGAAATCGCGCAATAGTACGCCAAGAGCGCCTTTTTTAAGGTGCTTGAATTTAAGAGCGTTTCCTTGAGCTTCACCAAACTGGTTAAATACCGCTTCAATGTCAGAAAGTATTGCTTCGGCTCTTTCTTGTGTCCCAGCGGAAGCTATTATACGGAGATTGACAGTTGCTATGGGGCTTGAGATTTTGTTAGTGATTTGGTCAACTGCGATTTGATCAACTATCGGTGGTGTGTCTTTTTCGTCCTTTTTCTTCGGCGGACTGCTTCCAAAAACTTCTTTGACTTCTTTAAATACTGAACCTGTAATACTTTCCGGCATATTAATAGCCTTGCCGACAGAAGTGCCTTTTTGGATTTGGTCAAGTGCCCATTTGTATTTCTTTGTATAGTAATCGCCGGCTGGATTAAATATGAGTTGGACAGCCGCTCCCTCGCCCTGTTTTTCAAGTTTTGAAAATGATGAGAGGAGAATATTTAAAGGGTCATAGTCAAATGTGTCATAAGTTTTAAGCGGGAAGATTTTGTTTCGCGTGAATTTTCCATATGCTCCAACTGAAGCGCCTTGTTCATTAAAGATGTTGTAGTCGTCTTTGTTTTCAATAACTTTTGCTTGCGGAAAAATTGAAAGAACTTGTTTTTCAAAAAGCTCTTTTCTCTCGTCAGGCACGGCTACATAAAAAATCGCTTCCTCGCTCTCTCTTGATACGGCAATTTCAAGAGCCAAATGGTTCTTCTCAAGTCTCTTTTCACCAGAAATAGAGAGCATCCCTGCGTATAATTGCTCCATTGACGAGATGAGTTCTTTCAGAGGTTTTTCATTATTGTCTCCGCTTTCAGATGGAAGCGCTATTTCAAAAAGTGTCATGTGGAGCTGTTTCCATAAAGGACTCTTTTCTTTAAGTCCCGGCGCGTCAAGGCCCTCCTTTATATACTCAACAAGAAAACGATGGAAATCGTCCTCAATATGTGCATCGCGCATCTTCGCAATGATTGACAATGTATTCTTAATTCCTTTCTCTTGAAGGATTCCGAGAAGTTCTGCCATCTTATCATCATGTTCTTCTGGTGAGAGTTTTAAGACAATTTCATCTTCCTGCTTTTCAGGTAATTTATAATTTTCTTCTAAAATCGCTTCTGATTTTTCTTTTTTATATTCGTGGATTTGATGGCTTATATTTTCCTCTCTCGGAGCTTGTTCTATGTTGTTATTGTTAGATTCTTGCTCATGGCTCGCAACTTTTTCACGCAAAAACTCCAGCT
>CAJWGW010000019.1 GCA_913041175.1 uncultured bacterium
GGTACCATATGAAATGTTTCAGCATCTGAGAGTGAAATAGGATAAGTGTCAATCTTGTGTTGAACATAATCCAGTATTTCATTTCGCATAGTAATCTTTTTCCTGGATTTTCCATCTTCATCAGCTATTTCTTCTATTGATAGCCATCTAAATCGTTCCCTATGTATTTCTATAGTAGGAGGAAATCCGATCCAGTATATGCCGTTCGTATATGCAGTGATAAATTTTAATGTGTTTAAAAATTTAATTAAATTATAAACACGCCCTTTTTTTTCATTGTCACTATTTACAACTTCAAGAGTATTACATTTTTCTTGCTTTATCGCAGCAATCTTGTCATTAGCTTCCTCTATTAGATATCTTGGCATATCAAAATAAGTATCATAATCATCAATTGGCCATGTAATACCTTCAATTGCTCGATACTTTTTAAATGCCTTCCTACCACATATGCCGAGATCTTTATAAAATCTAGCATTTGAATATGAAAGAATGAAACGATCAAACTTTGTGTTTCTCATAACAGCTTTTGATGTTCCTTCCTTAACCGTGGTGAACAATGTATTAAATTTTGCTGAAAGCCATATCAATATTAAACCACTGTATGGTATAGCGATAGCAGATATAATACATAGTCCAAGTACTAAACCTATTAATACTGAATCTAGCATAGACATTCTACACCTCTCTTTCTTTTGATTTGTCAAAAATCTGAATTTGTATAATTACCCAATGTAACTATACTTCTATTGCTATTATATCACCGAATGTTATATTGTCAAGCAAACTCGAATGCCTAAAGCGTAAGCTTTAGGCATTAAAAATGTTAATTAAATGTGATAATATATATGAAATATGCTGGGATGGTGGAACTGGTATACACGCAAGACTTAAAATTTTGTGGGCGCAAGCCCATGCGGGTTCGACTCCCGCTCCCAGCACCAACCGCCCATAGCTCAGTTTGGTAGAGCACCTGCCTCTTAAGCAGAGGGTCGTAGGTTCGAGTCCTACTGGGCGGACTATGATAGAATATTAAAATAAAATAATAATCGTGTGTAAAGTGCCGGGGTGGTGGAATTGGTAGACACGCTAGTTTTAGGAACTAGTGGAGCAATCCGTGGAGGTTCAAGTCCTCTCCCCGGCACTTTGTACAGGATACGCGGAGGCCTGGGGGAGAATTGAACTCCCGTATAGAGGTTTTGCAAACCCCTGCCTTACCACTTGGCTACCAGGCCTTATTCTTTAGAGAGCTCATCAATTCTTTGTCTGTTTTTCTCTCCCTCATCAATCTCAAAATCAAAAAAGGGAATTCGTTTCATATTCATTTTCTCCCGAGCATACTTTTTGAACTCACTTCTTCTTCTTTTTGCAAATAGAAGGGCTGCTTCTTCACTTTTTTCTGGATACACTGTGAAGTATACCGTCGCGTTCTTCAGATCGTTTGATACATCTGCACGCGTAACTGTGATTATAGAAGTCCTGTCCGACTCTCTTGCAAGAAACTCTGCTGCAAGTCCTTTTATAAGTTCACAAACTTTCTCAGTCCTCAACGACATATTAACTTATTTTTCTCTTACGATGAAGCCCTCTATTGTATCTCCTATAGCAATCTCCACACGTGCTTGAATCTGCGCTCCAAACTCACCCTCGCCTTTTATTTCTTTAACATTTGCCTTGCTCTGCTGTAGGTTAACAATTTCTCCTTTGCCGACCTCTTCACCACGTCTCAATATATTGACTTTTTCTTTCACAGAAAGCTCTCCTTCTGTGACTTTCCCACCTAACACTTGCTTGTCTTTGACCTTACTGAATATTTTCAGGATCTTTGCCGACCCTGTTTTTTCTTCCACCTGTATTTTTGGTGTGTTTTCTTTTATGACTTCACTCAACCACTCTCCAATTTTGTAGATGACATTAAATACTTTTATCTCAATCCCTAGACGGTTTGCAAGAGTAGTAGCGGGATTATCAGCTTTTGTGTTGAAGCCGACGACTAGTGTCCCAGATTTTCCGCTTGCGGTTTTTATATCATCTTCTGAAATAGAGCCAACGCTCTTTTTTATAATTCGTATTTTAACTCTTTCATTTTCGAGTTTTTCAAGTTCATGCTCTATTGCATCAATCGTCCCTAAAACATCTGCAACAAGTATTATAGGAATCTCAACCATATCCTCAGCACTCTCTTGCAGAGATAGATTTTCAATTTTCTTATCTGTCTTTACAACTACCTTTTCGGCATCCTTTTTACTTTTAAATGTTTCAAAAGATGATCCTACAACAGGTATTTTACTAAAACCTACAACTTTTACAGGACTTGAAAAGACAGCTTCTTTGATTTGCTCTCCGTGAAAATCTTCCATTATTCTCACAGGAGACAAGGCATCACCAGCGACGATGAATGACCCAATCTTAAGTATTCCGTCTTTTATTATAAGTGTTGTAGAGATTCCTTTTTTCTGATCAAGATGTGATTCAATTACAATTCCACTTGCTTGTCCCTCAGAGTTACCGGAGAGTTCTTCAAGGTCAGCTACAAGAAGCATCATATCAAGAAGCTCTGGAATACCCTCGCCCGTCTTTGCAGATATTGGAGTAAACGGCACGTTTCCTCCGAGACCTTCCAAATAAATTTCATTTTCAAGAATATTTTGTTTTGTTTTTTCAACATCAGCGCTTGGTTTGTCTATTTTATTTATTGCAACTATAAAAGGAATTTTATTTTCACGGATAGATTTGAGTGCTTCAAGTGTTTGCGCTTTTACACCTTCCTCAGCTGACACGACAAGGACAGCGATGTCAGCGACTTCAGCGCCTCGGAAACGCATTTTCTTGAATGCTTCATGTCCAGGAGTATCAAGGAAAGTAATCTTTCTTTCTTTGTGTGTTACTTCATAAGCAGAGAGATGTTGAGTGATGCCTCCATGCTCGCTCTCCACAATATTAGTCTTTCTTATATAATCAAGAAGTGCCGACTTGCCGTGGTCTATGTGCCCCATTACAACAATAACAGGCGGTCGTACTATTTTTTTGTCTGTTTTTTCTTTTGTCATAATAGGGGATTAACATATATAGCTATTTCAGCTTTTTCTTTGCGCTGTCAATTGCTTTTTTCTCTTCCTCTGAAAGTTCAAATTCTGAAACATATTTTTTGATTGGTTTTGAAAATATACTTACTCTTTCTCTTGCATACAAGCTTGATATAACAAGGCCGTCACCATTTTCATCTAAAAACGCGGTTGCAAAGCTCTGGTTTCCGCCCTGTCCGGCTCCTTTGAAAGGGTTGAATCTGATTGTTTCTATGCCTTGCGTGCTTCTTCTCAAACGTTTCTCCACTTGAGTTAAGTATTCCTCCATATCCTTTCTGAATTTTTCCAAGTCATTCAGGTCTCCTTTTATCGTCATTATTGAATCTTCAAGACTTTTACCGTTTTTACCGTATGTAAACTTTTTGACTTTTCTCTCAAGCCCTATAATCCACACAACGAGAAATATCAAAACCCCTCCAAGTGCGTATATCATGTATATTGGAATTGAAGAAATATCAAATTGCATACAAGCTTGCATTATACACTATTTTGAAAAAAAATTAATACGTGTAATATATAACTATGTCAATATTTAGAAAGAAAAAAGAAAGAATTTATATGGATTATGCTGCTTCTACTCCTGTGCGGGCAGAAGTTTTGGAAGTTATGCAGCCGTATTTTGCGGAGAATTTTGGAAACGCAAACTCATTACACAAAAAAGGAATCATCGCAAAAGGAGCTCTTGATACTGCGCGTAAAAATGTGGCAGATATTTTGAATGCACAAAACGAGGAAATTATATTCACATCAGGAGGAACAGAATCTAACGGACTAGCTATTATAGGCATCATAGATAATCTTAAGAACTCTCATGCTGTAACGAGTACTATTGAGCATCCGTCAGTTCTTGAAGTTTTTAGAGAACTTGAAAAAAATGGTCTTGAAGTTACTTATGTTGAAGTAAATGAGAGCGGTGTGGTAAACCCTAAAGATGTAAAAGAAGCAATCAAAAAAAACACTGTTTTAGTCTCTATAATGTATGTTAATAATGAAATAGGGACGATACAGCCTATAGCAGAGATTGCCAAGGCCGTGAGACATAAAAAGAAAGGATATAATTCAAATATTTTATTTCATACAGATGCATCTCAAGCACCACTTTACTTGCCACTCAATACAATAAAACTTGGAGTGGACATAATGACGCTCGGCGGGCAGAAGATTTATGGGCCCAAGGGCGTCGGGTGTTTATATAAGAAAAAAGAGATAAAAATGCAAGCAATAATAAAAGGAGGAAATCAAGAAGGTGGACTACGAGCAGGAACTGAAAATGTTCCTCTTATTGTAGGGTTTGCAAAATCATTAGAACTCGCTGATAGGGAAAAGCAAAAAGAATCAGAAAGACTTACAGAACTGCGAGATTATTTTATTGATAAGTTACTCAAAGAAATTCTACAAGCAGAAGTTAATGGTAGTAAGGAATTGCGAGTGCCGAATAATATAAATATATACATACCTAATATGAACGGAGAATTTATGGTGATAATTTTAGACAACAAAGGAATAGCTTGTGCGACAAGAAGTGCCTGCAGGGAGGGAGATGAAGATGAAGGTTCGTATGTAATAGAGGCACTAGGGTACAGCAAGGAGCGCTCTAAAAGTTCTTTGAGGTTTTCTCTTGGAAAAGATACTACAAAAGGAGATATTGACTACGTAATCAAAATTTTGAGTGAGAGTGTCAAAAAATATTCAAGTAAGTAGTAATTTGACAAAAACAGTATCTGTGATATTATCAAAAAACTTTCGGAAAGACTGAAATGTTATATTTTACACAGGATTTCTTGATTATATATACTTAATACTTTATACTTATACTAAATTATGGACATTGAACGATTAACAAAAATGCAGATTGTACTGTTGACTCTACTTGTGAGTTTCGTTACTTCTATTGCTACAGGTATCGTGACAGTTACTCTTATGGATCAGGCTCCACCTGCTATAACGCAGACGATTAACCGCGTGGTTGAGCGAACTGTTGAGAAAGTTGTGCCGGACAAATCTCAAGGCGCAAATGTTATCACAAAAGAAGTCACAGTTGTTGTGAAAGAAGATGACCTTATAACAGACTCAATTGAGAAAAACTCAAAAAGTGTTGTTAGAATCAAAAAAATAAATGCTGATGGAACTGCGGGCAAACTTGTTGGTCTTGGTGTTATCGTATCGCGTGACGGAATGATTGCAACAGACCCGTCTGTTATAGATGGTACCGAAGCATATAAAATAGAAACAGTAAGTGGGGAAATATTTAATGCAAATGTCGTAGATGGGGGTGAAGAAAAGCCATCAGTATTTCTTACAATTGAAATACCTGAAGGAGAGGAAGAAATCGTATTTTCTCCTGTGGCTTTTTCAAATGAAAGCACTTTCAAGCTTGGTCAGACTGTCATTTCTCTCACTGGAGAGGGACGAACGGATGTTGCAATAGGAATAATCTCCGGACTTATTGAAGACGAGATTGAAGTGAGTATTCCTGAGGATGAGACAGGAGACGAAGAAGCAAGTCAAACAGAAGTTCCTACCGAGCCAGTTATGATTCTTTCTCTTATAAAAACAAGTATTGATGAGGATGATGTGATTACAGGTAGTCCATTGATTGATATGTTTGGTGAAGTAATTGGTATCTCAACTACGGATTCATTCATAGGGAAGACTGCTTTGTTTGAACCGGTCTTGGATATAAAATCTGCACTTTCAGATATTCAGGCAAGTGAGAAAGCGGGAGATGAGGTTTCTGCTGAGTAAAATATTCTGTAGTTTTAAAAATTAAAAATTTTTAACATGCCTCCATTTACTAATTTTACAACAAAAGCAAAAGAAGCAATCCGCAAAGCCCACGAACTTGCGGTTGAACGCGGACAAAATCATGTAAATCCGCTTCATCTTTTGACTGCTCTTGTTCTTCAGGAAGAGAGTATGGTTTTCTCTATCCTGGAAAAGCTTGATGTTGACACAATGCTCTTGACTGACACTTTGCTTGAAACACTTGAAGCACCAGAAACATCTTCTGTACTTTCTCCATCCCAACAGCTCTACCTTACCCCAGAACTTGCGCAAGTACTTGAGGGGTCAAGCAAAGTTGCGTCGCATTTTGGTGACCAGTTTGTTTCAACAGAACATCTTTTTATTACTATTCTTGATTATCCAGGTCCGACTAGGGAAATCCTTGCTCGTTTTAAATTAGACAGAAATTCAGTTGCGCAAGTTTTGCAGGAGTTAAAGCACAGCAAAGTCACCGAAGCTGACCAGCCAAAGCGCTTTAGAGCTTTGGCAAAATACACAAGATCTCTTACAAAACTTGCATCAGAAAACAAGCTTGACCCAGTTGTGGGGCGTGACAACGAAATCGCTCGTGTTATACAAATTCTCTCACGCAGAACCAAAAACAACCCAATACTAATAGGTGAGGCAGGAGTAGGTAAAACTGCAATTGCAGAAGGTCTCGGGCAGAAAATGGCAAGTGGAGATGTACCTGAATCGCTCAAAAATAAAGAGCTTCTCTCTCTTGACTTGGGACTCCTAATTGCCGGTACAAAGTACAGAGGGGAATTTGAAGAACGTCTCAAGAGTATAATGCGTGAGATTGAAAGAGCAGAGGGTAATGTCATTTT
>CAJWGW010000020.1 GCA_913041175.1 uncultured bacterium
AATTAGGTTTGAACTTGGAACAGCATATCTAAACCTTGGTGATGAGAACAAAGCATTTGAAATATTTAAAGATGCATATGAACTTGATACTAACTTCAAGAACGCAGAGATAATATACAGAGTAGGTGCTATATATGCTGATAAAGAAGCACAGGTAGATGCTGAGCTTGGTCCTATATCAGACAAAGATAGGACTGAAGGTAGGATTATAAATGCATATACACAAGCAGGGAGAGTAAACGATGTTGTAAGGTCTTGGGAGCTATCTATAGAAAAGAATCCCCAAAACCCACAGTTTCATGTGTCACTTGCTGCTGCGTATCTACAGGTTGGAAGAAGGCAAGAAGCTATAAGTGAGATACAAAAGGCGATTGATCTTGATGAGGGATTTCGAGAGGATGGAGAGTTTATCATCAAGGAGATAAAAGCAGGAAGAAATCCATAAAACGAAAAGCCCGCCTTACGGCGGGCTTTTCGCAGACTTTCGTCAGAGCCACACTCAAGTGGCACTCACACAAATAGTATAGCAAATTGTACCTTTTTGTCAAATTTTTGGTATTTGTTGTGTTGTATAGAATGTATTATTATTAAGAACACACACTCGTTTCAAACTACGGCCGGCGGCGGCACTCACATAGACTTTTATTGGAGCTCGCTCCCGCCGGCCATAATTTGACGTGAGTGTAATTTCTATGAATCCCGTACGAAATAATTCAAATAAATATTCTAGTAAAAACTCTGGAGAGGTTATTTCGTACAGGATGAACATAAAACAAAATGTCCCACTCAAGAACCTCACCACATTTAAAGTCGGAGGTTGTGCAAATTATTTTTGTAAAGTTAAATCAGTGAGTGAGCTTAAAGAAGCAGTTGATTTTAGCAAGAAAAATTCTCTGCAGGTTTTTGTATTGGGAGGCGGTTCGAATATATTAGTATCTGATTCTGGTTTCAATGGGCTTGTTATAAAGATTGAAATAAAGGGAATTTCATATGAGGATGAAAAGGCAATTTGTGGTGCAGGTGAGAATTGGGACAGAGTAGTTGAGTCATCAATACAAAATAAACTATATGGGATCGAAAACCTTTCTTTTATTCCAGGGACAGTAGGGGGTGCAGTAGCAGGGAACATAGGAGCTTATGGAATGGAAATAAAAGATAACTTAGAATGGGTTGAAGTATTTGATACGAAAAATTTAAAAACAATTATTTTAAAAAAATCAGAGTGCAAGTTTGATTATAGGGACAGTATCTTTAAAAAAAATAATTTTATAATAACTAAAATTTGTCTAAAACTCTCATATGAAGAAAATGTAAATCTTTCTTACAAAGATATAAAAGAATATTTTAAAAACAACAATACACCAAAACTTAAAAAAGTCCGAAGTGCAATAGGTAAAATAAGAAAAAATAAATTTCCTGATCTTAAGAAATACGGCACTGCGGGCTCATTCTTTAAGAATCCAGTTATAGAAGGCAATAAAATACATCTTGCAAAAATTCTTGATAATCTTGATATGAAAGGGCTAAGAGAAGGCAGTATAGGCATATCAGAGAAACAACCACTTATAATAATTAATTATGGTAGTGCAAGTGCAAAAGATGTAAAAACTTTTTCTGAAAAGGTTGCACACAAAGTATATAAAAAAACAAAAATTAAGATTACTCCCGAAATAATTTTTGTTGGAAAGTTTTAATTTTTATTTATAAAAAGTTATCCCCACTTTTTTTAAAAAAATTATTGTTTTAACTTTTTTTGTATTAGATAATATAAGTATCACACACGACAGTTTTAATTTTTTCTTTTTTTAAAAAAAGTTTAAAAAAGAATGGTCGAAAGTTGTTGTAGTTTGGTTACTAGTAATCAATTAATCAATCAATTAGTATGGCAAAAAGAAGAAAAGCTGCAAAGCGAAAACCAGCTAAAAGAAAAGCTGCAAAGCGAAAACCAGCAAAGCGAAAGAAAGCAGCTCCAAAGAGAAAGAAAGCTGCTCCAAAACGAAAAGCTAAAAAGCGAAAAGCTGCTCCAAAGAGAAAGAAAGCTGCTCCAAAACGAAAGGCACGACGCCGACGACGATAAGAGAGCTTCCTTTAAACAAAACCCCGTCCTGATTCATCAGATGACGGGGCTTTGTTTTTGTGTTAAAATACTGCTCTAAAGATATGTTTCAACTGAAAAAATTATTTAGTGATGAAAATAAAAAAGCGCTCAAAGCGCTCATTCCTTTGGTTGCCGATATAAACTCTTATGAGAGTGAGATCTCCAATTTATCAGATGAGGTGCTTAAGGGAAAGACAGAAGAGTTTAAAAAAAGAATCAATTCGCCAGCTGACGGAAAAGAATCTTTGAATGATATTCTTCCAGAGGCCTTTGCTGTTTGTCGTGAGGCATCAAAACGCACACTTGGACAGAGACATTTTGATGTGCAGCTCTCGGGGGGTATTATCCTTCATCAAGGCAACATTGCCGAGATGAGGACTGGAGAAGGAAAAACCTTAGTTGCCACACTACCAGTGTATCTCAATGCGCTTGAGGGCAAAGGCGTCCATGTAATCACTGTAAACGATTATCTCTCTCGTCGTGATGCTGTATGGATGGGGCAGATTTATAACTTTTTAGGGCTCTCTATAGGGGTTATAAACCATGATGAATCCTTTATATATGACCCAGAGCACAAAGAACTTGATAAAGAGCGTGACGAACTCGGTTCTTTTAAGGTACTTCACGAATTTTTAAGGCCTGTTTCTCGTAAAGAGGCTTATGCTGCTGATATTACATACGGTACAAACAATGAATTCGGCTTTGACTTCTTGAGAGACAATATTGAATATGAATCAGAAAATTTGCGACAAAGAGAGCACAATTTTGCAATCGTTGATGAAATTGACTCTATACTAATAGACGAAGCTCGTACACCTCTTATTATTTCTGCTCCATCTGCCGAGTCAGGAGATTTGTATGGAAAGTTTAGCGAAATCGCGAGGCAAATGACTGGTGAAAAAGATTTTACAGTTGACGAGAAGATGCGTGCGATACAACTTACAGACGATGGGATAGAAAAAGTAGAAAAAATTCTCGACGTTGAAAACATTTATACTGAAAAAGGAATTAAATATGTACATCATTTAGAAACTGCAGTTCGCGCGAAAGCATTGTTTGAGAAAGATAAAGATTATGTTGTGAAAGAAGGAGAAATAATAATAGTGGATGAGTTTACAGGACGACTTCAACCAGGGAGACGGTGGTCAGAAGGCCTCCATCAGGCGATTGAAGCAAAAGAGGGAGTTGAAGTACAAAAAGAGTCGCGAACATTTGCATCAATCACATTCCAAAATTATTTTAGAATGTACAAAAAACTCTCCGGTATGACAGGAACAGCCATAACTTCCTCTGAAGAGTTCTACAGTGTCTACGGCTTGCACACTGTCTCAGTTCCAACAAATGTAGAGACCAAAAGAATTGACCAAGGCGACCTCATCTTTCAGACAGAACAAGGGAAATTCAAAGCAATCGCACGTACCGTCAAAGGGCTTCACGAAAAAGGTCAACCAGTACTCATTGGTACTGTTTCAATTGAAAAGAACGAGCTTTTAAGCGCTTATTTGACACGAGAAGGGATACCGCACGAAGTCCTAAATGCCAAAAAGCATGAACAAGAAGGAGAAATAATTGCGCAATCAGGAGGCAAGGGTAAAGTTATGATTGCGACAAACATGGCGGGGCGTGGAGTTGATATTAAACTTGGTGGCAACCCCGGTTCAAAGGAGCAGTATGAAGAAGTAAAGAAACTCGGAGGACTTTTTGTTTTAGGAACCGAAAGACATGAAGCGCGAAGGATAGACAACCAGCTTCGCGGACGCTCAGGGCGCCAAGGGGACGAAGGTGAGACGCAGTTCTTCGTATCTTTAGAAGACTCTTTAATGAGAGTGTTTGCATCAGATATGATAAAGAAGATGATGGGGCGTTTCGGCATTGCCGAAGACGAGGCAATTGAGAATCGTCTGATTACAAAATCACTTGAGTCGGCGCAAACAAAGATTGAAGGATTTAACTTTGACGCGCGAAAACATGTTCTTGAATATGATGATGTTATGAATCAACAGCGCTCTGCAATTTATGAACGCAGAGGAAGAGTCCTTAATGGTGACAATAATGTTATAAAGGAAGAACTCGAAGCCTTGACTGCCGGAGATGAAGAAATTGGGAAGATTATTGAAGGAAAGATTTCTACACTTGGCGAGGAAGATTTCTATAATGCAGTTAAGCGTCTAATACTGCAGGTGATTGATATGCTTTGGGTGGAGCATTTGGAGGTGATGGATTATATGAGAGGTTCTGTAAATCTTCGTGCATATGGACAGAGGGATCCTCTTATTGAGTATAAAAAGGAGGGACTCCGAATGTTTAAAGATTTAGAAGAGTCAGCTGACGAGCATATTTTACGACTTCTACCTAATATCGGTGGTGATGCTTTCGCACGAGAGCGACAAAAAGTGCAAGAAGTACATGAAGAAGGTAGTGTTTTAGGAAATCTGAAGGCGCAGCCTGTGGCTGCGCCGGCAACAGCACCACGCACATCAGATGGCAAAAAGATAGGCAGAAACGACCCATGTCACTGTGGCTCCGGCAAGAAGTTTAAAAAGTGTCATGGCAAGTAAATTGTGGATAAATAAGTAGTTTTACGGATATTTAGGTGGGATAAAGTTGTTGTTATTAATAACAACAACTTTTTTAATATGCACACACTAAGTACTGTCACTTTTTCATGCTCAATGAAAAATCGCGCCATGTTTTGATGGGGAATATCGCGATGGAGGATACACAAGTGCCGATGGTTGCTATATGCCGGGAGAATGCATAGCGTCTGATCAAACACAGTGCCCAGATTTGTCTCTAGTAAAGCCAGAGCTGTGTCCAGATGGGCAGTATCGCGAGACTATTGCTGACGAAAATGGATGTAAAGTATTCGGGCAGTGTATAGGCGACTTATCACCACCTGTAACATGTAACGCTTACTTTACAGGGTATGAATATAATTCAAGTACTAACAGTTGTGAATTAAGAAGCACAAGCGGTTGTACTAATCCATACAAATACAGTTCTCTTACAGAATGTCAGGAAGGAAATGTGACACATTCAGATTATTGTGGTGATGGGGTGTGTAACTCTGGAGAAGATACATATAATTGTGCATCAGATTGTAGTAGTGGGTCAACAGATTACACTACACCTTCATGTAAAGGAGCTGGTGGCTTTGCGTGTTCAAGCGGATACGAGTATGACAGCAGTGGATGTATGTCAGGATGTACACCTCCACCAACACCAGAACCAATACCAGACTCTGCACCAGCTGAACCAATACCAACTGATAATACTGACACACCCGCAAATACACTGGACGCATTTAAAGGGCTATTAGGATTTTAGGAAAAATTAAAAAAACCACCCCGCGCGCCTAAGGCGCGCGGG
>CAJWGW010000021.1 GCA_913041175.1 uncultured bacterium
AAAACCACCCTCTTCCCAGAGTTTGTAGATTTTATCCTCTGTTTCTTGAGGATTATAGGGTTTCAGAAATTTATCATCCATATTTAAGATACTTCTCATAATACCAAAATATCCACAGTTTGACAGCTTCTCTTATTAGTATATATTGAGGGCAGATATTTATAGTTCCTATTAAAATCTATAGAAAGGGGAGGATATGGGTATATTTTTTGTTAAACACGGAGGTCCAAAACCAAATGATAAAATGGCCGAATCAGCAAAATTCCTAAAGAAATTTATAAATCTTTCCAACACTTTTCTTTTATATTCACCAGATGGGATGGCTTTTAAGTCTGCTATGATAATGAATGAAGAATTTAAATTAAAGAAAGAAAGAATAAAAAAGAAGAAATCGTTAAAAGTCATAAAAGATTATGATGGAAGTCGTGATCATCAACTTATGGGTTTTCTAATCTGTTTTGCCGCTGAGTATTACGATTTAGACCCCGATATAATAGCAGTAAGTCATGAAGGGCTGATAAGAAAAACATTGAATGCATTTTACGATATATATACTCCTGATAAGTCATTGGTTTATAAATGTCGCAAACCTAAGGAACCAATATTCAAGACAACCATTGAAAGAGGGTCAATTCATCTTATAGATACAAGAAAAGAAGAAATTCAAAAAATATTCACTCCGTAAAATCCCCAATAAAAAAAGGCGCTAAATATCTTAGCGCCTTTTGCTTATACCTGTAATTTAGGTAAAAGCATGTTCTTTTTCTTTCACTTTGTTGTTAATTGGTAAATAATGTTCAAGGCATTTATCCGTTCCATCATGTTCACAATTTTGGCATAGTACTCTTTTTATGCCGGAATGAATTGATATATATCGTATCATTGCATCAAGTATTGCCTTTGTCTTATCTGTTTCTTTTGTGACTATCTTTATTGTACAATCTTTACTTATTGCAAATGTGTATGCTCTTTTCCCACCCAGGAGTTTTTTTGTGCGCACAAGTTTTATTGATTCACCGAATTTTTTTCTCAAGGCCTCCATTATCTTTCGTTGCCAATTATTACCCATCATTGAGAAATGATTTTCAATATCCTCAATAGCTTTACAGCCGACAGTAATGCACACAAGCTCCTTGTCAATAAGCATCTTTTCCTCCTCTTTTCAAACGGTTAAGAAATCTATGTAATTATAAATTAATTCATCAAACCGTTACGACAGCGTTTCTTAGCTCCTCCTTTTTATTTTTAGTTATAAAAATATCTATATAAATATTACCACACATCGTGGGTGATGTCAAAGGTTTAAAAAGCAATATTATAGTATGCCAATTGACATACGATTTCCGTATATTAGGATATAACAAGATAAAGTCTTTGGCAAGTACTTTATACACTTATAACTTATTGGTTTTTAGGGGATTGGAATGAAAAAATGGAAGAAATGCAATATTTTTATCGCGCTATGCGTACTTCTACTTTTTATTTTTGCACTACGTGTATCATCAAGTCTTCGTAGAGATTTCAATTAGTTTATTCAGAAAACAGACAATTAGAGCTACGGAAACTCTAGTTGTCTGTTTTTATTTACAAAGAAAGATTTCCGTCTGCTTTTAGTTCCAGATTTTGTTTCTTATTTTGGACGAATCTAAAGTATCCAGCAACAGCTATCATTATCGCATTATCTGTTGAAAGCTTTATAAATGGTGTATGAAGTATTGTCTCAGAGAATTCATTTTTGAGCATTTCTTCAAATGCTTTTTTTATTCTTTTATTCGCAGAGACTCCTCCACCTATTACAAGTGTTTGCGCTCCATGTTCTTTGAGGGCTTTTTTTGTTTTGGAAAGCAAGACTTCAATAACCGCATCTTCAAATTCTTTAGCAACTTTTTGTTTTATCTCAGTAGTTAATTCTGGAATTTTCTTAAGAGTATAAAGTACGGAAGTTTTAAGACCGGAAAATGAAAAATCGCAAGTGTTTGAACGAAGCATAGGGCGTGGGAATTTAAAATCAGATGTCACATGCCCAACTTTTTCAGCAAGTTTTGATATCTCGGGGCCACCTGGATAGGGAAGTCCCAGCATTCGCGCTGTCTTATCAAACGCTTCCCCAACCGCATCATCAAGTGTTTCTCCTATGATTTCATATTCTAAAAATTTCTTTGAGAGAACAAGCTGTGTATGCCCTCCCGATATCAACAAAGCTAATATAGGGAATTTTAAATTTTGAATATAGAATTTCGAATCTTTACCATCTTCTTTAAGAAGTGCTGAAAAAATATGCCCTTCCATATGATTTACAGGAATAATCGGCTTTTTCCATGCAACCGATAGCGCTTTTGCAAAATTGATACCCACCCAAAGCGCCGGCTCAAGCCCTGGGCCTTGGGTGACTGCAATTGCGTCAATATCAGGAGTTTGTATTGTCGGAATAAATTTTAAGAATTGTTCAAGAAGTTCAGGCTCACGATTTAAAATTTCTTTAATTTTATCGTTTGTGGTTTGTAATTTAGAATTTTCGAAACCTGCTTTCTCTAATACTTGCTTTAAGACAGGGATTAAATTTCGGCTATGTTCTCGTTTTGCAAGAGTAGGGAAAACACCGCCATATTCTTTATGAAGATCTATTTGCGACAGTAGTGAGTTTCCTAAAACTTTAAATTCCTTTCCGTCTGTATCTACTATACTTATTGCTGTCTCATCACAGCTGGTTTCTATACTTAGTATTTTCATGTGGGCGGTAGAGGACTTGAACCTCTGGCCTCATCAACGTCAATGATGCGCTCTACCAACTGAGCTAACCACCCTCTTGATAAAAGCTATTGTAACAGAAACAGCGGATTTTTCACTAAAAACCCCTACTTCAGGCGGGGTTTTTACAGAGATTAATGCGTAGTTAATCTTCGTGTTTTAGTATTATTCTTTAAAATTGGGATCCTTTGCACTATCGTATCAATGACAGATGGCGCAATCTTGTATTTAACCAAAAGATAATTCTTGTTTTTCACAAATATTTCCACTTGTTTTTTGATTTCCTCCTCGGACTGCTTATATGTCATATCCATCGTATCTTTTATAAATGTCAAACTTCTGCCGAAGTAAAGCGACTTCAGCGCCTCAACAAGCTCGGGGCCCATATCAGTCGTGTCATAAGCGTAGAATATATCATAAATAATTTTTGACCACAAATCCGCGTTAATTTTTATATTTTCTTTATCATACATATGCTCAAGACGTCTGTATACTTTGCTACTTAGCGCGCGTCGCAGCACTTCTTTATTTATTGAAAATTCATATAAGCTGGCTTCTTTCATTCCCTTATAACTTATCGGTAAGTCCTGGGGCTTATCGACTTTGTCTTTTCCATAAATCGGCAAATCCTTTAATCTGCTCTCTATAACCCACTTCTCCTTATTTGAGAGAAGTATGTCAAAAGCTGTTTCAATGACCTGCGTGAACATGGGGCCGAGCTTCGGAGCGCTTGGCTTATGCACTTTCTCCCCTAATCCCACTTGGCACATTTTAAATTCTCCTATTATCGTATGAAGCGTCATAAAGATATCAATGCCGTAATGCAGGACCCCTGGACTCCACTTTTGCTCCAGAAGATGGTCCGAGAGTTTTCGCGAGAATGCGAAATCTCCACCAATCGGCTGTCTTATATTTATCCCAAGAAAACTTGCAACCATAGGATAGCAAACATTGTTCGTAATCGTGCCATCATATTCATGCCGTGTGTACATAGGAGTAATAAAATCATATTTCTTCTCTAAGATAGGATTAAGAAATGACTGTATCCACTCAGGCGTGACACTTTTGATGTCGGCGTCAATCACAACTACCGCTTTTCCGTTAAGTGCGCGTATTTCATTCAGAAGATTATAGAAATTATTGCCTTTTCCCGTGGTTTTAGGCGGTGTTGAAATATAGATTTTCGGGACTTTTGTCCTAGCTCCTAAGAAAGCCTCTTTCGTGCCGTCAAGAGAATTATTGTCTACATTTATTATCACACTTTTATATTTTGGGAAATATTTTTTCAAACCCAAAGATGCCTGCTCAGCAACAAATGCGATATTACCTGCTTCTTTGTAGGAGGGAATTCCGACGACAAGATCCGCCTTTTTTATATTTTTATCATTGATCTCTATTCTATTGTTATTATTGAACATTTTAGTGAGTTATCCATAAAGGACATCTATGTCCTTTATTTTATTCCTCTATGTACAGCTGTCAAACTGTGGATAACTCGATGAGATTATAGAAAGGTTCAAAAAGATGATAGAATAGGGACAATGATATTTCATGAACGCCATCCGCGAACATTTCTAAAATCAGTAAGTTGGTTTGTTGTCGGCTTCACAGTTTCTTTTGTAGTACTTTTTTATTTTACAGGAGATTTTGGAATGTCGCTTGTAGAGGCAGGCGCTATTCAGGCGCTTAAATTCATATTCTTCTATTTCCACGAGAGAACATGGAACAGATACCGCTTTGGAAAGGAAATCAAAGCAGAAGCGTCTAATTAGGATTTCAATGGCGATGTGGGTGAATACTGCATGTGCCACTTCTGTATCTTAGTAGCCTTGAATCGGCTGAAAAAAACGTGTTGAGATTAAAATATCCACATTTAAAATCAAAAATAAGGTGACCCAAGTGGGACAAAATTGGAACCAGATTGTTTCAGAGCTAAACTGGTGGCTACTCTTTGGTCGTGAGTTAGAGACTATCTCAAATGATAGTGAAAACAATGTATTCTAGTAAACAGAAGAACTACCAAGAGAGATTAGAAAAGAGTATAATGATATATACTAAAAGTGGACAAAATAAGTTGAACTCATTGAATTTAGAATGGAACATCCTATTTGTATTCCAGCGAATAATGGTATGATTCTATCATATAGAGATTACAAGCTAAATTTTAGAAAAATATGCCAAAATCACCAGAACAATATCAGCCATCAGAAGAAGAAATAAAGAAAGCTGAGGATATGATGACACCAGAGCAAAAAGAACTTAGTAAAGAAAGAGAAGAAGCAATTGAATATGGACGCAAAGAAGCTCTCAAGAAAAAAGAAGACGACTACGGCAGCCTTTATCTTGGAGGCCTTGAATCGGCTGAAGGATTAAAACTGCCGGAGTCA
>CAJWGW010000022.1 GCA_913041175.1 uncultured bacterium
CCCGCGCGCCTTAGGCGCGCGGGGTGGTTTCCGCCTTCCTAAAATAGTGCTAATATTTAAAGAATGTCTTTTTTTAAATTAAACTGGCAATCAATCAAATCCTCCCACATCTTGTTTTTTGTTTTTGTTGCGCTTGCCATATATATTGCAAGCACAGGAACATTCATAGACTACTTTAGTCAGTTTATACAAGACGATATTGTAGGAGCAATTTCGTTTATTCTTCTTTTTGCTTTTGTTACAGTCATTGCGCCTTTGACCGCACTTCCTCTTGTTGTGCCTGCAAGCGCAATATTTGGACCGTTTCTCACAAGTATTTATAGCATCACAGGTTGGACACTCGGTGCGGTAATTGCGTTTCTGATAGCGCGCCATCTTGGTAAGCCTTTACTCACTGCTTTCATATCACTTGAAAGATTAGAGAAATACGAGAAATATTTTTCGGGAAATGTTGAATTCTTCGGACTTGTGCTTTTGCGCTTTATTTTACCCGTTGACCTTTTAAGCTATGCTGTCGGACTCCTAAGTAGAATCTCCTTCAAAAAATACACACTAGCGACGGTTGTAGGTATAACCCCGTTTGCTTTTATATTTGCGTACATTGGTGACGCTTTGGCGCAAAAGCAATACATGACATTCATAGTATTTTCTGCTGGGGTAGTGCTTTTCTTCGGATTTACCTATATCGTATATAAAATCTATCGTCTAAGCCGTATAGGACAGATAAAACGCTAAATTATGATATCATTAAGAATATGAAATATGTGCCGACAATTGGGCTGGAGATACACGCAGAGCTTAAAACAAAGACGAAAATGTTCTGCAATTCTAAAAATGACCCAGATGTGAATATGCCCAATGTAAATATATGCCCAGTATGTATGGCACACCCCGGGACTTTGCCTGTTATAAACAAGGAAGCAGTAAAGAGTGTTTTGAAAGTTGGTGTTGCAGTAGAAGGTAAATTGGCAGATTTTACCGAATTTGACCGCAAAAACTACTTTTATCCCGATATTCCTAAAGGATATCAGATTAGTCAGTACAAATATCCACTTGTTTCAGGGGGCAGTCTAGAGGGAATAGATATTACTCGTATACACTTAGAAGAAGATACAGCAAAATCAACACATTTTAGCAACTACAGTTTAATAGACTTTAATCGTGCGGGAGTACCTCTTATGGAGCTTGTGACAGAGCCAGTTATTGAAAATGGTGTTCAGGCAAGTCTTTTTGCCAAAGAATTACAGCTTTTACTGCGAACGCTTAAGGTAGGAGAGGCGAATATGGAAAAGGGCGAGATGCGCGTTGAAGCAAATATCTCAATTAAACCAGAAGGAAACGGTAATCTGGGTACAAAAGTAGAAGTTAAGAATCTCAACTCATTTCGCGCTGTTGAACGCGCTATTTCATATGAAATCAACAGACAGGAGAAATTACTGGATGAAGGTGGAAAAGTAGCGCAAGAAACTCGTGGATGGGATGAAGGCAAACAAGAGACTTTTTCACAGCGTATAAAGGAGGGTTCTGCTGATTATAGGTACTTTCCTGACCCAGATTTACCGAAGCTTTATATAAATAAGATGAAAGAGCTTGAAGAGAAGAGTTTGAAGAGTCAGCTTCCAGAGCTACCATGGGAGAAGAGAGGGAAGTATGTAGATGAATATGATATTAAAAAGGAGGATGCCGATATGTTTGTGCGAGATTCGTATCTTTCAAAACTCTTTGATGCGGTAGTTGGGGAGTTCAAGGGGGACAAAAAATTAATCAAAACCGCGTCCAACTACATCACATCAGATATTGCAGGACTCATAAAAACTGACGCCGACTCAAGTGAGAAATTACATAAAAATATTACTGCGGAGAGTTTTGCGCAGTTGATGTCAATGATACATAAAAATGAAATCTCATCTCGGGGTGCTAAAGACATTTTGAAAGAGATGTACGATAGGGGAGGAAGTCCAAGTGAAATAGCAAAAAAGAAAAATTTACTGCAGAAGAGTGACGAAGGTGAGTTGAAAAATATCGTAGAGAAAATAATTGCAGAGAACAAAAAAGTTGCGGATGAATATAAAAACGGAAAAGAAACTTCACTACAATTTCTAATAGGGCAGGGTATGCGAATGACAGGTGGCAGTGCAAACCCAGAAGTGCTAAAAAAACTTTTCATAGAACTTCTAAAGTAAGAAAGTATTAAAAATACTCGCTCACATAGCTCTCCCTAAAAAGCACACATAAATTTGTTGCGACAAATTTTGCTCTGCTCGTTTCGCTGATGCGAAACTGTGCAAGGCTTTTTAGTGAGACTATATTTCGCTCGAAATTTTAGGTGTTTTTAAAAAGAAATACTCGTTCCGCGAAGTCTCTCAAAAAGAAGCTTGCGTAGTTTTTATAACACAAAAAAATGGCTACAGACGGTTAAATAGGGGAGTTTTCCACAGATGCTGATTATAAGGTATTTCTGGGGTAGAGTATAATAATAAGTAATATGGACGAACTAATCTTTGCAGGAAATAAGTATATCTCGTCTAAACGAGCGGGAAAATTGGCAGGATACACCACCGATTACCTCGGTCAGATGTGTCGTGCCGACAAAATAGACTGTAGACTTGTAGGGAGAAATTGGTATATTAATGAGAGAGTCATTACTGCACAGAAAAAGAGCTTCAAGAAAGAGCAAGGCAATGAAAAAAAAGAAATAGAATACAGGAAAATAGAACTCGAACCAATGTATTACAGCAGTGATGAGCGTTCAAATTATCCTGAAATCAATAAAATAGTTCATGAGGAACCGGAAGAAGAAATTGAGGACATACAAGAAGAGGTGCAGAAAGTTCCTGTGCATATAATTGAGAAACCAGCCGTAAATATAAGAAGATATCCAGTGCCTTTACGAAGGCAGGAGAGGCAAATTATAAGACGGCAGCCTATAGTGCCTCAACAGATACACAGAAGGTCTCCAATGTTTGCATCCATAGCGACAGTACTTATATTAGCAGGAACACTCCTTGTCGCTGGTACATTTACACTTGAACAAGTGGTGCACTATTCATCCAAAGACAAAACTGACATTAATACAAGTATCCAACTGGCGAATACACTTAAAGCTCTATAATAAATCTCGTTTAGACAAGATAGCTAGAAGTTACAATGCTTAAATTAAAATATACCTCAAAGGCAAATCAATATAGCAATAATATGCCAAGCTCGGTTTAACACAACCAATAATTTCTTTTCTACACTATATAAATAAAGAATAAATAAAGATTTATATTATTTAATTACACTAAACGAGGCTCAAAATGGCTCACCACGCGTTTTTTATAGCAAAGTGCTATATTACCTATAATGTGGTGCATCGCACTCATAAATTATCAAGTGCGATTTTTTTATACATCATTCGTAATCTAATTATCATATAACTACGCGACAATTTAGTAACAATATATGATATTAAGTGCCTAAAACAAAGCTATAACGCTTGAACATTAGTATTATTATATTATTTCGTGTTAATTAAACTATATAGCTAAAAATAAAGACAGTTCGTCAGAGTTATATATAATATTATATATTATATAGACGAAATATCTTTATTTTTCAATATGATTTCAATAATTATCACTACAATTAACATATAATATTATTTTTATTATATAACACGATATTACTATATATATTTGCGTAAAAATGACTATAAAATTTATATAAAAACACCATTCCGTATCTTTTTGGCAATAATTTTTATCAAAAAATAGCATTCTTTAAAAATTTCTTATTTGAATAATTACGCTTTAATTTAAGTAATTATAAACTCTCTATGAACTGCAAAAGCAATCATTATAGGAATAAATGAGTCAATTGATGTCCATTATTTTGTTATATTGTTTTAAATACGAAATCAGGATATCAATTCCATATTTTTCTAAAATTTGGATGCTTTTTGTACTCAAAAACGCAATTTTGCCTCTACGAATCTAAAAGACATTTCGTCAGAACAGATTGACGAAAGTTATCCACATTCTCGCTATTTTAGATGTCCTTTAAGATGATTTTTTGTTGTAAAATATAGGTAATTCGTATCATCATAGAGCAAAGATAAAAAGACATTATAAAGGACATGAACAATAGACTTATCTTCAATAATAAAAAATATTTTTCTTCCGGATATGCTGGAAAGATTTCTGGCTACACGAACGATTATGTAGCTCGTCTTGCGCGTCAGGGGAAAGTTTCAGGAAGGATGGTCGGACGAACATGGTATGTTGAAGAGAAATCTCTCAATGATTTTGTTGAACAAAATAAACTGCAGAAAAAGCAGCTACACAAAAATCTCTCAAGCAAAAGAATCCAGGATTATAAATATTCCAAGAGCGACAAAGAAATTAAAAAGAAAATGCAGTCCGTCTTATCCGGACTATCAAAGGTACCTGAACTTTTTAAATATGAATTTGTAAAAAAGACAATCGCAGTTACAATAGCGCTCGCAGTTGTCACCGGAGGATATTTTGTAAAAGATACTGATATTGCAAAAGCGGGATATGAAAAAGTTTCCAATGCCGCAATTTTAAGTTTGAATGCGATTGCAGAATTTGATATGAGCGAGTTTGCAAAGCCGATTGTAAAAGGTATTCATAATGGAATGGATAAAACAAAACTACTTGCGATAGTAACTTCCCAAAAA
The DNA here is from genome assembly GCA_913041175.1 of uncultured bacterium. GTDB lineage: Bacteria > Patescibacteriota > Minisyncoccia > Phycocordibacterales > UBA2163 > UBA2163. The sequence continues at coordinate 4,682 of CAJWGW010000022.1, forward strand.
ATAGATTCTCTTGCAAGAGGGGATAGAAAAGAATGGACAAACTTAGGAAATACTCTGAAAGGCACGGCAGAAACTGCCTCAATAGGTTTTTACAACAGCATCCAAGACAGTTTTGCAGATACATCCACTTCTGCTACCGCTGTATTTGAAGAGACAGCAGACAGAGTAAATAGCGCAACCGAGGGCTTCTTTGCAGAGATAATGCCATATATCGTACATATCTCCCAAAAAATAGATTCTCTTGCAAGAGGGGATAGAAAAGAATGGACAAACTTAGGAAATACTCTGAAAGGCACGGCAGAAACTGCCTCAATAGGTTTTTACAACAGCATCCAAGACAGTTTTGCAGATACATCCACTTCTGCTACCGCTGTATTTGAAGAGACAGCAGACAGAGTAAATAGCGCAACCGAGGGCTTCTTTGCAGAGATAATGCCATATAT
>CAJWGW010000023.1 GCA_913041175.1 uncultured bacterium
GTGAGTGGTGAAGCAGTAGTAGTGGTGGACCCGAATTATACTGACTGTATTAATGTTGGAGGAAGCTGGGTGGATGCTCAAGGTGTTTGCTATTTCCCTAACACAAGCTGTCCGTCTGGGTGGACACAAAAAGAAAATTATAGCAGTACAATAGGAAAAAGTGGTTCTGTTAATCCATGCTATGGAAATCTACGCCAATTCTCTTGTTCTACTGGACAACATTTTAGAACCAATACAGCAGTAGAAGTATGTCATATGTATAAAGGAACATCAGCAAGGAAACAAAGGCGTTTCTGTAATAAGACATCGCTTACTGCCATCCGAATTGAAATCGGTTGCGAGAAAAATTAACTAAATTATAGAATCACCCAAAATCTCCACTTTAAGCGGAGATTTTTGGTATAATAACTCAATGCATAGAAAGATTGACCGCCCATTTTTAATAACAGTTATTATCCTTGTTGTTGCAGGATTTTTTATTTTCACATCTGCATCACTCGGACTTCTTGCGCGTGAGAGTGTGAAGTTTTCTTCAGTCGCGTTTAGCCAGCTTTTCTTTGGCATTTTCCTTGGTGGGGTAGCGCTATACGCTACTTCAAAAATTAAATATACCTTCTGGAGAAAATATGCATTTTATATATTTCTGTTTTCAGCGGCAGTAACACTTCTGGTTTTCATTCCTTCTCTTGGTCTTGAATCAAGTGGTGCGAAGAGGTGGATTGACCTTGGTATAGTTACATTCCAACCCGCTGAAATGCTCAAAATCGGTTTTGTCATTTATTTTGCTGCATGGCTTACGAATGTAAGAGACAAGATACACACCATCGGACATGGAATAATTCCGTTCATAATACTTCTCGGCATTACTGGCACAATACTTCTTTCCCAGCCTGATACTGGAACTTTTATTGTAATCCTCGTAACAGGACTTGCAATGTTTATTGCCGCAGGCGCACGCTGGCGGGATATATTTTCACTCGGTGCAATTGCTGTAGCAGGACTAACTTTACTTGCATATATACAGCCGTATATAAAAGATAGAATTATTACATTTATAAATCCAGCAAGTGACGCTTTAGGCTCCGGCTGGCAGATCAAGCAATCGCTCATTGCTATCGGCTCTGGAGAGATTTTCGGAAGAGGATTCGGACAGAGTGTTCAAAAATTCCAATATCTGCCGGAGCCGATAGGGGATTCTATTTTTGCCGTTGCGGCAGAGGAGTTCGGTTTTATAGGAAGTGTTATAATAATTACATTATTCTTATTTTTAGCATTTAGAGGGCTTAAAATTGCAGGATATGCGCCGAACAATTTCAGTAGACTGCTTACTGTGGGAATTGTTATACTTATAGTATCGCAGTCATTTATAAACATAGGAGCGATGCTTGGTGTAATGCCACTCACTGGACTTCCACTTTTATTTATAAGTCATGGTGGAAGTGCACTTTTGTTTGCACTTGCGGAAGTGGGAATAATTTTAAACATTTCAAAATTTAGAAAAATATGAAAATAGTATTTACAGGAGGAGGGACAGGTGGACATTTTTATCCAATAATTGCTGTTGCAGGAGAAATTCGCAATATTGTAAAAGAACAAAGACTTCTTGAACCGAAGTTCTACTATATTGCGCCAACGCCGTTTGATAAAAGAGCTCTTTATGAAAACGATATTAAATTTAAAAAAAGTCCTGCGGGGAAAATGCGTAGATATTTTTCTATCTGGAATTTTATTGATTATTTTAAAACAGGGTGGGGAGTTATAAAAACAATTTTCCAGATTTTTACTATTTATCCTGATGTAGTATTCAGCAAAGGAGGTTACGCAAGTTTCCCGACTGTAATTGCTGCAAAGTTCTTCCGTATCCCTATTATAATCCACGAGTCAGATGCGGTGCCAGGTAGAGCAAATCTCTGGGCCGGAAAGTTTGCACGTAAAATCGCGGTTTCATTTCCTGAAGCTGAAAAATATTTTGATAAGACAAAGACTGCATACACTGGTAATCCAGTGAGAAAAGAGGTATTCACAGTTGCAGGGGGAGGTGCACACGAATACTTAAAACTTGAAAAAGATATTCCTACTATTTTAATCCTCGGTGGTTCGCAAGGGGCAAAGAAAATAAACGATACTGTTATGGAAGCACTTCCAAAACTTATTGGAAAATACCAGATTATTCATCAGGTTGGAAAGAAAAACTTAGAAGATATAAAATCCACAGCAAGAATAATATTGGAGGACACAGAATTTGGACACAGATATAAAGCTTTCGGCTTTTTGAACACTCTTGCTATGCGGATGTCAGCGGGCGCTGCTAATTTAGTAATTTCTCGCGGGGGAGCGAGCGCCATATTTGAAATTGCTGCGTGGGGTTTGCCGAGTATTATAATTCCAATAACTGATTCAAACGGAGACCATCAGAGAAAGAATTCTTTTTCTTATGCAAGAGCAAGAGCGGGGATTGTAATGGAGGAAAAGAATCTTACGCCTAATTTACTTATTTCTGAAATCAGTCGTATTATCTCCGATAAGATACTGCAGAAAAATATGAGAAATGGCGCACAGAATTTCGCCAAACCAAATGCTGCACGCAAAATCGCAGAGGCGATTATCGCAACAGCACTAAAACATGAGGAATAAAAATCAAATTAAAACTAGAATCGCTCCTTCACCGACAGGGGAGTTGCATATCGGCACTGCCCGAAGCGCATTGTTTAATTATCTCTTTGCAAAGCAAAATGGGGGAGAGTTTATAGTACGCATTGAGGACACTGACAAAGAACGTAGTAAAAAAAAGTTTGAAAAGGATATTATAGAAGGTCTTGAATGGCTTGGCTTAAAAAGTGATGAGCTTTTCAAACAATCAGAACGGACTGCCATATATAAGAAACACATTAAAAAGATGCTTGATTCTGAAACAGCATATCTGTCAAAAGAAGAAAGCAAGGCAGAGAAAGGTAAGCAAATAGAAGTAGTACGACTTAAGAATAAGGGTAAAAAAGTTGAATTTGACGATATGATTCGCGGTAAAATTGAGTTTGACACCACAGAACTTGGTGATTTTGTCATAGCTCGAAGTATTGATGAACCTCTTTATCATTTAGCAGTTGTTGTGGACGACCATGAGATGAACATTACTCATATAATCCGTGGAGAAGACCATATCTCCAATACTCCCCGTCAGATACTAATACAGGAAGCTTTGGGTATAAATAGACCTAAATATGCCCATATTCCGCTCATTTTGGCTTCAGATAGGTCCAAAATGTCCAAACGGGCAGAGAACGCTACATCAATAAGCGAATATCGTAAAAAAGGCTATATTTCTAGCGCTTTGGTCAATTATATGGCTCTATTGGGCTGGAATCCGGGGAATGATAGGGAATTATTCAGCCTAGATGAACTTATTAAGGAATTTGACCTTGAAAAGATACATAAAGGTGGAGCTGTGTTTGATATTGAAAAACTGAATTGGTTCAATAGGGAATACATAAAAAAGATGTCTAACGAAGAGATATTTGAAAATATAAAGGAAAATCTTCCTTATGAAGATGAAATTTTAGAAAAAGTTATACCTATTATTGTAGAGAGAATAAATACATTCGGTGATGTCAAAAAAATGGCAGAAGAAGGGGAGTTGGACTATTATTTTAAAAAGCCTGAATATGAAGCAGAAGATTTATTGTGGAAGACTGAAACAGATTTGAATGTTGTTGCGGAACATCTGCAAATAGTTTCTGATTCTCTTGAAAAGATTTCTGATAATAAATTTAACAGAGAGGGGATTAAAAATGTTATTTGGAAATACGCGGAAGAAAAAGGAAAGGGTTCAGTGCTTTGGCCGATGAGATACGCACTTTCGGGGCGGAATAAATCTCCAGATCCATTTCAGCTTGCAGAAGTTCTCGGCAAAGAAGAAACTATTTCACGTTTAAAGAGTGCAATTGATAAAATTGAATAAATACTATTCACACATATTCCTAAAATAAATCAAAAATATTGTATTATATAAACATATGCAAAAACACATTACCAAATTTTTAATACTAACAATCATCCTAACCGCAGCTCTCTCGGTCAACTACCTTTTCGCTGCGTGGGTAGGACCAACCCAAGCTCCACCGGGTGGAAATACATCTGCGCCAATCCATGTTGGCTCAACTAATCAGGTGAAGGATGGAGGGTTATCTGTGAATGCACTGTCTGTGTTTGGTTCTGAATATGTTCAGGGAAATTTGGACGTTGACGGAGGAATAGAAGTTGGAAACACAACAAACACAAATGCTGGCACAATACGCTGGACCGGAGCTGACTTTGAAGGATATGACGGAACACAGTGGGTATCTTTAGTAAGTGGTGAAACAGTAGTAGTATCAGTATGTACTTTTAGTTATTCTGAATGGTCAGCTTGTAATCCAACTACACGGACCAGAACAGTAACTTCAACTTCACCACCTGATTGTTTAGGAGGTTCACCTATAACAACAAAGTCGTGTACAGCGTCGTATGAGCCGACCGGTAGTTGTGAACAGGTGTACTGTGATGGGTATCAAAGTATGAATTGCACCACAAAATCAAATTGCACAGGATGCTGGTATACTCCTGGTAAAGGTGGTAGCAGTAAATGGTGCGAACCTGGACCAGAAATTTGGGGTTATGTTTATCGTTAGGAATCATGAGACAAAGTGAAATCGGCTGTACTAAAAACTAA
>CAJWGW010000024.1 GCA_913041175.1 uncultured bacterium
GATAGTTGACTGAGAGTGCTGCAGTTAGGATGATTGTTAGTATTAAGAATTTGGTAATCGTTTTTTGCATATATATATTATACATTAATTTCTCTTTTCTTTTTTTTAAATTGTGGATATAAACACAAAACCACCCCGTCGCTCGCGAGCGACGGGGTGGTTTAAATAGTACTATTTACGTATATATGTAGAGTTTAGTTCTTCTCAGAGATGTCTCCTCGAAGCTTGCCGATATATCGTCCAGCTGCATCCTGCCCTCCAAGGCCAAAAGAAAGCCCTATTGCGAGCGCAAGCGCTACAACGACACCTGTGAAGAGTGTCTGGACAAACGCTGCCGCAACACCAAGCTGGAAGAGTGCTGCAAGGATTGCAAAAATCCAAATAGCCCACTTCGTAACGCTTCCGAGGAAATTAGCTGACTTCATATTTGCAGCTTTTGCTCCTCCGATGACAAGTCTCTGCATAACTTCAGCAATGACTGCCGCAACAAGAAGTATAAGCACTGCCACGATTACCTGTGGAAGGTAAAGCAGAACAACTTCCTGCAAGAATGTGTTCACCTGCGTAAGTCCCAAAACATCAAGAGATGCTACAAGAAATACGATAATGATGAACCACTTAACCAAGCCTCCCAAGAATCGGCCTGAGTTAAGGTCAAAACCTGCTCGTCCGAATGCATCATCAAGACCTGCTCCGCGGAGCGCGTTGTCTACTTTCAAAGACCTTATGATCTGATCTACCACTCGTCCGAGTACTGCGCCGATAATCCATCCAATAATGAATATTACAAGCGCTATAATAAGATTCGGTACAAAGTCAATAACGCCAAGCCATAGATCTTTAAATGACTGCGTTAGGACTTCGCTCCATGTTTGTATTAACATGCTTTATAATTTAGCCCCGCTAACAGGCGGGGTTGCCTAGGCATTTAACACTACTAAAAAATATTGCGCCCTGCTTAGGCAGGACAAACGACCTTTATATTAATTGCACATGAGAACCATGTGTACCTATATTCTATCATCTTATCTGCACTATTATTTACTATTTTCCTGCTTTAAGTGTGGATAACCACAAAGTTAGTTCTATATTAGCTTTTTGACTCTGATTCAACGCCAATTTTATCTAAAATAATCTCATGAGGATAATCAAACACGTCACGAATCAATCTATCGTAGACGCCAAGCCTATATTTAAACTCTTGTGTGTCAAAAACAGCGTAACGAAGCTCTTTTCCAAGCTCTGATTCAATAGCTTTTATGGCCGTTTCAAGCTGTGATTTTCTTATATTGTTCCCAACTACCAATATGTCCAAACGGCTGTCTTGGTTTCTTATAAACATACCTGCAACCACTATTAACTTAATGGTTCCGGAGGCACCAAGTCTTTTTGGAATATCTTTGTGTTTAATTGGAGTTGCACTCATCAAAAAATCCTGAAGCTGCTCTAAATACGGAAACTTTTCATTTAAAATCCATCCTGAAACTCTTTTTCTTTTTGTTGTTTTGTTTTTCCCTCTTTTTGATAAAACAGCTCTATAATCCGTCTTCTTTTTTATAAAGTTCATCTGCTTCATGATTGAAAGCTCAAGGCGTACTGTATCAAGAGTAATTTTTGCGCGTGTCGCAGCTTCCTTGTTTGTAAAAACTTGTTCAGGATTAAAGAGAAAGAGGCGAAGAAGCTTAACCATGGCAGGACTCCCGAAGAGTTTTCCTAAGATTTTCATGGAGGTATTTTACCACCCTCACGTCAAAATATCAAAATTGACAAACACCAAAAAAGAGTCCCAATTAGGACTCTTTTTTCTGTCAAAACGAGGTATATACTTTTCAAAAGCCTTGCGCAGTTCGTCGTCGGAACGTAGCAAGTTTTTCTCAAAGGACTTCGTAGGCCGAGCGGGCAGGGTTTTCATTTTTGTGAAAATGAAAGAGCAAGGCCGAGACTGAGCGCGCGCTCACGCTGGGAGTGCGACGCGTGCCTTTGAGAAGAAGCTTGTGGAGTGGAGTTTATTTAAGCGTAACTTGTCACCCGTCACTAAGTATTTTACTCCAAATATTCGCAAAATACTAAGTGCGCTTGACCACGCCTCAGCGCTCCCTCGTGCTTTGGCACGCGCGCTTCCGGCCTACAGTTACTTAAGAGTAACTGTACCACCTGCCTCTTCAACTTTAGCTTTTATCTCCTCTGCTTCTTCTTTCTTAACACTTTCTTTCATTACTGATGGAGCACCGTCAACCATATCTTTTGCTTCTTTTAGTCCAAGGCCGAGGAGCCCTTTGACTGCTTTTATAACAGCAATCTTCTGTTCTCCTGCAGCTGTAAGTTCAACTGTAAAGGAATCTTGGGCTTCGTCTCCGGCATCTGCCCCACCTGCTGCTGGTGCTGCAGCTACAGCCTGAGCTGAAACGCCAAACTTCTCTTCAAAAACTTTAACGAGCTCATTGAGTTCCATGACTGACATTTTTTCAATCTCCTCAACAATTTTCTTGAATTTAGCTGGAACTTTTACAGGTTTAGTTTCCTCTTTTTTCTCTTCCGCTTTTGGCTCTTCCTTTGGAGCTTCCTCTTTAGGAGCTTCTGGAGCTTTTTCTTCAGCTTTTACTTTCTCTTTTTTATTTTCATCTGTCATAATATTTTTTAGTTATTTTTTCGGCCCGAGGCCGACCAGCCTTGGGCTGGATTCTGCCATATTAATAATTTATTATTTTAATAATTAAGCTTTGCTTTGTGCTACCTGCCTGCCGGCAGGCAGGTAGGTCTGATCTAAGCTTCTTTTGTCTTTGCAATCTCGTTTAACGCTATAGCGCATCTCTGGATCGGTGAATTAATAATATTCACAAATTTTCCTAAGAGCGTAGGAAGTGATGGAATAGAAGCGATCTCTGTCATCTCCGCTTTATCCATATACCGCCCTTCAAAGACTCCTCCTGAGATTGCAATATTGTCTTTAAACTTATTTGCAAACTCCTGAACTCCCCTCGCTGGTGCTGTAAGATCTGTACCATATGCAACTGCAGTTTCACCCAAAAGCTCGGGCATCTCTCCTTTTAGTCCAGCTTCACTAAGTACACGCTTTATCAATGTTTTTTTAGCAACAAAATATCCTACGTCCTCTGCGCGAAGCGCATCCCTCATCTCAGCAGTATCAGCGACTTTCAATCCTTTGAAACTCACAAATACTGCTGATTCGGAATTGCCAAAGATATCATTTAGCTTTTTAAGGATTTCTCCTTTCTTATCTTTTGTTAATGCCATAGTAAATTTTTGATAAAAAAATACCTGTTAAACAGGCCTAGAGATATCACCCCTAATCCGCCAGCTGGCGGAGAGGTGTCTGACCTAAATAGGAAATTAAGCCCCTTATGGGCACCCACCTTCTCCAGTCCTTATGAATATGAGTGTATCAAGATATATATTTTGTGTCAAATGAAAACCACCAGCTAAAGCTGGTGGTTTTGGGTGGTATAAAAAGGCCGCTCCTTTCCGAACGGCCTTTGAGTAATGAGTTTAGTTTTTCAATCATCTGCCATAGCCAAAGTCTCTTTAGGAGGTTCTGCTATCATCCTTATTAGCTCTCCATCGTATGGAGTAAAGGACAAATCAGTAATTTCTTTATATCTTTGTATCTCCTTTGATACTTTTTCTACTTCCTCTTTTGCTTCATATATTGCAACACAAAAAATAATTCCTTTTCTACCTGTCATGTATTCATACATGTTGAAAAAAGGTATCCAATTGTTTCCAACTATTCTTGTAAATTGTTCTTCAAAAAACAAATTGATTCTGCTTTCTCTAAAATTATTATTTACCGTTTTTTCTCGTTCACTACTGCTACCGCTACCATAGTCTTTAAAGTTAGTAGAGATTTTCATAATAAACATAGAAGCATTTTCTGGAACCCCCTCTTTGACTGTAATCGAATCTTCCATAAGAATATTCCTTTCTGAAAATTGAATTGTATTTATATAGAACTTGCTACGCAAAGTATATTACATCCACACCTTTTGTCAATCCCCAAATTCAGACATCCGACGTCTGAAGTTTCTACGGCTCTACCCCATAGAGCCATTCTAATACTCCATAATCAAGATGCGGTGGAGCAGTACCACCTGTTTGGAAGTAACTTCTGAAATCTGTAACGTCATTGTACGCAAGTCCTGTGCGGTTTACGTATATAGCAGTGAAGTAACTCTCTCCCTGTACAGGGCTTGAGAGAGTATCTCCGCCTTGAGTACTTGTTGCATTTGAGCTAAGGGAATGTCCGTTTACGATCGTTGAACTTGCAATTGTACCTTTAAATAGGTCTCCATATCTATTACCAGAGAGAGTTGGTGACAGATAAGTACATGAACCACTTGTTTGTGTGTAGTATCCACCGCTTAAGTAGGAGGATGTTTCATCAGGACAATAGTAACCAATTGATTCAAGACTAACACTGTTTTGT
>CAJWGW010000025.1 GCA_913041175.1 uncultured bacterium
AGTACTTTTGTACTACGGATTTTCTATTAAATACTATGAATTTTCATATAATCACATTATTGCCATATGCTTTTGACTCATATATAAATGAGTCTATTGTCGCGCGTGCAGTTAAAGAGAGAAAAATAAAAATCAAATTTTATAATCCTCGCGACTTTACTAAAGACCCCGAAAGAAAATCAAAGATTTTTCACGGGGCAGGCAAACATAATAGACGAGTTGATAAGAGTCCTTATGGAGGAGGTCCCGGAATGGTTATTGAAGCATTACCAGTGCTTAAAGCAGTGGAGAAAGCAGTTGGCAAGAAGAAAAAGGTGAAAATAATTTTTCTCGCTCCAAACGGCAAGCAGTTTGATAATACTTATGCCAAAAAACTCTCAAAAACATACAAAGACATCGTGATAATCGCAGGGCGATATGAAGGAGTGGACGCGCGAGTAAGAAAAATATTAAAAGCTGAAGTTGTGACGGTTGGTCCGTATGTGCTCACAGGAGGAGAACTTCCTGCGATGATTATCTTAGATGCTGTGGCACGGCAGATAAAAGGAGTACTTGGCAACAAGGACTCAATAGAAGAGGGAAGGACTGCAAGCAAAGACGTCTACACACGCCCAGAAGTTCTTGAGTACAAAGATAAAAAACACCGAGTACCAAAAGTTTTACTTTCAGGACATCACGAAAAAATAAATAAGTGGCGAGAGAAAAAATAAAGTCTACTACATATCATCAAATAGAATATCAATAGCAAGTGCGGCGGTCCATGAGAAGTCTTTCGCGCCTTCTCCTTTGCCCGTAGTAGGGGAATAGTATTCGTGGAAACCTTCTTTTTCCATGAGCTCAAGAAGGTGTCTCTTTACATGATCTGCTTCATCTTTCATTTCGTACTCTTTAAAGCCTTTCCACATAAACCAATTTACATTTATCCAAATAGGTCCGCGCCAATAATGGTCGTCATCAAAAGTTGATTCACTTACTGCATTTGAAGGAACAAGCTCTATCTTGCAAGAGGTATCTCCGCAAAAATCACCGCTCTTTATATGTTCATAAACATCATCAACTTGCTCTTTTGAAAGTATACCGGTTGCAAAAGGCATCAAAGCACCTGCGGTTTTTACTTTTATATAATCATTCTTATTGAGGTCAAAATCATAAAACAATTTTTCATCTGCATTCCAGAGCTTACTGTTTAAGTTTTCTTCAAATACCTTAAGCCATCCGTCAATCTCACTTGTGTTCTTGCCTGCGGTTTCAGCCATCATCTTAAGGCGTTTGTCTGCGAGATAGAGAATAGAAGAAGTTACCTTGTCCTTTACTCTAAAAGGATGGTCTCTGTAGATAAGTTCATCGTCATAATTCTTTTTCTTCAGTTCAAGTGCGAGATAAACATATCTGTCATAACTCTCATCAGTCGGTCTGTTTTCTTCTTCCACGTATCTTGTGTCCACTCTTTCGTATTTGGGGAGGTCTTTGGGTGTTATAACTTTCATTGCAGAGTCCCAACGAGGAGAGTTATCAAAGCCGGATTCCCATGGATGATAAATGGTAACAAGTCCCCAATTTTCAGGGTCTCTGTGTTCGTGGAAATATTTATGAAGCTTGTAGAGCTTAGGGTAGAATTCGTCCAAAAACGCTTGCGCTCCTTCTTCTCCATCTTCTTTGAGTCGTTTATATATATGCCACACAGCCATAGCGACGATAGGAGGTTGAGAGATGCCCGATGTGCCGACATCTCGTGGGGATTTGTCGGTTACATTTTTAGAATCCCAGAAGTCTTCGTTAGGGAAATAATGTTCCACTTCACGCTGGAAGATGATGTGTGGAAGAAAGCCATTGCTCCATTGGCCGTTGAAGAGTGAGCGGAGCTCTATGATAGCTTTCGGTACATCATAGTGTGAGTAGCCATAAGCCGCGAAGCTGGAGTCCAAACTCCACTGAAGCGGGTAGATGCCCTCTGCAGGGCGAGTATAACCCTCACCGTCTTCAAGCTCTATCCAGTTTTTCTCAAGTATTTTCTTGGCGTTTTCAAATATTTGTTTTTCCGAGTCATTTAATTTATCTCCATTCATAAAAGTAAGTATATCTCACATTTGCTCCGAATTCCAAGAAAAGCTATAATTGAGATTATGTTAAAAAACTTTCTAATGAAAAAAATGCTCAAGTCCCAGCTCAAAGACGTGCCGGAGGCGGAGCAGGAGCGTCTACTCTCAATGATTGAGAAGAATCCCGAGCTCTTCCAGACAATTGCCAAGGAAGCACAGGCGAAAATGAAGGAGGGGAAAGATCAAATGACAGCGATGATGGAAGTTATGCAAAACCATCAAGAAGAACTCAAAAAGATAATGTAATATGGATATTCATTCGATTCTCATAACAGCACATCTTGTAGGAGTAGCCCTCGGTGTAGGCGGTGCGACATTTGTCGGCATTCTTTATATGAAAGCAATGAAAGACGGCAAGATTGACCCGATGGAAGGGGAATGGCTTTCAGTTGTCTTTACAGTACTTAGGATAGGGCTCGTTATTTTGGTCATATCTGGCTTTGGATTTTTCTTAGAATATAGATTTACAGGACAGGAGGAACGGCTTCTTGACCCACGCCTTTGGGCAAAGATGACGATTATATTAGTTCTTGTATTTAATGCGCTTTTGATACAAATGAGAAAGGTTCCGATGTGGCTTGGCGAATCGCTTTCAATAACTTCGTGGTACGGGGCACTTGTGCTTGGAATAATGCAAAGTGCTGTGTACTCATACACTACATTTTTGATTTACTATATCGTCGCAGTATTCATTGTTGTAGGTATCCTCAAGATTATTAAAAGGTTATACTTAGGAAAACAAACAGCATGACACAAACACTTTCAATATTATTATCTATACATGTTCTCATTGGCGTGATTGGCGTCATGGCTTCTTATATGACAGTAATATGGTTGTTTAAGAAAAACATTCCTATTTGCTCACTTAAAGTATCCTCACTCATTGCTTTTATTGCATACATTATAACTTGGATTACAGGAGGATATTATTATGTTGTATATTATGGGAGCAATGTTAAGCCGATTATTAAGGAAGGTCCGACTCCATGGGTACATTCTGTAATAATGGAAGTAAAAGAGCATATATTCCTTTTTCTGCCAGCTTTATCATTTGTAGTTTTACTTACATTATGGCTGAAAGGGGACAGACTTAAAGAAAATAAAAGACTATGCAATACGCTCGCACTTGTCGCTTTAATAACTTTCATAATAGCCATATCAATGGCATTGGGCGGAATAGTAATATCAGGGGCTGCCAGATAAAATATGGATAATAAAAGAAACAAAATTATAAGTTCATTTGGAATTGCGGCAGTAGTTGCAATTGCATTTATCGTGTTTGCGACAATATTCGGCGAACTTTACGGCCCTTTCAAAGACTGGCTCAAAGAAACATTTAATCATCACTGGATAGGGAAAGGCGTAATAGCAATTGTGATTTTTTACCTCCTTGGTTTTCTTGGGATTTGCAAAATGTCTGATAGTGAAAAAGCGATGACGCGAATGCTTAATATTGTATTTTGGATTGCGCTTTTAGGAGCGCTTTCAATTACAGGGTTTTATTTATACGAATATTTAATTCATGTATAAGAAAAAAGTTTTAATATTACTCGGTCATCCTGACTGTGACACACTCTCCGGACATTTGGCTGACTCATATGAGAGGGGCGCACGCGATGGAGGCCATGAAGTTCGCAGAATCAACATCTGCGATTTGGAATTTGATCCGATTCTGCATAAGGGATACAAAGAAATACAAGAGCTTGAGCCAGATTTGATAAAAGTACAGGAGAATTTCAAATGGGCAGAACACGTGGTAATAGTTTATCCAAATTGGTGGTGCACGATGCCAGCGCTTTTGAAAGGGCTCTTTGATAGGATGTTTTTGCCTGGCTTTGCATTCAGGTTTTCAAAAGAAGATTCCGCCAAGTGGGAAAAGCTTCTTACAGGAAGAAGTGCACGGGTAATTATTGCGGCAGGAATGAATCCTATAAAAATCCGTTTTAATTTTGGCGACTTTACCAATGAGATTTCACGCGGCATTTTAGGATTTGCAGGGTTTAATCCAGTTGAGGTTACTACTTTTGGCCCGTCAGAGCGGGCAACGGACGCGAATAAGAAATCTTGGCACAAGAAGGTCTATAATTTTGGCAAGAAAGCAATATAAATCATGGCACTATCTATAGGCATTGTTGGTCTGCCAAATGTAGGCAAATCAACGCTTTTTAATG
>CAJWGW010000026.1 GCA_913041175.1 uncultured bacterium
ACTTTCACCTGTTCTAGTCATTATCTCAAGAATTTCTGTTAAATCTTTTTTATCTATACAGCTCTCAGCTAAAACATTGTCACTCATTTTTACCTCCTCTCTTTATCTTTATATTTGATTTTAATAGATCTGTTCCTCCCCACATTCTATACAAATTTCAAAAAAAGGCAAACGAATTACAATGATTTATTTGCCTCAATAAACTCCTCCGCAGTATCAAACTTCCTTGCTTCTTGGGCGGGGAATTCTTTAAGAGCTAAAGCGAGTGTCCCATCCCGTCCTCTACTAACTTGAAGTTCGGGTTTTCCTTCAAAATCTCGGATAATGGTTTTGAAGGTCCTTTTTGTTTCAGCCCTTGTCTCCGCTCCAACAAACTCACCTTCTCCTTTTTTAAGTTCAAATTTTGTGCCATGTTTTTTAGTAAAATTATTTTCTCGCTTCTATTATCTCTTCTGCCACATTCTGCGGCACTACTTCGTAATGGTCAAATTCCATAGTAGATGACGCGCGTCCTTCCGTCATTGAGCGAAGTGTCGTCGTGTAGCCGAACATCTCCGAGAGCGGAACTTTTGCATTTACAACTCTGTTCATTCCGCGGTCTTCCATACTCTCAATCTGTCCGCGCTTTGAGCTCAGATTTCCAGTGATGTCACCCGTAAATTTCTCCGGTGTTACGATTTCAATTTTCATAATCGGCTCAAGTAAAACTGGACTTGCTTTTTTTGCAGCATCTTGAAATGCCTTCGAGCCCGCAATCTTAAACGCTATCTCTGATGAGTCAACATCGTGATGCGAGCCATCAAAAAGTTCGGCCGATATGTCAACAAGTTTGTATCCCGCAACAGTGCCTCGCTCCATTCCTTCTTTAATTCCTTTCTCAACCGCAGGAATAAACTCTATGGGAATAACCCCTCCTTTGATGCTGTTGATAAATTCAAATCCTTCTGCCCTTTTGATATTCTTTGGCACTTTAACACCCTCTTTAAGAGGTTCGAGCGGCTTGATTCTTATCTTGACATGACCGTATTGCCCGCGCCCGCCTGATTGCTTGATGTATTTTGTCTCCGCCTCCGCCTGCTTTTGAATCGTCTCTTTGTATGCAACCTGCGGTTTCCCGACATTCGCCTCAACTGAAAATTCTCTTTTCATCCGGTCAACTAAAATATCCAGGTGGAGCTCTCCCATTCCGGAAATTATAGTCTCTAGTGTCTCTTGGTCAGAGGAAACTTTAAATGTAGGGTCCTCATCGGAGAGTTTTTTAAGCGCAATCCCCATTTTCTCTTGATCAGCTTTTGTCTTAGGTTCAATGCGGAGGTTTACCACCGGATCGGGGAAATCAATCTTCTCAAGAATAATCTGGTTTGCTTCGTCGCAGAGTGTATCTGATGTCCTGGTATTTTTAAGGCCCACAGCCGCCGCTATTTCTCCCGCAAAAACCTTCTTCACATCTTCACGCGAGTTTGCATGCATACGCAAGATTCGCCCAATTCTCTCTTTATTTCCTGTGGTTGTGTTGTAAACATAAGAACCAGCTTCAAGCGTACCTGAATACACACGGAAATAAGTAAGTTGACCAACGAATGGGTCTGTTTGGAGTTTGAAAGCAAGTGCAGCGAAGGGCTCGTCGTCTGATGCTTCTCGTGTAATTTCTTCTTCTGTCTTTGGGTCAATCCCTTTTACAGGAGGAATATCAAGAGGAGATGGAAGATAATCAACAACCGCGTCAAGCACAAGCTGAACTCCTTTGTTCTTCAAAGCTGACCCTGTAAATACGGGTACGAGTTCATTTGCAATCGTTGATTTTCTTATAACTTTTTTAAGTGCATCAACTGGGATTTCTTTTCCTTCCAAATAGTCACTCATAAGCTTTTCGTCGTTCTCAACAGCTTTTTCTATAAGTTCACCTCGCAATTTCTCTGCATTAGCTTTTAGATTCTCTGGAATTTCGTCAACTCGCACCTTGTTACCCATCTCACCTTCAAAATAATATGCCTTCATGGTGAGAAGATCCACTACTCCTTCAAGTTTTTCTTCCTCGCCGATTGGTATCTGCATTCGTACTGCGTTTTTTGTAAGTCGATCAAGGATAGTTCCAAATGAACGCTCAAAACTTGCACCTGTTCTGTCTATTTTATTTATAAAGCAAATCCTTGGAACACTATATTTGTCAGCTTGTCGCCATACAGTCTCTGACTGCGGTTCTACTCCTGCAACTCCGTCAAAGACAACTACTCCACCATCAAGCACCTTAAGAGAACGCTCAACTTCAACTGTGAAGTCCACATGCCCCGGTGTATCAATAATATTAAATCTAAATGATTTGGACTTGTCGGCCTTGTCTTCATATGTAGGTGTCCAAAATGCGGTTGTGGCAGCAGATGTGATAGTAATACCTCGCTCCTGCTCTTGTTCCATCCAGTCCATTACTGCTTCTCCTTCGTGTACTTCGCCTATCTTGTGCGATATTCCAGTATAAAACAGCACTCGCTCTGTAGTCGTTGTTTTTCCAGCATCAATATGAGCAATGATTCCAGTATTTCTTACTTTCTCAAGTGGGTAATCCCTTTCCATATTTTAAACAAAATTAAAAAGCCTCTCGGCTCAGAACCTACCTACAATCTCACCGCAATTATAAAAACAAGTGATATAGCTTGTCGTCTGAAATTTCAAAATTTCTGCTACAAATCGTCTATTTCTCCTCAACATATGTCTATATGTTTCGTCGAAATATACACTTTTCGCTAAAAATTTCGAGAATCTCAAAACGACATGAGATTGTAGACAGGTTCTTGCATACACTATACATTATTATAAAAAACCAAGCAAGAAAACGAGAAACTTAAGTTTGCATTTAGTTTTTAGTACAGCCGATTTCGGTTTGGGTAGCGTAACATGTTACTGTCTCCATATCACAATGATTTGTAGCCCAGTTCCATCCACCATTTGGACGACTGCATGATTCAATTCCTTTATTCTCTCTTGTATGTTCACTCATTGTGCAAGAAGAGTCGTTACATCCAGTAGGAGCTCTATTGCAGGATACCTTTTGAGTAGAACTATAATTTGCTTTTTTACTCCACCCAGACGGACATGATGCCCCATTTATATAACATACCTTTTGCCCACTTTGCCAATCTCCTCCAACATTTTCACATTGTGTAGACATTGGTGTACAAGATTGTGTTGTTATAGGATTGACCCAAAAACAACCCGCCGGAGAAGACGTGAGAACTGCTCTTGTCTGTGTGCTATCCGATTGACACTCTCCCCACGCAGAATATGTAAACGACGTACAAGCTAGCCCTGCACCTGTTAGTGACACCCAATCTCCTCCCATGTATCCTTGAAAGTCAGCGCCAGTCCAACGGATTTCGCCAGCAGTTGGGGTGTTACCGCTACTTCCAACTTTTATTTTTCCTACAAATTCTACATCCCCCTGAAAGTACCCGCCTCCGAATACTGAAAGTGCGTCAAGTGAAAGCC
>CAJWGW010000027.1 GCA_913041175.1 uncultured bacterium
TATGCATAAGCACTTTCAGTATTGTTAATCAATACTAATACAATAAAAATCGAAAGCACAAAAAACCTTTTTAAAATTTTTGTAATCATCTCAATTCCGCTCTGTATTGAACATTTTTTAAATTAAGCCACACGCGTCCAAAGTAAGAATTAAATTAAAGTAAACTAACCTTAACATTTAAAGACGTAACTTCAACTAATAAGTGCAAAACGTAATAAACATAGGAAGTTAGTCTATGAGGTATAAAAATACCATATTAGGTCAAATGGGACATGTAATTTTGCAACCTATACTAAAGAAGAAACAAAAAGCGAAGGTAAGAAGCTCAATGCCTTGAAGGCATCCAAAAGAAATGCATCCGGCAAAATATAAAATTTTGATTATACCAATTACAGTAAACGACAATCATAATTTTACATTTTTTGGTAACCGTATCGTTTTCGTTACGTTCAAAGCGTAAACTAAAGGCTGCGACTACAAAGATAGTGATAACATCTTAAATTCGTTTACTATAACCAAGTCATGTGTTTGATTAGAGATAACCCAAAGATTTCAGCTTCTCTTTGGTTTCTTCGCTTAAAGACTGTTCTCCTTTATCGTCTTTGCCGTCGATCAAGCTTTTTATTCTTGCATCTAACAATCCAGCCAATTCCTTTTCTTCGTCAATAAGATTCTGCATCTCGAGAGGGTCTTCGAGGAGATTATACAGCTCACTTTGGTCGTTCTTATCAAGTATATATTTCCACTTCCCTGTTCTAAGTGAGTAAAGCTTGCCCTGAATACCGATTGGGGAGCATAGCCTTGGCGAGGATTCTTGACAAATATCTGATTCCGAAAAAGCAAACTTCTCGAAGTCTATCTCATCCTCATTGTATAGCAGAGGCAAAAGACTCCTGCCCCTCAGGTTAGCTTCTGTTGCAACCTTTATAAAATCAAAGATGGTAGGCATTATATCTACGCTCTCAACCTGACTCCTAACAATTTGGTTTTTAGGCAGTTTTGGATGGCTTATTATAAGCGGGACTTTAATCTGGTTCTCATAAAGAAAGTCACCATGATCAAAGAAGTATTTGTGTTCTCCAAGGCTCTCACCATGGTCAGATGTAAAAACAATTATTGTGTTTTTTAACCCGGGTTCTTTAAATTTTTCTAATAACCTGCCAAGATGCATGTCCATAAAGGCAATCTCTCCATCATAACGGTCTATCATGTACTGGACGCCCAACTCATTCAATTTAATTCTGTTCTTGATTATTCTGAAAAAAAGATCTACGTTACTTGCCATTTTATTATCATCCGGGTGTTTTGAGAACATGAGATCAAAAGGCGAAGGTGGATTATAAAGGGAATGTGGGTCGTTGTAGTGCACCCAGAGAAAAAACTTCTTTTCAGCATTGCTTTCTATCCAGCGTATTGCTGATTTAGTAGTCTTTTCAGCAGTTCTCTGACAGGATGCGAGATGGAGAAAAGCATCTGGCAAAGTATCATCATAGAATTGGAACCCCCTGTCAATCCCGGTACTTGAATCCAGCATACAGGAACTTACAAAGGCCGCCGTGGTATAGCCGTTATCTTGTAATGTTTCTGCAAGAGTCTTCTTGTCAGTCGATAATTTGTAACCGTTTTTTCGGACACCATGATCAATCGGATAACTTGAAGTCATGATGGAACAGAATGAAGGAAGGGTCTCAGGAATTTGAGCAATGGTATGTAAAAAAAGTGTTCCATCCTCTGCAAGCTGGTCAATGTGAGGTGTTGTTGCGCGCTGATAGCCATAAGAACTCAAATGATCTGCTCTCAGCGTATCCACCGTGATAAGAATTATATTTGGATTTTGGTGACGGTTTTTAAAATAATAAAGATATAAAATAAAACTTGCAGAAAAAATCAAGACCACAAGGAAAACAATTATTTTCGTCGGTCTCATAATGTAAGACTTCCCCTCTTTTATCTTAAACAATCAACGCCAGGAAATTGCTTTTTAAAGTTTTAGTGAGTGTAATAAAATAATTAATAAGACTCAAGTATTTTTTGGAAATTTGAACATAAACAACAGTAAACGGGTGGAAGGTTTTTAGTTACATAAACTGAATTTTCATTGAGAGTACCTGTTAGTTATTGAACATATCCAAGCGCCCGAAGCTGTTCGATGTGCTCTGGGCTCGGCTTGAACCTCTCTGCCTTGAGCGGCTGTGTCTGGAAGTAACCCTTTATCAGG
>CAJWGW010000028.1 GCA_913041175.1 uncultured bacterium
TTTCGTATTCACTTTTGTCAAATTTTATTTCATTGTCAACGACGGTGCTAACCAAGGAGTTTGATACTATTCTTTGTGTTAACTGATTTGCATAGGCCAAAACTTTTTCACAATCATTTTTATACAAATCACTGATTTTACTCAGGAGATCCATCCATTGGTTTTTATTAAAATATGTTCCAGCAAAGAATGGCTTCCCATCTGGTAGTGCAAAAGCATTAAGAGGCCACCCGCCCTTGCCACTTAGCAACTGGACGGCATCCATATAGATCCTGTCAACATCCGGCCTTTCTTCTCTGTCAACTTTTATACACACAAAATTTTCATTCATATAGGCAGCAACTTCCTCGTCAGAAAAACTCTCGTGCTCCATAACATGGCACCAATGACAAGCTGCATAACCAATACTGATTAATAAAGGTTTGTTCTCATCTTTAGCTTTTTGAAGTATTTCTTCACTCCATTCCTGCCAATGCACAGGGTTATCAGCATGTTGAAGAAGATACGGACTTGATGAATATATTAGATTGTTCATACTTAGTTTTTTAGAGTTGTTTGGGTGTTGCCCACTACAGGAATTAACTACTAATAAGATGAAATACCCATGAGCTAAAAATAGCACACCAACCGAGAATGAATATTGTGGGTAACTTTGTGACATTGTCTCATAAAGTTAACATAAAATGGAAAAAGAAGAAATTTCATTCGTACAGGTTGTAAAAGTTGGCTGCGGTATAGATGTTCATAAAGATCTTATCACGGCCACAATACGAAAAAGCAATGATAAACTGGAGACCAGGGAGTTCAATGCTTACACAAGTTCTTTGAAAAGTTTGAGAGATTGGTGCAAAAAAGAAAAAGTCACACATGTAGCAATGGAAAGTACTGGTGTTTACTGGAAGCCTGTTTTTAATGTTTTAGAAACAGATTTAGAAGTAATCCTAGTCAATGCCCGACATGTTAAGAATGTACCCGGGCATAAAACTGACAAGAAAGACAGCCGATGGCTTAGCAAGCTATTATTAAGCGGTTTACTTAAGGGCAGTTTTATACCTCCTGTTGAGATTAGAGAACTTCGCGATTTGGTACGTTACAAGAGAAAAGTTGTAGCACAAGCTTCAAGTGAGAAGAACCGCATTATTAAAATACTTGAAGATGCTAACATAAAATTGTCTAGTGTATTAACTAATGTCAACGGTGTTGTTGGAGCTAAAATCATCAATAGTATTATTGCAGGAAAAACAGATATTGATGAACTAATGAAGTTTTATCATGGAAAGATAAAAGTTAGCAGAAAAGAATTCCGCCTTGCATTGGAAGGCAGAATAACCAAACATCACCGTTTTATGCTTCAATTACATAAAGACAGCATTGCAGACAAAGAGCGGCTTATAGAGCGTATTGAATCGGAAATCGATGAAGCTACAAAAGCCTACCAGGTTGAAGTTGATTTTTTACAAACCATCGATGGGGTAGGAAAAGCAAGTGCTATTAGCATTATTAGTGAGATTGGTGTTGATATGACAAGATTTCCTGATGAAACACATTTAAGCAGTTGGGCTGGAGTGAGTCCTGGTAACAATGAAACAGGTGGAAAAAAAAAGTAGCAAGGACAGTTCACGGAAACAAATACTTGCAAAGCACGCTGGTTGAATGTGGTTGGGCGGCAACCAGAAAAAAAGACGGTTTTTTAAAACGCAAATATGAGGGTCTAGTTACAAGACGTGGTAAAAAGAAAGCACTTGTTGCCGTGGGGCACAAAATAATTATTGCTGCATATCATGTCATAAAAAACAAAGAGCCATATAAAGAACCAAAACTGCACAACAACACTAAGCGTAAAAAGAAACAAATCAAGAATTACTTAAATAAGTTAAAAGATCTTGGTTATGACTTTAGCGCAGAAGATAATTTAATAAAAGGTCGTTTTTTTACTGAGAAGCCTAGCATCTCGCAGATGAAATTGACTTAGTCAGAAGAAATCTGGCACTCAAGTTTAAGCACCAACCGTTGTTACCATTTCTTTTTTTAAGAAGGGAGTACGCACATGAAAATTTAATCTCTTAAACTTGATTTTTTAATTAATTGAAATTAAAACATTTAACGAATTATATACACATGAAAAAGATAATGATTCTATTAAGCGTAAGCATATTTATTTGTTTGGGAAGCTATGCCCAGAAAAATAAGCGTAC